>JBIOFK010000177.1:0-4462 GCA_044447065.1 Actinomycetales bacterium | reverse complement strand
GTCCCGGGTACACCTCAGGCGTCTGGGCATGCGCGCCCGGGTACACCCCAGCCGCCGGCGCGGGTCCGCGCCGGTACTTCCCGGCCGCTCCTTCTTGGCGGCGACCTTGCGGCGGGCCGGAGCCTTCGCGGTGCGCTTGACCGGGCCGCGCTCGCGCTTTTCGGCAAGCAGTTCCACGGCACGTTCGGCGGTGAGTTCCTCCAGCGCCGTATCCCGGGGAACCGTGATGTTCGTGACGCCGTCGGTAATGTACGGGCCGAACCGGCCCTCCTTGACCACGATCTTCTTGCCGGATACCGGATCATCGCCGAATTCGGCCAGCGGCGCCACGGCGGCGCGGGCCCCGCGCTGCTTGGGCTGCGAATAGATCTCCAGCCCCTGCTCGAGCGTGATGGAGAAGATCTCTTCCTCGCTGCCGATCGAGCGGGAGTCGGAGCCCTTCTTCAGGTACGGCCCGAAGCGACCGTTCTGCACGGTGATTTCGTTGCCCTCGGCGTCGGCCCCGAGGACACGGGGCAGGGACATCAGCGCCAGCGCCTCCTCCAGGGTCACGGACTCCACACTCATCGACGCGAACAGCGACCCCGTGCGGGGCTTGGCCTTGACAGGCTTCTTCGGCGGCTTCGGCTTGCCGTTCTTGTAGTACTCCAGCGGCGCGTTCGCGAGTTCCTCCGGCGTCGGCTCCTTGATGATTTCGGTGACGTACGCGCCGTAGCGGCCGTTCTTCGCCACGATCGGATTACCGCTGAGCGGATCGACGCCCAGCTGGCGTTCCTCCGGGGCTGCGGTGTTCATCAGCTCGATGGCTTTTTCCGCCGTCAGTTCATCGGGGGCCAGGTCCTCGGGCACGTTGGCCCGGACCGACTCCAGAATCTCCCCGGTCTTCTCGTCCACCGTGGGAACCGAGCTTTCCAGATACGGACCGAACTTCCCGACGCGCAGGGTAATGCTGTCGGTGATGGCGACGGAGTTAATCGAGCGGGCGTCGATGTCCCCGAGGTTGTCCACAACGGAGAGCAGGCCCTTGTCATCCCCCCCGCCGAAGTAGAAGTGCTTGAGCCAATTGGAACCCTGTTCCTGGCCCAGCGAAATCCGGTCCAGGTCCTTTTCCATGTCCGAGGTGAACTCGTAGTCCACATAGTTGCTGAAGTGCTCCTCCAGCAGCCGCACCACCGAGAACGCCACCCAGCTGGGCACCAGCGCGGAGCCCTGCTTGCGGACATAGCCCCTGTCCTGGATGGTCGACATGGTGGACGCGTAGGTGGACGGACGGCCGATCCCGCGGTCTTCCATTTCCGCGGTCAGGGACGCTTCGGTGTAGCGCGGCGGCGGCGAGGTCTGGTGACCGGCGGCGGCAACGTCGGTGGCCTTGAGCGCGTCCTTTTCGGACACGTTCGGCAGCCGGCGGTCCTGCTCCGAATCCTCATCCCCGCGGGCCTCGTCCCGGCCTTCTTCATAGGCGGCCAGGAAGCCGCGGAAGGTAATGACGGTGCCGGAGGCGGAGAATTCCGCGTCCGTCCCGCTGGCGGTCAGCGCACCCAGCCGGATGGTCGCCGTCGAGCCCTTGGCATCCGCCATCTGGGAAGCGACGGTGCGCTTCCAGATCAGCTCGTACAGCTTGAATTCGTCGCCGCGCAGCTCGCGGGCCACCTGGGCCGGAGTCCGGAACGAGTCACCGGCGGGGCGGATGGCCTCGTGCGCTTCCTGGGCGTTGGCGCTCTTATTGGCATAGACGCGCTTGGCCTGCGGCACGTACTCCTGGCCGTACAGCTCGGAGGCCTGCCGGCGGGCGGCGTTGACGGCCTCATCGCTCAGGGCCGAGGAGTCGGTACGCATATAGGTGATGTAGCCGTTTTCGTACAGCCGCTGCGCCACCTGCATGGTGCTCTTGGAACTGAAGCGGAGTTTGCGTCCCGCTTCCTGCTGCAGGGTCGACGTCGTGAACGGCGCGGCGGGCCGGCGCGAGTAGGGCTTGTGCTCCATCGAGCGGACGGCGAAGGCGGAGCTCTGCAGCTCGGCCGCCAGCGTCCTGGCACCTGCCTCGTCCAGATGGGCGACGTTCTTGCCCGTCAGCTGGCCCACATCATTGAAGTCGCGTCCGGAGGCCACCCGCTTGCCGTCCACGGCGGCGAGTTTGGCCTTAAAGGTCTGCGTTTCGCCGTTTTCGGCAGCGAATTCACCGATCAGGTCCCAATAGGAAGCTGTGCGGAACGCCATGCGCTCGCGTTCACGTTCGACGACGAGGCGGGTCACCACGGACTGCACCCGACCGGCGGACAGGCCGCGGGAGATTTTGCGCCACAGCACGGGAGAAATTTCGTAGCCGTACAGCCGGTCAAGGACCCGCCGGGTTTCCTGCGCGTCCACCAGGTCGGTGTCCAGTTCGCGCAGGTTATCCAGCGCCCGCAGCAGGGATTCCTTCGTGATCTCGGTGAAGGTCATGCGGTGGACAGGGACCTTGGGCTTGAGTACTTCCAGCAGGTGCCACGCGATGGCTTCACCCTCGCGGTCACCGTCGGTTGCGAGGAAAAGTTCGTCAGCGTCTTTTAGCTGGGCCTTGAGTTCGGCGACCTTTTTCTTCTTGTCGGCCGAAATGACGTAATACGGCTTGAATCCGTTGTCGACGTCGACGGCGAACTTGCCGATCGAGGTTTTCTTCAGTTCCGCGGGGAGCTCGGAGGGTTGCGGGAGATCCCGGATGTGTCCGATGGAAGCCTCGACAACGAAACCCTCGCCAAGGTACTTGCCGATGGTCTTACTCTTGGCGGGGGACTCAACGATGACCAGTTTCTTGCCGGTTTTCGCAGTTTTGGTGGCCTTGGTGGGCACGACTCTCCTACGTGGTACTGATATTGCGGGGCAGACGGTGCCCTCGGAAGCCTAGTTCACCACATTTTTCTGGTGAACCGCGCATTACGCAAGAATTCGGCAAGCGGCGCGCGGGGTCACGAACGAAGCGGCTCAGGCCTCGATTTCGGGTATCAGCACCGCTGTCAGATGCATCTTTTTCAGCCCCGGCTCGGTCCCGGAACGGTGCCGCTGGCGGAATTCATCGACGAGTTCGTGATAGCGGCGCTGGAACTCTTTGGACTCGGCATCGGTGATCCGCAGCTTGGACTGGGCGAGCATCAGATCCTCCGCATCTCCGTCCTCACCCGCCGCCGAAGCGGCCGCCAGCGCCGCCTTAACCCGGTCGCGAAGGGAGGCCAGCTGAATATCGATCAGGGTGGAGGCAACCAGGGCCGAGGCCGAGGCCTTGTCTCCTACCTCCAGCGTCTCGCCCGCGGCCTTCCACAGCCGTTCGCGACCGTCTGCGGACGGTTCCGCGCGCACCAGGTAGCCCCATTTTTCCAGAGCGCGCAGGTGGTAGCTCATGGCGCTGGGCGTGAGGCCGAACCTTTTCGCCAGATCCGTTGCGGTGTAGGTGTCCTCGGAGCCGAACAATTCGTCGATGACATCGAGCCGGACCTTGTGCGCCAACGCACGGATGGCCTGCGGATCCGTAATGGTCACGACCGTCCGGGCGCGCTCCGCTCCAGCGGGGGCGCGGTCCTCCCCTGCCGGGGTGCCTTCGGCCAACGATTCGGCGGTCATAGAACCAGCATAGCCATTTCTGAAATGAATGCTTGACATCATCTTTATGAAAGACTAGTTTCACAGTTATGAAACATCCACTTCGGACATTGGATACGGCGGTCGCGGACAGGCTGGTGCGCAACCGGGACTTTCTGGTGGCCAGCGCCTCACGCTTCGTCGCCATGGTGGGCTACAGCGCCGTCGTCGTGGTGATCCTGCTGCACCTGCAGGGCTCCCTGGCCGGGCCGGAGGGAGTGTGGGCCGTCACGGCATACCTCCTGGTCGCCACGCTGCCGATGGTGGTGCTTGCCCCGTGGGCCGGCCGGCTCGCGGACACCCACGACTCCCGATTCCTTGCCTGTGCGGCATCCGCGGCCAGCGCCGCGGCTCTGGCGGCGATGGCGTTGAGCATACATCTCTTTGCCGACTTCAATCCGGCCCTCTTTGTGCTGACGTTCATCCTCGAGGCGGCCTTGGCCGTGGCCAGCCCCACCTGGCAGGCGCTGCTACCCCGGATAGTCGGCGAAAAGCGGACGCCCAAGGCCATGGGCACCATGCAGGCCACCCTGATGCTGGCCCAGTTGGTGGGTCCCGCGGCCGGGGGAATCCTGGCAGGCCAGGGCGGCACGGAACTCGCCTTCTGGCTGGCGGCTGCCTGCTACCTGGTGCTGGCGGCTGGCGCGGTGTCCATCCGAACCCGGCGCGGGGGCGTTTCCGTGCAGGCGGAAGCCGGTTCCGGCACGCTCGCCGGCCACGGGGCCACGCCGGAAAGACCCCGGCTGCTGGATGGATTGCGCGTCCTCAATGCGGACTCGCTGCTCTGGTCCCTGATGGTGGGCGCGATGTTCGTGGTACTCACTGCTGAGGCCATCAACGTGCTGGAGAT
>JBIOFK010000176.1:0-4462 GCA_044447065.1 Actinomycetales bacterium | reverse complement strand
CGCCCCGGAGAACCTTGCTGCGGCCGGCGGCCGCGCCGCCCTCGCTGCGCCCGAGATCAGACACACACCCACGCCAACTACACCGCCCCCCCCCCCAACCGCGACCCACCAAATCCACTCATGACGCGTCCAGACGTGCATTAGCTGCGACCCAGTTGGGTGCGGGGGCGGACTAGTAGGCTTGGATGTGTGACTGAAATCCGCCTCATCCTGGCCTCCGCGTCCCCCGCCCGCACCAAGCTTCTCCGCGACGCCGGCGTCCGGCACACGGTACTGGTCTCGGATGTCGACGAGGATGCCGTCACCGCCCGCTACGCCGTGACGGATCCGCTGGAAACCGCCCTGCTGCTGGCCCGGGCCAAGGCCGAGGCCGTGGCCGCGCTCCCGGCCTCGGCGGGCGCGCTCGTGCTCGGCTGCGATTCGGTGTTCGAACTCGACGGCACGGCCTATGGTAAGCCGTGGGAACCCGCCGTCGCCCGCGAACGCCTGCGCGCCATGCGCGGCCGGCACGGGGAACTGCATACCGGGCACTGGCTGGTGGACAACCGCAGCACGCACGACGGCGGTTCCGGCGCCACGATCGGCTCCGTCGCCAGTGCGTCGGTGCACTTCGCGGACATGACGGAGAAGGAAATTGATAGTTACGTTGCCACCGGTGAGCCTCTGCAGGTGGCCGGATCCTTCACGATCGACAGCCTCGGCGGGGCATTCATCACCCGCGTGGACGGGGATCCGCACGCCGTCGTCGGCCTTTCCGTCTCCACCCTGCGGGGGCTGCTGGCCAGCGCGGGCGTGGGCATCACCGAACTCTGGTCCTGACCGAGCACCGTCCATTTGTAGCAACCCTACAAAGAAGGCGGCCGGTACACGCACAATCGGCATGATGCATGGGCCAATACCTCAAACTCAGGCTAGGCTCCGGTAAGGAAAGAAGGAGTCTTTGGTGCCCACAACACACAGTCCCGCGACCATCACGAAGGTGCTCGTCGCCAACCGCGGCGAGATCGCCGTCCGGGTGATCCGGGCCGCACGGGACGCGGGCATCGCCTCCGTCGCCGTCTACGCCGAGCCCGATTGCGACGCCCTGCACACGCGACTGGCCGACGAGGCCTTCGCCCTCGGCGGAAGCACCGCCGCCGAGTCCTACCTGGCGATGGACAAGGTCCTGGACGCCGCCGCCAGGTCGGGTGCGGACGCGCTGCATCCCGGCTACGGTTTCCTGTCCGAGAACGCCGAGTTCGCGCAGAAGGTGTTGGACGCCGGGATCATCTGGATCGGTCCCTCCCCCGCCGCCATCGCCGCGCTCGGCGACAAGGTCAGGGCCCGGCACATCGCCGAGAAGGTGGGTGCGCCCCTGGTCCCCGGCACCAAGGACCCGGTCTCCTCGGCCCGGGAAGTCCTGGACTTCGCGGACGAATTCGGCCTGCCGCTGGCGATCAAGGCCGCCTACGGCGGAGGCGGCCGCGGCATCAAGGTCGTCCGGCACCGCGACGAAATCACCGAGGCGTACGAATCGGCCGTCCGGGAGGCCACCGCGGCGTTCGGCCGCGGCGAATGCTTCGTCGAACGGTTCCTCGACTCCCCCCGCCACGTGGAAACCCAGTGCCTGGCGGACGCGGCGGGGAACGTCGTCGTCGTCTCCACCCGCGACTGCTCCCTGCAGCGCCGCAACCAGAAACTCGTCGAGGAGGCGCCCGCGCCGTTCCTGAGCGCCGAGCAGAACGCCCGGCTGTACGAGGCGTCGAAGGCGATCCTGAAGGAGGCGCATTACCAGGGCGCCGGCACCTGCGAATTCCTGGTTGGCACGGACGGCACCATCTCCTTCCTGGAGGTTAACACCCGGCTGCAGGTCGAGCACCCCGTTTCCGAGGAGGTCACCGGCATCGACCTGGTCCGGGAACAGTTCCGGCTGGCCTGCGGGGAGGACCTGGGCTACCCGGACCCGCCCGTCCGCGGCCACGCCTTCGAATTCCGCATCAACGGGGAGGACCCGGGGCGGAACTTCATGCCGGCCCCCGGCACCGTCGAGACGCTCAGGCTGCCCACCGGTCCCGGGGTCCGCGTGGATTCGGGCATCGAAGCCGGCGAGGAGGTCGGCGGCAACTTCGACTCGATGCTGGCGAAGGTGATCATCACCGGGGCCAGCCGCACCCAGGCCCTGGAACGGGCGCGCCGCGCACTGGCCGAGATGGAGGTCGGCGGCATGCCCACCGTCCTGCCGTTCCACCGCGCCGTCGTCGCCGACCCGGCGTACGCGCCCGCCGACGGGAAGCCGTTCAGCGTGCACACCCGCTGGATCGAAACGGAATTCGTCAATACGATTCCGCCCTTCGTGCCGGTTGCGGCCAACGGGACAGCCGACGACGGCGGCGGCGAGCGCCAGCGGATCACCGTCGAGGTGGGCGGCAAGCGCCTTGAGGTCGTGCTTCCGGCCGGGCTGGCCGCGGCGGGAGCGAGGGCCGGTGCCAAACCGAAGTCCAAGAAACCGGGCCGCCGCGCGGCCGGAACCACCGCCGCGGGCGGGGACTCGCTGACATCGCCGATGCAGGGCACGATCGTGAAGGTGGCCGTTGCCGACGGGGACACCGTGTCCGAGGGCGACCTGGTGGTGGTGCTGGAGGCCATGAAGATGGAACAGCCCCTCACCGCGCACCGCTCCGGCACGGTCCGCGGGCTCACCGCCAAACCCGGGGACACCGTCTCGGCCGGGGCCGTCATCGCCACCATCGAAGACTGACCCCCGCCGCCCAACTGGGTCGCAGCTAACGCAGTTATGGGCGCCCCCAGAGTGCATTATCTGCGACCCGGTTGGGCGAGAAGCCTCACCGCCGCGCCGCCGGCATGGATAGCTAAATGTCACAGCCGGTTTACAGCCACGGCGGGAACCGGAAACGCGGGCTCCGTAACGTGAAACGGGATGGAACTTCTACCCGTGGAGGCACACGTGAGCGTGCAGCGAATGAGCGCACCGGCAGTACCCGAGACCGGCAGCCCGCGGCTGCGGCTGCGCGCCGGACGGTGGATTGACGGCTGGGATCCGGAAGACCCCGGCCAGTGGGAGCGGCCCGGCCAGGGAATCGCCCGGCGGAACCTCGGCTGGTCCATCCTGTGTGAATTCCTCGGCTTCGTCATCTGGCAGCTGTGGTCGATCGTGGTGGTGTACCTGCCCGCGGCGGGCTTCACCTTCAGCACCGCAGAGCTGTTCTGGCTGATCTCGATGCCGTCGCTCGTCGGTGCCACCCTGCGCATCCCCTATACCTTCATGGTGGGCCGCTTCGGCGGAAGGAACTGGACCATTGTCTCGGTTCTGCTGCTGCTGATCCCGGCCACGGCGCTGGCCCTGGCGGCCGGAAACCCGCACACGCCGTTCCCGCTGATGCTCGCCGCGGCGGCCTGCGCCGGCGTCGGCGGCGGAAACTTCGCCAGCTCGATGGCGAACATCTCGTTCTTCTACCCGGCCCGGCACAAGGGCTGGGCTCTGGGCCTGAACGCGGCCGGCGGCAACCTCGGAGCCGCCGTCGCCCAGCTCGCCGTCCCGCTGGTGGTTACGGGGCTGGGTGCCGCGGCGCTGAACCTGCCGCTGGCCGGATGGATCTGGGTGCCGCTGATCCTGGTCGCCGCGGCCGGTGCGGGCCGGTACATGAACAACCTTTCCAGCGCCCGCAGCGACGTGGCCGGCTCGCTCGCCTCGCTGCGCGAACCGCACCTGTGGATCCTGGCGCTGCTGTATATCGGCACGTTCGGTTCCTTCATCGGCTTCTCCGGGGTCTTCCCGAAACTGCTGGCCGACACGTTCGGCGGCGGCACCGGCGTCTCGCTCGGCGCGGCCACCATTCCGCTGGCCTTCCTGGGCGCCCTGGTCGGCTCGCTGGCACGGCCCTACGGCGGCCGGCTCGCGGACCGGTGGGGAGGGGCACGGGTGACGGTGGCCTGCTTCGGCGCCCTGGCGGCGGTCACCCTGGTTCAGGTCCTCACCCTCCCGCTGCACAGTTTCGGGCTTTTCCTGGGCCTGTTCCTGGCGCTCTTCGCGGCCGCCGGCGCCGGCAACGGCTCCACCTACCGGATGATTCCGATGGTGTTCGCGCTGCGTGCCGGCTCCTCCTGGGTGGGCACGGCACGGCGGGCGCCGGGGGACGACGACGGCGGCGGGCGGGTGACCGCGGCCCGCAAGGCGTCCGCGGCGCTCGGTATCGTGTCCGCGCTCGGCGCCTACGGCGGCTTCCTGGTCCCTCAGCTCCTGGGCGCTTCCAAGACCGCTACCGGCGGGTACGCCGCAGCGTTCTGCGGCTTCGTGGCCTGTTACGCCGCGCTGATGGCACTGACCTGGTGCTGTTACCTTCGCCGCGGACCGCTGTCCGCGCTGGGGCGCGTCGGATGGGCCCGGCGGTAAAGACGCACTGCCCGTACTGCGCCCTGCTGTGCGCCATGACGCTCACGCGGGCAGCCGGCGTGAGCGTCATGG
>JBIOFK010000175.1:0-4533 GCA_044447065.1 Actinomycetales bacterium | reverse complement strand
TCCCAATGCACCCCGCAAGCCCGGGCCGCCCGGTCGGGTGACGAAAATCTGCTACGAAAATTGCCATGAAAGGCCCTCCTGTGACTGTTCCGCTGTCCATCCTTGACCTCGCGACCATCAGCAAGGGCCAGACGGCGGCCGACAGTTTCGCCGGCAGCGTGGCGCTGGCGCAGCGGGCCGAGGAGCTCGGCTACCGGCGCATCTGGTACGCCGAGCACCACAACATGCCCGCCATCGCCTCCTCCGCCACCAGCGTGCTGATCGCCCACATCGCCGCGCACACCTCCACGATCCGGCTGGGCTCCGGCGGCATCATGCTGCCGAACCACTCGCCGCTGACCATCGCCGAACAGTTCGGCACCCTGGAGACGCTGCATCCCGGGCGGATCGACCTCGGGTTGGGACGGGCGCCCGGCAGCGACCAGAACACCATGCGGGCGCTGCGACGGGACCCGATGAGCGCCGATTCCTTCCCGCAGGATGTGCTGGAGCTGCAGGGCTACCTGACCGGCAACACCCGCATCCAGGGCGTGGACGCCACCCCCGGCAAGGGCACCAACGTGCCGCTGTACATCCTGGGATCGTCGCTGTTCGGGGCCCGGCTGGCCGCCCAGCTGGGCCTGCCGTATGCGTTCGCCTCGCACTTCGCCCCGCAGGCCCTGCAGGACGCGGTGGCCCTGTACCGGCGCGAATTCCAGCCCTCCGCGCAGCTGGACGCGCCGCACGTGATCGCCGGCGTCAACGTGGTCGCCGCCGACAGCACCGCCGAGGCGCAGGAGCTCTTCCAGGCCGCCAAGCGCGCCCGGGTCTCCTCCTTCTTCGGCGGCGGGCGCACGTTCAGCGACGACGAGGCGGAGATGGTCCTCGAATCCCCGCAGGGCCAGCACCTTGTGCAGATGCTGCGCTACTCCGCCGTCGGCGACCCCGCGGCCGTGCGGGACTACCTGGACGAATTCGCGCGGCACGCCGACGCGGACGAGCTGATCGTGGCGCACCAGGCGCCGGGCACCACGGCACGGTTGCGCTCCGTGGAATTGCTCGCGACGGCGGCCCTGGTCGGGTAGGTTCCCGGGGTCACGCGTTCCGTTCTGCGCGGATTTCGTGGCGGGATGCGCGCCGGCGGCCGCGGGCCAGCGCGGCGGGCCGTCTCGTGCGCCGGGCGGCTCCGTTCCCGGTCCCGGCGTTCCGTTCTGCGCGGACTTTGTGGCGGATTCGGCGCAGGACAGTGTCGTGCGCGGGGTGCCGGGGTGAGTCGTGCGCAGAACGGAACGGGCGGACAATCTCGGGCGCGGTTCCGGCAGGTCCCGCATTGACGGGCGGCGGCTCCGTTTCCGGGCCTGTCCGTTCTGCGCGGATTTCGTGGCGGGATCGGCGCAGGACAGTGTCGGGCGCGGTTCCGGCCGGTCCCGCGCGCCGGACGGCCCCGTCCCCGGGTCTGGCGGTGCGCTACCGGGCGGCTTCGAGCTCGTTATAGGTGTCGTCATCAAGGACCAGGGCGCCGGCGCCCATGTTGTCCTCCAGATGTGCCACCGAGCCGGTTCCGGGAATCGGCATCATCACGGGGGAGCGGCGCAGTAGCCATGCCAAGGCGACCTGCGACGTCGTCGCGCCTAAACGCTTGGCCGCAGCGTCGACCGGGCCGCCGGGCTGCGCAAGTTCGCCGGCGGAAATCGGCGCCCAGGGAATGAAGCCGATGCCGTTCTCCGTGGCGTAGTCCAGCACGTCCTCGGAGCTGCGGTCCGTGAGGTTGTAGCGGTTCTGGACGGTGGAGACGGTGAAGAATTCCGCGGCGGCCTTCAGTTCCTCGACGCTGACCTGGGACAGGCCCAGCGCCTTTACCTTGCCCTCCCGCTGCAGGTCGCGCAGCACCGAGAACTGCTCCTCCCGGTCAACCTTCGGGTCGATCCGGTGCAGCTGGAGCAGGTCCAGTGCATCGACCTTGAGTTTGCGCAGGCTCAGCTCGGTCTGCTGGCGCAGGTATTCGGCCCGGCCCACCGGGACCCAGGCGTTGGGCCCGGTGCGGGTGAAGCCGACCTTTGTGGCGATCCGCAGGCCCGTTGCGTACGGATGGACGGCCTCGGCGATGATTTCCTCGCTGGTGTTCGGCCCGTAGGAATCGGCCGTGTCGATGAAGTCCACGCCCAGTTCGACGGCGCGGCGAACGACGCGGACCGCCTCGGCCCGGTCGGCGGGCTCGCCCCAGACTCCGTCGCCGACGATCCGCATGGCGCCGAAGCCCAGACGGTGGACGGTTCCCAGATCCTTGAGCTCGATGGTTGCTGACGGCTGTGCTGATGTTTTGTCGTTGGTCATATCTGCGCCAACTCCCGCACGGGCCGCCGTATTCCGCCGCGGAAACCCTTGACAGCGCCGCCGGCTCGTTTCATAGTTAACGTATTGGTTATTTAATGAACAGGTTAACTACACAATGGCAACCGACCAACTCAGCCTGATCTTCGCGGCGCTGGCGGACCCCACCCGGCGGGCCATCCTGGCCCGGCTGACGGAGGGGGAGGCCACCGTGACGGAGCTGGCTGGGCCGTTCGAGATTTCCCTACCGGCGGTTTCGCGCCACCTGAAGGTCCTCGAAGCCGCCGGCCTGATCTCCCGCAGCCGGTCGGCGCAGTGGCGGTCCAGCCGGCTCGAACCGGACGCCTTCCGGGACGTGGCCGACTACATGGAGAAGTACCGCCGGTTCTGGGACAGCAGTCTGGACCGGCTCGACGCACACCTGAAAAAAATCCAGAAGGAGCATCAGCAATGACCGCAAACCAGGAATCGACCGGTGCCGGCACGGGCACCGCAGGCGAGTCCGCCGTCGTCGACGGGACCACGCTGACCATCGTCCGCATTTTCGACGCTCCTCGCGAGCTGCTGTTCCGGGCCTGGACCGACCCCGACCAGCTGGCCCGGTGGTGGGGTCCGGAGGGTCTGCACACCCCGCGGGAGACCATCGAGGTGGAGCCGGCCGTTGGCGGAGTGTGGAAGGCCACCATGGTGATGGACGACGGCGGTGCGGAGTTCCCCTCGGCGGGCCACTTCACGCGGATCGAGGAACCGGGACTGCTTGAACTGCACGAACCGCCGTCCGAGATGTTCGATTTCGCCTCGACCCTGCTGATCACGCTGGAGGACCTGGGCGGCCGGACGAGGATGACCGTGGTGCAGACGATGCACACCGACAGCTTCGATTTCGGCGACTCGATCCCCGGCTGGAGTACGTCGTTGGAGAAGCTGCGGCGGCTGGCTGACCTCGGCTAGCCGCTGATTCGCCCGGTCTAGCTCTTCGGGCGCTTCTTGGCGACGCGGTCCTTGGCGAGCTTCGCCTCGTCGCGGGCCTTCGCGTGGACGGCGCGCTCGGTGACCAGCCACTTCGGCGGGGCCTGCAGCAGCGCGGTGATGTCCGCCGTCGTCAGCGGCTCGGTGACCTCGCTGCGGTCCAGCCCGCCGATGGAGATGTTCAGCTTCTGCG
The DNA here is from genome assembly GCA_044447065.1 of Actinomycetales bacterium. Classification (GTDB taxonomy): domain Bacteria; phylum Actinomycetota; class Actinomycetes; order Actinomycetales; family Micrococcaceae; genus JBIOFK01. The sequence continues at coordinate 1,061 of JBIOFK010000175.1, read as the reverse complement.
CCACGACCGGCCGCGGGTGCGGTCCGTTGCGGCGCAGCTCGACGAGCCACTCCGGCGGGCTGTCCTGCAGCGCCTTGAACTGATCGTGGGTCAGCGCGTTCTGCCGGAATTCTTCGGGCGCGGCCGGAAGGTAGATGCCCAGTTTTTTGGCGGCGGTTTCGGGCTTCATCGCCTGGGGCGAGGGTGTGGAGCTCATGGTCTAAGACTAACGGGGTTTCACTCCGGCCCGACAAGACGGTTGGGTTAGGCTGGAACGTGCCCCACTCCGACCAGCAGTCCAGCCAGCTCCGCGTCGCGTTCGTTCCCGGCGTGACTCCCGGCAAATGGATCCGCCGCTGGGAAGAGCGCATGCCGGCGGTTGAGCTGGTGACCTTCCTGGTTCCGCAGGAGCAGCAGCTGGCGGTACTGGCCGACGGCCGCGCGGACCTGTCCTTCGTGCGGCTTCCCGTGGACAAGACCGGGCTGCACGTCATTCCGCTGTACACCGAGATCCCGGTGGTGGTGGCGCCGCGGGACCACGAGATCGCCGTCTTCGAGGAGGTCCCGGTGGCTGAACTCTCGGCGGAATACCTGCTCCAGGACCCCGACACCGTGCCGGAGTGGCGGGACATCTCCGACCAGCTGCGCGAGGGCACGCGTGCGCCGCTGCCGCCGATGGCCTCCGTGGAGGAAGCCCTCGACCTGGTGGAGGCGGGGCTGGGCATCCTGATCCTGCCGATGTCCGTGGCGCGGCACTTCAACCGCAAGGAGCTGCGCTACCGCCCCGTGACCGGCATGGCCGAGACGGCTCTGGGCCTGGCCTGGCCCATCGAGGACGGCCCCGGCGGCACCGACCCGGTGATCGAGGAATTCATCGGCGTCGTCCGCGGCCGCTCCGCCCGGAGTTCCCGCCAGCCCTCCGTCCAGGCCAAGCAGGCGGTGCCGAAATCCAAACGGACGGCCGTCCCGGCCCGCACCAACCGCACCGGCAAATCCCACGCCGCGCGCCGCCGTCGTAAATAACCCCTCACGCACTGCCCCGCCTCCACCAGGTCGAGGGCTTCCTCCACGGAGGCCATCGG
>JBIOFK010000174.1:0-4556 GCA_044447065.1 Actinomycetales bacterium | reverse complement strand
CCATCTCTATAGCCGGGCCGGGCGGGGGCGGGCGCCGCCACTCCGAACCCACACCCCCCCCCCCCCCCCGCGTCGGCGCGCGGGGGGGCGGCGGGCGCCCCCCCCCCCCCCCCGGGCGCCCAGCGCCGGGGTGGGCTGCTGCTGTTTGTGCGCCGTGTGGCCGCCCGCCAGCAGGGCACGCACCGGGATAAACGTGTCGTTGCTGACCAGGCCCGCCCAGAACAGCTCCCAGAGGGCGGCGGTGACCTGGGCGTCGCTGAGCACCGCGTCCATGCCGCCGGCCGTTTCGCGCAGCTGGTGGAAGAAGTAGGCGCCGCCGTTGCCCAGCTGGCCCAGCAATCGGGCCTGGACCTCATCCGGGGTGAAGTCCGGCTGCGGGCGCAGGGTCAGCGGCGCTTCCCCGGCCAGGTGGAGGGCGATCCAGCCGTCATTGCCCGGCAGCGAGCCGGCGCCGGAGGCGAGCACCTCGCCGCCGGACATGAGGGAATCCAGCATGTCCGGCCGGTAGTCGCGGATACGGGCGGCCAGCACCAGCGGCTCCCACGCGGAGGCCGGGATGGCGGCGCCGGAGAGCTGGTCCACCACTGTCAGAACGCCGTCCAGGCCGCGCAGCGTGCCGGATCCGACGGGGGAGACGTGCTGCCAGGCGGGCAGGAACCGCGCGAACGTGGCGGCGTCCACGGGTTCCACTTCGGCCCGCAGCGCCGCCAATGACCGCCGCCGCAACCGCCGCAGCACCTCCACATCGCACCATTCCGACGCACCGCGGCCGGCCGCTTCCTGGGGCAGGAATTCGCCCTCCACCACGCGTCCGTCGACCGCGAGGCGTGCCAGGACGGAGCCGACGACGGCGATTCCCAGTCCCAGCCGCGCCGCGGCCGCGCCGGCGGTGAAGGGACCGTGCGTGCGGGCGTACCTGCCCACCAGGTCCCCCAACGGGTCCGCCACGGGTTCGATGAAGGCCAGCGGCACACCCATCGGCAGCGGAACGCCGAGGGCGTCGCGGAGCCGGGAGGCGTCCTCAATGGCGGCGAACCGCGCGTCCCCGGCCATCGTGACGGGCAGGGCGCGGTTCGCGCGGACGAGCGCGGCCAGGTGCCCGCCGGCGGTTTCCTCGTCCGGCTGCAGGCGCCCGGCCGCTTCGTCCGTGGACAGCGGGCCGAGCAGGCGCAGCAAGTCCGCCACTCCTTCGACGCCCCGCGCCTTCCGCTCCGGGGCAAGGCGCTGCAGCTCCGCCTCCGTTTCCGCGATGACCTGCGGGTCCAGCAGTTCGCGCAGCTCCGCCCGGCCCAGCAGCTCGTTGAGCAGCGTGGGGTCCAGGGACAGCGCCGCCGCTCGCCGCTCGGCCAGCGGGGAGTCACCCTCATACAGGAACGACGCGACGTAGCCGAAGAGCAGTGACCGGGCGAACGGGGAGGGCTGCGGGGTGGTCGTTTCGACCACGCGCAGTTCACGGCGCCCGATCCGGGCGGCGATCTCCTTCAGTGCGGGCAGGTCGTAGACATCCTGCAGGCATTCCCTGACGGTTTCGAGCACAATCGGGAAGGTCGGATACTTCCGGGCCACATCCAGCAGCTGCGCCGAGCGCTGGCGTTGCTGCCACAGCGGGGACCGCTTGCCGGGGTTCTGCCGCGGAAGCAGCAGCGCACGGGCCGCGCACTCACGGAAGCGGGCCGCGAAAAGGGCCGACCCGCCCACCTCGGCGGTCACGATCCCGTCGAGTTCCTCGGCGTCGAACAGGAACAGATCCGCCCCGGGAGGCTCGTCGTCCATCATCGGCACCCGCAGCACGATGCCGTCGTCGGAGGCCATCGCGGAGCCGTCCATCCCGTAGTGCGCGTGCAGCCGCGCGGCGACGGCAAGGGCCCACGGTGCGTGCACCGGCATGCCAAACGGGCTGTGCAGGATCACGCGCCAGTCGCCGAGCTCGTCGTGGAACCGTTCGACCAGCAGCGTCCGGTCATCGGGAACGACGTCGGTGGCCAGTTTCTGCTCGGCCAGGTACGCCAGCAGGTTCCCGGCGGCAAAGGTGTCCAACCCCGTGGCCGTGCAGCGCTCCAGCGCCGCTGCGGGCTCCGCGGCGGCCAGTTCCCGGGTGAAGGCGCCAAGGGCCCGGCCCAGTTCCACCGGCCGGCCCAGCGAATCGCCCTTCCAGAACGGCAGTTTCCCCGGCTGGCCGAAGGCGGGGGAGACGAGGACCCGGTCGTGGGTGATGTCCTCGATCCGCCAGCTCGTGGCGCCGAGGGCGAAGACGTCGCCGACGCGGGATTCGTACACCATCTCCTCATCGAGCTCACCCACCCGGCGGCCGCCGCGGGCCTTCGCCCCGGGCGCGGATTCCTGCTCGGAGCCGACGATATACACGCCGAACAGGCCGCGGTCGGGAATCGTCCCGCCGGAGGTCACGGCCAGCCGCTGGGCGCCCGGCCTGCCCTCGATGCTGCCGCCGTTGCGGTCCCAGATGATCCGCGGGCGGAGTTCGGCGAACTCGTCCGAGGGGTAGCGGCCCGCCAGCAGGTCCAGCGTCGCATCGAACGCCGAGCGCGGCAGGGTCGCGAAGGGGGCGCTGCGCCGCAGCGTGTCGAACCATTCCTCCACGTCGATGCTGCCCAGCGCCGCGGCGGCGACGGTCTGCTGGGCCAGGATGTCCAGCGGATTGGCCGGGATGTACAGCGGCTCGATTTTCCCGGCCAGCATCCGTTCCACCGTCACGGCGGAGTGCACCAGGTCCGCCCGGTGCTTAGGGAACAGGATGCCCTGCGAAATTTCGCCCACCTGGTGTCCCGCGCGCCCCACGCGCTGCAGCCCGCTGGCCACCGACGGCGGGGACTCGACCTGGATCACCAGGTCCACCGCGCCCATGTCGATGCCGAGTTCCAGGCTGGAGGTCGCCACCACGCAACGCAGCCGGCCGGACTTCAGGTCATCCTCGATCAGGGCGCGCTGGTCCTTCGAGACGGAGCCGTGGTGCGCCTTCGCCAGCACGGCGTCCGCCCCGGCGCTGGTCCCGGCCTGAGCCATGATCTGGGCGGGGGGAGGCGCAGGGGAACGTTCGACGGCGGGCGGGCCGGCCGCCGTCGTCCCCGCAGCCGCCGGGACCGCAACGTCCCACACCGCTTCGGCCTGCAGCCGTTCCGCGTAAATTTCGTTCAGCCGGCCGGTGAGCCGCTCGGCAAGCCGGCGGGAGTTGACGAAAACAATGGTGGAGGCGTTGGCCAGGATGTGGTCGACGATCTTTTCCTCGACGTGCGGCCAGATGGAGGCATTGGGTGCCAGCCCGGAGGCGGGGCCGAGATCGTGGGCCGCGCTCGCTGCCGGAAGGTCCGTCATGTCCTCGACCGGGACGGTGACGGTGAGGTTCCAGCTCTTTTTCGACGGCGGGGCCACGATGTCCACGCGCGCGGAACCTGCCAGGAACCGGGCCACCGTCTCCCGCGGTTCCACCGTCGCGGAGAGCCCGATCCGCTGCGCCGGCCTGGCCAGCAGGGCGTCCAGGCGTTCCAGCGACACGGCCAGGTGCGCCCCCCGCTTGGTCCCGGCGACGGCGTGGACCTCGTCCACAATCACCGTGTCCACCTGCGCCAGGGTTTCGCGCGCCTTGGAGGTCAGCATCAGGAAAAGGGATTCCGGCGTGGTGATCAGGATCTCCGGTGGCCGGCTCAGCAGCGACCGCCGCTCGGACGCCGTCGTGTCCCCGCTGCGCACGCCCACGCTGACGTGCGGCGCGGGCAGTCCCAGCCGCTTGGCGGTCTGCGTGATCCCGACCAGCGGGGCCCGGAGATTGCGCTCCACGTCCACGCCGAGGGCCTTCAGCGGGGAGATGTACAGCACCTTCGTGCCGCCGGGGTCCCCGGATTGCCGGTGGGCGATCAGCCGGTCCAGCGCCCACAGGAACGCGGCCAGCGTCTTCCCCGATCCCGTGGGGGCGATCACCAGCGAATTCATCCCGGACGCGATCGACCGCCAGGCACCTTCCTGCGCCGGAGTGGGCGCGGAAAAGGCACCCGTGAACCACTCACGGGTTGCTGCCGAAAAGGCCTCCAGCGCCGGGGACGCCGGCGGGGCCGGGTCGCGGTCCGCCACGTAGCCATCATGCCGCACGGGACCGACAGATAACGACATCATTCCAACCCGGGTGCCCTGCCGCCTGGCGCGCGCGGCTGGCTGTACTCTGGGGCTTAGCAATGGCCGCTCTTCGGCCACCGCGACCCGTGAGGATGCCGGGGCGGAGGCTCGTGGGCCATGTTCGCAGAAGGGGAGGGGCCGTGGGTACGCGGCAGGTGGGAAACAACTGGGTTCCCATGGTGTGTTTGGCCGTGCTGTTCCTGGCGGGCGCGGCCGTTGACCTCGCCAGCGCCTCGGATGCCGGAGCGGTCTCGCTGTACTACCTGCTGGGCAGCCTGCTGCTCAGCGCGGTGTGCGCGGTGTGGCTCATCCGCAATCCCCCGGCGCTCAAGGGCACACCGAAGGCCTACGTCTACACGCTGTGCTGCCTCGAATTCGGTGTCCTCTTCGGCGGCGCGATCGAACCGCTGCGCGGCTGCGGCGGCTGGCTG
>JBIOFK010000173.1:0-4558 GCA_044447065.1 Actinomycetales bacterium | reverse complement strand
TGATCGCGTTGCTCATCGTATTGATGGCTCCGGCGCCGGGAGTGAGGCTGATCATCGCGCCGGCGCCCGCCAGGGCCAGCCACAGGGAAAATTGCACCCCCCAAGCTTAAGGCGGGCGCCGCCGTCGTCCGTCCCGCCCGCCCAACTGGGTCGCAGCAGATGCCGTTATGAGGGGGTCAAAACGGCATTATCTGCGACCCAGTTGGGCGGGCGGTGGGCGGGAAAGGCGGCCGCTCAGGCTCGGGCGATGATCTCCCCGTTCGGGATCAGGAACCAGCCGTCCGGAGCCTGCCCCCAGTCCCGCCACGCGGACGAGAGCCGCTCCAGCCGGGCCGTGTCCGCCAGGCCGTAGTCCAGGGCCTGTTCGGCGAAGGCGCTGTGCAGCACGCGGTCCGACCAGACTCCCGCGTGCCATTGGCGCTGCTCCTTCGTTGCGTACAGCCAGTTGGCCGAACTCGGCGTGATGTCCGTGAAGCCGGAGGCCTGGGCCCAGCCGAGCAGGCGCCGGCCCGCGTCCGGTTCCGCCCGGTTGTGCCGGGCGAGCTCCTGGTAGAGCCCCATCCACTCGTCCAGCCCGGGCAGCTGCGGGTACCAGGACATGCCGTGGAAGTCGGCGTCGCGGACAGCGATGAGGCCGCCGGGTTTGGCAACGCGGCGCATCTCGCGCAGCGCTCCGACCGGATCGGTGAGGTGCTGCAGCACCTGGTGGGCGTGGACGACGTCGAACTGGCCGTCAGGGAAATCCAGATCGTAGATGTTTCCAGTCTGGAAGCTGAGGTTGCCCAGGTGCTGCTCCGCGGCGGCGCCGGACGCCTGCGCCACCACCTCCGGCGCCCTGTCCAGGCCGATCACCTCGCCGGGCGCCACCAGCCGGGCAAGGTCCGCGGTGATCGTGCCCGGTCCCGACCCGACGTCGAGCACGCTGTGGCCGTGCCTGAGATACGGGACCAGGTACGCCGCGGAGTTAGCCGCCGTCCGGGCGGCATGGGCCCGCAGGACGGACTCATGATGGCCATGCGTGTAGACGTCGGCTGACAGTTCGGGCTCGCTCATATCTGGAGGGTACGCGGACGCCGATAACCGTGCAACGACGGTTCGGCAGCCGGACGGTTAGCCCTCCAGCGGCTCCTGCAGCTCCGTAACCCACGAGTCCGGATCCCCCCTTCCGTAGCTGAGGTACAGCTCGCGGTTGTAGCCGGCCGAGCCGGACGCCAGCCCGTTGGCCTCGATCCAGCGGGCCATCCGCTGCAGGGTCGGCATGACATTGTCCATGGGGCCGTGGTGGAGGATGGTGGCGGCCCTGTCGATGGCGGGCAGGTCGACGATGGTGAACACACCGTCCCCGCTGGCATCCGGCGCCACCGGCGCGGACGCGTGCACCACCACGCCGTGATCGGTTGGTTCGTAGTAGGCGATTCCGGGCCCGGTGACCTCCAGCCCTGCGATTCGCAGCCGCTCATAGAGCCGGTCGTACAGCGGGCTGATCACGGGCGTGATGGACTCGGGATCGAATCCGGCGGCCAGGTCGGTCAGCTCGGCGACCCGTACCGCGGGGAGGGATTTGATGGTGACTTCTGCTTCGGGCATGATGCCCTCACTTTCGATGATGCGGAGTCTCGCTTCCACCCCGGCAAGGCGCGCGGCGTCGTCGTCGAGCTGCGCCTGCAGCTCACTGCGGCGCAGCCTGAGCATGCCGCGCAGTTCCTCCGCGCTGACATTCCCATCCAGCATGGCGCCCACCTGGTCCAGCGTGAACCCCAGGCCCTTGAGCGCCACGATGCGGTTCAGCCGGGACAGCTGGGCGGCGTCGTACAGGCGGTAGCCGGAGGCTTCCACGCCGCCGGGCAGCAGCAGGCCGATGGCGTCGTAGTGCCGGAGCATGCGCACGGATACCCTGCCGAGCCTGGCGAAATCTCCTATTTTGAACATGACAACTCCGGTATATGGCCTGACACGGTGTCAGGGTCAAGAGTAGTTGGCCGCCTTGTCCCCGGCCGGGCCTTGTTAGAGTTGAGCGTACCTAACTCAAGTTCAAATTGACTTAACGCCCGGGCTGAGTAAAGTTGAGTTCAGAACGCTCAACCGGTCCGGTGTGAGCCGCCTTCCCAGAGAAAAAAGAGGAGCAATCACTATGTCCCGTGCAGTAGGTATCGACCTCGGAACCACCAACTCGGTCGTCTCGGTGCTCGAAGGTGGCGAGCCCACCGTCATCGCCAACGCGGAGGGCGGCCGCACCACGCCCTCCGTCGTCGCCTTCTCCAAGACCGGCGAAGTCCTCGTCGGCGAGATTGCCAAGCGCCAGGCCGTCAACAATATCGACCGCACGATCGCCTCGGTCAAGCGCCACATGGGTACCGACTGGTCCGTCGCGATCGACGACAAGAAGTACACGCCGCAGGAAATCTCCGCGCGCATCCTGATGAAGCTTAAGAACGACGCCGAGAGCTACCTGGGCGAAAAGGTCACCGACGCCGTGGTCACCGTGCCCGCCTACTTCAACGACGCCGAGCGCCAGGCCACCAAAGAAGCCGGCGAGATCGCCGGACTGAACGTGCTGCGCATCGTCAACGAGCCGACCGCCGCCGCCCTGGCCTACGGCCTGGACAAGGGCAAGGAAGATGAGCTCATCCTGGTCTTCGACCTCGGCGGCGGAACCTTCGATGTGTCCCTGCTGGAAGTCGGCAAGGACGAGGACAATTTCTCCACGATCCAGGTCCGTTCCACGGCCGGAGACAACCGCCTCGGCGGCGACGACTGGGACCAGCGCGTGGTGGACTACCTGCTGGGCCAGCTGAAGGTCAAGGGCATCGACCTGTCCAAGGACAAGATCGCCCTGCAGCGCATGCGCGAGGCCGCCGAGCAGGCCAAGAAGGAACTCTCCTCCTCGTCCTCCACGAACATCTCCCTCCAGTACCTCTCCGTCACCCCCGATGGACCGGTCCACCTGGATGAGCAGCTCACCCGCGCCAAGTTCCAGGACCTGACGAAGGACCTGCTGGAGCGGACCAAGAAGCCGTTCCACGACGTCATCGCCGAAGCCGGCATCAAGGTCTCCGATATCGACCACATTGTGCTGGTGGGCGGATCGACCCGTATGCCCGCCGTCTACGAACTGGTCAAGCAGCTGGCCGGCGGCAAGGAGCCCAACAAGGGCGTCAACCCGGACGAGGTGGTGGCCGTCGGCGCCGCGCTGCAGGCCGGTGTGCTGAAGGGCGAGCGCAAGGACGTGCTGCTGATCGACGTCACGCCGCTGTCCCTCGGGATCGAAACCAAGGGCGGGGTGATGACCAAGCTGATCGAGCGCAACACGGCCATCCCGACCAAGCGCAGCGAAACCTTCACCACTGCCGATGACAACCAGCCCTCGGTGGCCATCCAGGTCTTCCAGGGCGAGCGCGAGTTCACCCGGGACAACAAGCCGTTGGGCACGTTCGAGCTGACAGGTATCGCTCCGGCGCCGCGCGGCGTCCCGCAGGTCGAGGTCACCTTCGACATCGACGCCAACGGCATCGTGCACGTCTCCGCCAAGGACAAGGGCACCGGCAAGGAACAGTCCATGACCATCACCGGCGGCTCGTCCCTGTCCAAGGAGGACATTGACCGGATGGTCCGCGAGGCCGAGGAGCACGCCGCCGAGGACAAGGCCCGCCGCGAGCAGGCCGACGTCCGCAACAGCGCCGAGCAGCTGCACTATTCGGTGGATAAGATCCTCGCCGACAACGACGACAAGCTTCCGGAAGAGGTCAAGACGGAGGTGAAGGCCGACGTCGAGGCCCTCAAGGCGGCGCTGGCCGGCACCGACGAGGACGCGGTGAAGAGCGCCTTCGAGAAGCTGCAGGCCTCGCAGTCCAAGCTGGGCGAAGCCATCTACGCCGCCGCGCAGTCCGAGGGCGCCGACGGCGGATCGACGGCCGACGGCGGAGCCTCCGCCGGTGCCGCCGCCGGGGCTGACGACGAGGACATCGTCGATGCCGAGATCGTCGACGAAGAAGAGAAGAAGTAGTCATGACCGACGCTTCCAATCCCGAGGAAAACGAGCGGCCGGTCGAACCGGACCCGGACGCAGGATCCGAAACCACCGATCCGCTGTCCCAGGCGGAGGAGATCCTCAACGGTGTGGAGGTCCCGGCTGAAGAATCCGTTGCGCTGGGGGTTCCTGCCAAGGATGCTGACGACGCCGCGGAGCTGAAGAACGACCTGCTCCGGCTCCAGGCCGAGTATGTGAACTACCGCAGGCGGGTTGAACGGGACCGTGCGGTGGCGGGGGACATGGCTGTCATCGGCGTCCTGAACTCGCTGCTTCCCGTGCTCGACGACGTCGACGCGGCCCGTGCGCACGGCGATCTGGAGGGTGGCCCGTTCGCCTCGATAGCGATGAAACTGGAGAACTCGCTGAAGGTCTACGGGCTGGAGCGGATCGCGGAGACCGGCGTCGCTTTCGACCCGACGATCCACGAGGCGCTCATCCAGCAGCCCAGCGCCGAGGTGACAGTTGATTCCGTCAGCAAGATCCTGCGGGCGGGCTACCGGAAGGGCGATCGGGTCCTCCGCGCAGCCC
>JBIOFK010000172.1:0-4579 GCA_044447065.1 Actinomycetales bacterium | reverse complement strand
CAGCGAACTGGCGGCGAGGCAGCATCTGGCCACCAACACCGTCAGCAGCCTCGTTCAACAGATGGTTACCTCGGACCTGGTGGACCGCGTCCCGCGTCCGGGAGACCGACGGGCCGTCACCCTTCAGCTGACCCAGGCCGGCGCCGCCCTGCTCGCCGCCTGGCAGGACGCCAACGACCGGCGGCTGAGCCGGGCCATGACACAGCTCCCCGCACGCCACCGCAACGCGATCGAGGGAGCCGTCCCGGCCCTGGCCGCTCTCGCCGTCCTCCTTGAAAGCGACGAAGAACAACAGAAAGGACCGGCCCGGGGACCGGGCGCACCAGCCGGCGGACAGTCCTGATGCCTCTGTACCTGCCGTCCCCGACGGTCGCCGCCTTCCATCTCGGACCGCTGACGGTACATTTCTACGCCCTTTGCATTCTGTCCGGCATCGTGGTTGCTGTCTGGCTCGGATCCCGGCGCTGGGACGCCCGAGGCGGCCGGCCAGGACAGGTCCTGGACATCTGCATCTGGGCTGTCCCTGCCGGAATCATCGGCGGACGCCTCTACCACGTCATCACCGACCCGGAACTGTATTTCCTCCCCGGTCGGAATCCGTGGAACGCGTTGGCGGTCTGGGACGGGGGTCTGGGCATCTGGGGCGCCATCGCGCTGGGCTGCCTCGGCGCCTGGATCGGCTGCCGCAGGGCAGGGGCCTCCTTCGTGGCGTTCCTGGACGCCATCGCCCCCGGAGTCATCTTCGCCCAGGCGCTGGGCCGGTGGGGAAATTGGTTCAACAACGAACTCTACGGTGACCCCACCACGGCGCCGTGGGGTTTGCAGATCCACCCCATCAACCCCACCACCGGCAACGCCACCACCGCAGCAGACGGCACGCCGGCGGTGCTGGGCTATTTCCAGCCGACATTCCTGTATGAATCCCTGTGGTGTTTGGCTGTGGGGCTGCTGCTCCTGTACCTGGACAGACGGTTCCGCCTGGGATCGGGCAGTATCTTCGCCCTCTACGTCGCCGGCTACACCGCCGGGCGCTTCGGTTTTGAACTGATGCGCTCGGACTACGCGAACACGATCCTGGGCCTGCGGGTCAACACCTGGGTCGCGGCCCTGATCTTCGCCGCCGCGGCAGCAGGGTTCCTTTCCCTGTATCGGCGACGCCGGTCCACCGCATTCCCGCCCGCGGAGCCTGCCGGGACCCGGCAACCGCCCGGCCCCACTGCCTAGATAAGTCCTGCCGAACCCGGCAGGAAGGCCATCACGGTGACGACCTCGACAACGTGAGGAACCGCCGTTGACAGATACCCCCATGGGGTATAGATTGAAGTCATGGCACCGAAAGGAACCGCAATGAGCGAGGTCGTCGACGAACACATTGAGCACGGCTACACCTCCGACAAGGCCGCCTACCTGCGCCGGCTCAAGAGGATCGAGGGCCAGGTCCGCGGTATCGCGCGGATGGTGGAGGAGGACAAGTACTGCATTGACATTCTGACGCAGGTGGCCGCTATCAATAAGGCCCTGCACGCCGTGAGCCTGGGCCTCGTGGAGGACCATATTGCGCACTGCGTGGTGGGAGCGGCGCGTGAATCAGACACCACGGGCAACCCCGCCATCGTCCAGGACAAGGTCAAGGAAGCCACCGACGCCATCGGGCGCCTGCTGCGCTGACGCCCGCGCCGCTAGAGACCAGGACCCAACCACATGAAGGAATCCCCGTTATGAAATCGACTGTCAGCATCTCCGGAATGACCTGCGGGCACTGCGTGTCCTCCGTGATGGAGGAACTCAAATCACTCAAGGGTGTCGAGGACGTCACCGTGGACCTGAACGCCGGGGGGATCTCCACCGCCACCATCACCTCGCACCTGACCCTGTCCCCCGAGGAAATCGGCGAGGCCGTCGCCGAGGCGGGCTATCTCGTCGTCGCCAATCACGCCTAAGCACGCCGCCAATTACCGCCCCTACCAGCGAAGGACTCCCCCGATGAGCACCGAAGAACTGCTCCGCCGCAGCGCAGCAAGGGTCATCGAACTCGACATCGAGGGCATGACCTGCGCATCGTGCGTGGGGCGGGTTGAACGCAAACTCGGCAAGCTCGAGGGCGTGCTGGCGTCGGTCAATCTGCCCCTGGAGTCGGCCCGGGTCACCGTTCCGGAGGGCATCACGGACCAGCAGATCGTGGAGACCGTCAACGCCACCGGCTACAAGGCGCGGCTGAGGCAGGCGCCGGGGCGCGGGTTGACGACGGACGACGGCGGCAGCCACCAGGGCGCGGCCCTGCCCGGCGCGGATCCGACAGCAACGGGAACCGCGAGCCCGGTCCCGGGCGCCGGCGGCACCGGCGGCACCGGCGGCACCGGCGGCGACGGGCACGACCACATGCGGCACGGCGGATCGGCGGCGGCGCTGCGCCCGCGGCTGATCCTGGCCGCAGTGCTCAGTGTCCCGGTCTTTCTTATCTCCATGTTCCCGGCCCTGCAGTTTCCCCAGTGGGGCTGGGTGGCCGGCGTGCTGGCGCTGCCGGTGGTGACCTGGTCAGCATGGCCCTTCCACCGCGCCGCGGCCGTCAACGCCCGGCACCTCGCGTCGACCATGGACACGCTGGTCTCCCTGGGAGTCACCGCGGCCTTCCTGTTTTCCGCCGTCATGCTCGGCGCGGATCCCTCGATGACCGCCCACCCTGGCATGGGCGGCCATGCGGAACTCTACTTCGAGGTCGCCGCCGTCGTCGTCACGTTCCTGCTGCTGGGCCGCTACCTGGAGGCCAGCGCCAAGGCCAAGGCCGGTGACGCGCTCAAGGCGCTGCTCAGCCTGGGCGCCAAGGACGCCGCCGTGATCCGCAATGGCGCCGAAGTGAGGATCCCTGCAGACCAGCTCGCCGTCGGTGATGTGTTCGTGGTCCGGCCCGGCGAAAAGATCGCCACCGACGGTTTCATCGTGGAGGGCCGATCCGCCGTCGACGCATCGCTGATCACCGGCGAGTCCATGCCCGTCGACGTGGACGTCGACGACACGGTCACCGGTGCGACGGTCAACACCTCCGGACGGCTGCTGATCAGGGCGACCCGAGTCGGCAGCGAAACGACGCTGGCGCAGATGGGACGGCTGGTCAGCCAGGCGCAGTCCGGCAAGGCGCCGATCGCCAGGCTGGCCGACAGGATCAGCGCCATCTTTGTTCCCGTGGTGCTGGGCCTTGCCCTGCTGACCTTCGTCCTGTGGCTGGTCTTCACCGGTGATCCGCAGTCCGCGTTCACCGCCGCCGTCGCCGTGCTGGTCATCGCCTGCCCCTGCGCCCTGGGCCTGGCCACTCCCGTCGGACTGCTCACCGGAACCGGCCGCGGCGCCCAGCTGGGAATTCTGATCAGGGGCCCCCAGGTCCTGGAAGATACCCGCACGGTGGACACCATCCTGCTGGATAAGACCGGCACGGTAACCAACGGCAGGCTGGCCGTCACCCGCACCGTGGCCCTGGCCGACCTGGCCGGGGACGAGGTGCTACGCCTGGCGGGCTCCGTCGAGGCGGCCAGCGAGCACCCCATCGCCCGGGCGATCGCGGCCACGGCGCAGTCTGCCGGCGCCACCTCGCCGGTCACGGATTTCGCATCCGCACCGGGCGGCGGAGTGCGCGGCACGGTCGACGGCGTCGTGGTCACCGCCGGCCGGGCGGGCTGGCTCAGCGCCAACGGCATCGCCGTGACGGACGCCCACCTGGGGGTTCTGCGGGCCGAGCAGGACGCCGGCGCCACGGCCATCTGGGTCGCCGTCGGCGGCACCGTCGCGGGCATCATCAGCCTGCAGGACACCGTCAAGGACGGCTCCCCCGCCGCCATCGCAAGGCTCAAGAGCCTCGGGCTCCGGCCCATCCTGCTCACCGGCGACAACGCCGCCGTCGCCGCCCGGGTCGCGGCCGCCGTCGGCATTGCTCCCGAGGACGTCTTCGCCGACGTGCTGCCGGAGGGAAAGGTCGACGCCGTCAGGCGCCTGCAGCGCGAAGGCGCCACGGTGGCGATGGCCGGCGACGGCGTGAACGACGCGGCCGCCCTGGCCCAGGCCGACCTGGGCATTGCGATGGGGTCCGGCACGGACGTGGCCATCGAAGCGGCCGACCTGACCGTAATGGGCAACGACCTGGGGCAGGTGGCCACCGCCATCGAACTCTCCCGCAGGACCCTGGGCACCATCAAGACCAATCTGTTCTGGGCCTTCTTCTACAACGCGATCGGCATTCCGGTGGCGGCCCTGGGCCTGCTGAACCCGATGATCGCCGGCGCCGCGATGGCCGCCAGCTCCGTCCTGGTCGTCGCCAACTCGCTGCGGCTCCGGCGCTTCGGCAGGTAGGTCGGTCAGCCGGGCAGGGCAGTATTGCCCGGCCATGGGTCCGGGGCAGTGTGTCCGACACAGGCAAATGGACGGGAGGAGTCCGGATGGCACAGGTCTGCTCAGGGCGCGGCCTGCAGGTCCTTCATCTCCTTGATCTCGGCTTCCTGGCCGGCCACGATGGACCGGCCCAACGCCTTGGCGTCAGCATTCCGGCCGTCGCTGGCCTCGGTCTTGGCCATCGAGACCGCACCTTCATGAT
>JBIOFK010000171.1:0-4708 GCA_044447065.1 Actinomycetales bacterium | reverse complement strand
GGCGCGGACCTCCCGCAGCCACTGGGCGGGCGCATCCGCGGCGTTCCCTGCCGCGCGGATGGCCTCATGGATGACCCGGTAGGCCGGAATGGTGAAGCCCGCCTCGCTGAATTGCAGCCAGTCGTCGTCGCCCAGCATGCCAGGCTGCTGGATGGCCACCTCCAGCGCCTGGCGTTCCAGCCGGACGGCCGGGTCCCGCGGATCCGGACGCTGGTATCCCGCCTCCTGGGCGGCGATGGCAACGGGCGACGGCGCGCCCTCGCCGCGTTGGTCCCCCCGGCGCTGCTCGGGCTGGCGCTGGCCGGACTGGTACTGGCCGGACTGGCGGCCGCCCGCGGGGTTGCCGCCCGCACCGGCGCCGTTTCCGCCGTCGCCGCCGTGTCCCGCCGGCGCCTGCGCGGTGCCGCCGCGCTTGAGCACGGAGTTTACGGCGCGGATCACCTCGCCGGGATCCGCGATACCCAGCCAGCCGGCAAGCTCCTGGCAGTAGCCGCCGCGGGTGGAGCCATCCCGGATCGCGGCCACCACTGGCGCGGACGCCCGCAGGGCCTGGACCCTGCCCTCCACGGTGCTCAGGTCGAAGCGGGCCAGCGTGGAGCGGATCGCGAATTCGAACAGCGGCCGCCGGGATCGGATCAGCGCGTGCACCGCCTCATCGCCTTTGTGCTGCCGGAGTTCACACGGGTCCGCGCCGCCGGCCTCCACCGCAACGTAGGTCTGGGCCACGAAGCGCTGGTCCTGGTCGAACGCCTTCAGCGCGGCCTTCTGGCCCGCGGAGTCGCCGTCGAACGTGAACACCACCTCGCCGCCGGTGCCGTCGTCGGAAAGCAGCCGCCGGGCCACGGTGATGTGGTCGGCGCCGAAGGCGGTTCCGCAGGTCGCGACGGCGGTGTCCACCCCGGCCAGGTGGCAGGCCATCACGTCCGTGTAGCCTTCCACCACCACCAGCTGGCGTTTCTTGGCGATCTGGCGTTTGGCCAGGTCGATGCCGTACAGCACATGGGATTTCTTGTAGAGCGCGGTTTCAGGGGTGTTGAGGTACTTCGGCCCCTGGTCCTCGTCGAACAGCCTGCGCGCCCCGAAACCGATCGTGTCCCCGGAGATGTCCCGGATCGGCCAGATCAGCCGGCCGCGGAACCTGTCGTAGATGCCGCGCTGGCCTTCGGAGAACATGCCGGTGAGCTTGAGCTCCTCCTCGGTGAAGGCCTTTCCGCGCAGGTGCTTGAGCAGCGAGTCCCAGCCCTGCGGGGCGAATCCGACGCCGAAGAGTTCGGCGGCGGCCCTGTCGAAGCCGCGCTCTTGCAGGAACGCCCGTCCGGCCGCGGCGCCCGGGCTCAGCAGCTGGTCCCGGAAGAATTCGGCGGCGATCTTGTGGGCATCCAGCAGCCGCTGCCGCCGTCCCACATCCTCGCGCCGGGGCCCGGTGCCGCCGTCCTCGTAGTGCAGCTCAAAGCCGATCCGGGCCGCCAGTTTCTCTACCGTCTCCGAGAAATTGCCGTGGTCAAGCTTCATCACGAAGGAGATCACGTCCCCGCCCTCGCCGCAGCCGAAGCAGTGGTAGGTGCCCATCTGGGGCCGGACGTGGAAGGAGGGGCTGCGCTCGTCGTGGAAGGGGCACAGTCCCTTGAAGGAGCCGATCCCGGCGCTTTTGAGCGTCACGTAGGAGTCAACGACTTCCTTGATATCGGTGCGCGAGCGGACCTCGTCAATGTCTTCTCGTTTGATCAGTCCGGCCACGCAGCCAGTTTACGGGACGCGCGCGGCCCCGGGCCCCCTTGTCCACAGCGTCAGATCAGGGTGCGCCGGTTCCCGGAAAGCCGCTCGTGCAGTGCCAGTGCCGACGCATCGGTGAGCGAAGCGATCTGGTCGACGACGACGCGAAGGCGCGCCCCGTCGTCGTCGGCCGCCTGCCAATCCGCCGCAAACATGGTCTCAAGATGCGCGTCCCCGGTGGCGCTGAGCACCGAGACCAGCGAATGGAGCACGTCCTGCTGGCGCTGGTAGATCGGCTGGCGGTGGTCGGTGATCATCACGAAGGTGGTGGCCAGGCCCTTCATGACGGCGATTTCCGCCACTGTCTCATCCGGCACCACGACGTCCGCCGCGTAGCGGATCAGCGGCTCCGGACCGTAGATGGCCCTGGTGGTGTCCAGCGCGCTCTGGCAGAACCGGCCGATCAGCTGGCTGGTCATGTTCTTCAGCGCCCCCATGGACGCCCGGCTTCCGTCCGCGTGCCGCACCCACACCGGGGTTGCCTCGAGCCGGAGCAGGGCGGCGTCGATTTCCGCCGGATCCGTGTGCGGCAGGTACCACTGCTGGGTGTACCCGATGACGCGGTTGCGCTGGTCGGGATTATCCAGCCACTTGAGCTGGAAGTGCCCGGCCACTATCGCATCCTCCACGTCATGGACAGAGTAGGAAATATCGTCCGCCAGGTCCATCACCTGGGCCTCGATGCAGGAGCGGCCCGCCGCCGCGTTCCCGCGCAGCCAGGTGAAGACCGGCAGGTCGTCCGTGTAGGCGCCGAATTTGCTGGTCCGGTGGCCGTGGATCACCGGGGCGTCGACGGCGGCCCACGGGTACTTGCAGGCAGCGTCCAGCGAGGCTCTGCTCAGGTTCAGGCCCGCCGGGGTGCCATCCGGCGCCAGGACCTTGGGTTCCAGCCTGGTCAGCAGCCGCAGCGTCTGGGCATTCCCCTCGAATCCGCCGATGGCGTGGGCCAGTTCATTCAGCGCGGATTCCCCGTTGTGGCCAAACGGCGGGTGTCCCAGGTCGTGGGCCAGGCAGGCTGTATCAACCACGTCCGGGTCACAGCCCAGGGCGTGGCCCAGTTCGCGGCCGATCTGGGCCACTTCGAGGCTGTGGGTCAGGCGGGTACGGACAAAGTCGTCGGTGTCCGGGGCTACCACCTGCGTTTTGGCGCCCAGCCGGCGCAGCGCCGAGGAATGCAGCACCCGGGCGCGGTCCCGCTCGTACGGCGTGCGGTAGCTGCTCTTGGGCGCTTCCTCGACCCAGCGCTCTTCGTCGCGCGGACCGTAACTGCCTGGTGATTGGTGGGTGGTGGACACACTGAAAGCCTAGGCCACGGCGGGCACCGGGCGCACAGCGGTGGATCAGAGTGTGGATCCGCAGGTGCCGCGCGGGCGTCAGCCGCCGGAAACGTCCAGTTCGGCGGCCGCTATGTCCACCTGTTGGGCTGAATTGAGCGTGCGCTCCTTGAGCCAGCCGTCCGGAAGCGCTGTCCGTTTGGGTGTTCCGGCCCGGCCGCGCGGCCCCTCAGCATCCGCCCCGGGGTACGGGGCATCGGCGTCGAGCTGGTCCAGCAGCCCGCGCAGGACTTCCAGGGTCGGTACGGTCGCCAGCTTGGCGCGCAGCTCCCCGCCAACCACGTAGCCCTTGAAGTACCAGGCCATGTGTTTGCGGATATCCCGCAGGGCCTTGTCCTCCTCGCCGAAGGTGTCGATCAGCAACTGCGCGTGGCGGTAGACACTGTCCGCCACTTCCTTGAGGCCCGGCGTGTGGCGGGTGTCGCTGCCTTCGAATGCGGCCATCAGGTCGCCAAAAAGCCACGGACGGCCCTGGCAGCCGCGGCCGATCACGACGCCGTCCACTCCGGTTTCCCGCACCATGCGGATGGCGTCCTCGGCGCTCCAGATGTCGCCATTGCCAAGCACGGGGACATCGGGCAGGGATTCGCGCAGGCGCGCGATGGCGCTCCAGTCGGCCTGGCCGGAGTAGAACTGCGAGGCGGTCCTGCCGTGAAGGGCGACGGCGGCGACCCCGCTGTCCCGGGCAATCCTGCCCGCCTCCAGATAGGTGAGGTGGTCGTCGTCGATCCCTTTTCGCATCTTAATGGTCAGCGGGACGTTGCCCTTTGCCGCCTCGCGCACGGCTGTCCGTACGATTCCGGCGAACAGATCAAGTTTCCAGGGCAGCGCCGCTCCCCCGCCCTTGCGCGTCACCTTGGCCACCGGGCAGCCGAAATTCAGGTCGATGTGATCGGCCCGGTCCTCATCCACCAGCATCGCCACGGCGCGGCCGACCGTGGCAGGATCCACGCCGTAGAGCTGCACGGACCGGACCTTTTCGTCGTCGTCGTGCTCGATGATGCGCAGGGACTCCGGCGTCCGTTCGACAAGGGCGCGGGAGGTCACCATCTCGGAGACATAGAGGCCCCCGCCATACTCCCTGCACAGCCGGCGGAACGCCTTGTTCGTGATTCCCGCCATCGGAGCAAGGATGACGGGAGTGTCCACGGTGATCGGGCCCAGCTGCAGGGGTGGCAGCTCCAGCCGGGTATCGCTGACGGGAAGATCGGAAACAGTCACCACACCATTATCTCAAACCTTCGGCAGTCGTTCGTCGGGGGTCGGCCGCGGCCCCCGCCGAACCGGCGGGGTTATGCGTGTCGGCGGAGTTGGACGGCCGTGGGGCAAGCTGGCCAAGACCGCCGGCGGTGCGGTGCGGGAGAGCGGTGCGGGCCGGCCGTGCGGGCCGGCTGTGCGGGCCGGTGGAGGTCGACCGGCCAGAATGTCCAACACGCCGAAATACCAGAGGCCCCACTCCGCTTGTCCTCCACAGGCAGTTTTCTGCCGCCGGTTGTGCACATACGGGCGGTGACCCCTTTCCGGTCGAATATATCTTCGCATAAAGTCTTGGTATGGACTCGAAGCAGCGGACGACCCCGGACCCGGCAGCACCTGCCGGT
>JBIOFK010000170.1:0-4738 GCA_044447065.1 Actinomycetales bacterium | reverse complement strand
GTAGGAGCGTCATGGCCGGGGACCCGTTCTATCTGGACAAATCCGATCCCGGGAGCTGGCGGGCTCTCAACGGGCTCGCCCTGAAGGTCGCCACGGCCGCGGAGGCTGCGGGGCTGGCCCGGGCCACGGTCGAGCTGCTCAACGTGCGTGTATCCCAGCTCAACCTGTGTGCCTTCTGCCTGGATCTGCATGTCAGGCTCGCCCTGGAGGCGGGGGTGAGCGGGCAGCAACTGGCCGTCCTCCCCGCCTGGCGGGAGACGGTGCTGTTCAGCGACACCGAGCGGGCCGCCCTCGCCGTCGGGGAGGCCGCGACCGTGCTGCTGGCCTCCACCACGGACTCCGCGGCTGAACTCGAGGCGGCCCGGGCCGTGCTCTCCGACGAGCAATTCTCGGCGCTCCAGTGGTCAGCGGTTGCGATGAACGCCTTCAACCGGGTCTCGGTCCTCAGCCGCCACCCCGTCCGGCCGAGGGAGGGCGGAAAGGTATGAGCAACCTGGAAACGGCGCCGGACGAACTCCTGTGTGCCGAGGGGGACGGCGGAGACCGGGTGGAGATCCTGCCTCCCCGGGACGTGCCCCTGGGCGGGCCGCGGGCGATGTCCGTGCGCCGGACCCTGCCCCAGCGCAGGCGCAGCCTCATCGGTTCGTGGTGCTTCCTGGACCATTACGGCCCGGACCCGGTGAGCCAGTCCGGGGGTATGACCGTCGCACGCCACCCCCACACCGGGCTGGCCACGGTGAGCTGGCTCTTTACCGGCGCGATCGCCCACCGCGACTCGGCAGGCTTTGAAGCCATCGTCCGGCCGGGAGAGGTAAACCTCATGATCGCCGGCCGGGGGATCTCCCACCAGGAGTTCTCCACGCCCGACACCACCTTGCTGCACGGTGCGCAGCTCTGGTTCGCCCTGCCCGAGGCCACCCGGAACATGGCCCCGGCCTTTGAACACTTCGCCCCGGAGCCGGTGGTCGGGGACGGCACCGAGCTGCGGGTTTTCCTCGGCTCGCTGGCCGGGTCGGCCTCACCGGTGAACACGTATACGCCGCCGCTTGTGGCCGCCGAAGCGACTCTGCAGCCCGGCAGCACGCTCGCCCTTGAACTGGACCCCGCCTTTGAACACGGGATCTTGCTTGACAGCGGCGACCCGGCCATGGACGGCCTGCCGATGGTCACTGACCACCTGCATTACCTTCCCCGCGGGCGCCGCACGGTGGTCCTGCGGGCGCGGGAAACGCCGGCCCGGGTGCTCCTCCTGGGCGGCGAACCGCTCGGTGAGCAGATCGTGATGTGGTGGAACTTCGTCGGACGCACGCATCAGGAAGTGGTCGACTTCCGTGCCGCCTGGCAATCCGAAATCGGAGCGGAACCGGGCCCTCCTCCGGCCGGGGGCATCTACTCGGACGGCGCGCCGTTTCCGCGGTTCGGACCCTTCCCGGCGGGCCAGCCCGCCCCGCTGCCGGCTCCCGTCCTGCCCAATGCCCGGCTGCGGCCGCGCGGCTGAGGGGCCGCCGCCGGCTGAGCGGGCGCCGGACCGCTAGGAGGCGCCTCCGCCAGGAGGGGAGCCGGGCCGCCAACCGCCGTCGGCTGGCTAGCCTCTGCCGAACTCCACCCTGACGGCGTCGGTGTCCGGCAGGACGACGACGGTGCCGTGCGAGAGTGTCCAGCCGTCGGGCAGCAGGAAAAAGCGGCCGCCGCTGAGCACCAGCAGGTGCAGACCGGTGTATTTGTAGACGGGGGAGGCCGCCGGTCCCACCGGGGTCTGTGTCACTCCCGGCGCACCGATGGCCAGGTCGGCATGACTGTAGACATCGGCGCGGGGCAGCGACGGCACCTGGGCCTCGATGTCCGCGGCCAGGCCGCGCCCCACCACCTGGGCGAAGTCGGACGCCCCCCAGAACAGCAGGATGGTCACGAGCGTGAAGACGAACGTCGCCTCCAGCGCCCGGCCCTGCAGGGCAGTCCTGCCGACGGCCGGGGCGGGGCGGCACACCGCCAGCCGGCACAGCCTGACACCCCAGTGGGCCAGCAGGACGCCGGCCGCCATCAGGAATGGGATCACCAGGAACGAACCCTGCGGACGAACGAGGGCGATCAGCCAGCAGACGCCGGCCAGCACGGCGCCGCCGATGATCGCGGCGACGGAGAACCGGATCACCATCCGGCGGAGGCGTCCGGGCCGCAGCTGGCCGCGCAGCCAGCCGTCGGCGGCCAGCCATAGCAGGCCCGCGATGAGGATGCAGACCAGGGGAAAGAACAGGGACCTGATGCTGCGCAGCGCGTAATCCTGGACGGAATAGCCGAACAGGCTGACGTCCAGGCCCATCGCCCTGGACTGCGCGTCCGATCTCGCCCAGCCAAAATACACCAGCAGCGCCGTGGCCACCGTCACCGGCGGGCCGATGGATGACACAACCGCCAAGACTTTCGCGAACGGGGTCTGCTCGGCGGCGTCCCGGACCGCCGCTTCGGACACCGCGCCGCCGGCCGCCGTCGCTCCGGACCCCGCGCCGCCGTCGTCGGCCATCGGCCCGCGCGCTCCCGCCGCCCCGGGGCCGGCGGCGCTGCCCTGGTCCTCCATCAGCCGCCGCCTCCGCCTGTCGTTGCGGTGCCGGGTGCTGTATCGGAGGGGGTCCCCGTTGCCGCGGGGGCTGTGCCGGTGCCCGCGGGTGCGGTGGCGGCGCCGTCGACATAGGTGAAGGTGAGCTCGCCGGGCACCATGCCGCCGGTTCCCTCGACCCGGACCGTGACTGCGTGGGCCGCGGAAACCGGCGGCATGACGACATCCCACCGTCCGGGCCGGTCCGGGTCCGTCAGCGGGGTGATCCGCTGCCCGTCCACCAGCACCGCGACGACGTCGAGGAAGCGCCCGACCAGCTGGAACGTGCCGCCGGCCAGTCCGCCCGACGGCGCACCGGTGGGGCCGCCGCCGTCCAGCGCATCCAGCCCCGTCAGGGCCAGCGGGCATGCCGTGCCGGTTCCGGGCGCGGGCGACGGCGTCGCCGTCGGGCTCTGCGCATGGGCGGCAACCAGTCCTGCAACGAGGTCATACGCCGCCCGGTCAAGGCACCGGTCGGGTCCGGGCCGGGCCAGGGACGGCAGGACGGCCGCGGCTGCGGACCACGCGGACGGCTGTCCCTGGTACACCGCGCGGCAGACCGCCGTGGCGGCACCCCAGAGCGCAAGGCCGTCGGCGGTGGTGGCGTTGCCCGAACCGACACCGGCCGCCAATCCGTCACAGTCCTTGCGCTGCAGCAGCACGTACCACTGGCTTTGCGGGGGATCGGCCGGATCCACCGGCCCGGGCGGCACCCACGCCAGTGCGGCGGCTCCGTCGCTGCCGGGCGGATTGGCCGGCGATGCCGCCGTCGACGCGGCTCCGGAGCTGGATTCCGTGCCGCCCTGGCCGGACGCGGATGACGGCTGGCCGGACGCGGATGACGGCTGGCCGGACGCGGATGACGGCTGGGCCGCCGCGGACGACGACGCTGGCGGGCCGGACGTCCCGCAGCCGCTGAGCGCAAGGAGCGCGGCGGCCGCGACAGCCAGCGGCCGTTTCCCCGCCCTTGCCCACCACCGCATGGCGACTCCCCTGAACAGCGCCGGTACCGGCAAACGGCCGACGATCGCTGTCGCCGGACAGGGAGGGAGACCGTTTGAACCTTGGGCTTCATTATCCTCAGTCCGCCGGGACTGACAAGGGCACGGAGGCGGCCCTACCGCTCAGCCACCGTCCCGCACGCCGTCGTCATCTGGAGCACCCTATGAGGAGACACGGCCTAGCGCAGGATCTGTCACTTACCAAGCCACCAGCCTTACCTATCCTCGGCGGTCCTGTATGCGCCGCTGCCCGGTCAGGGTCCGTCAGAATATACGGAATTCGCAGGCTTTAGGAATCCATTGGAGGCAACTGAGTGGTTCCGGCGCTACCAGCAAGCAGCCCATGGGGGTTGACTTCGGGCCGACTCCAGCATTGACTTTCCAGTATGGAAAATGACTTTGCGAACTCAGCGGACGCTCTATCCGCCATTCGGGAGGGGCGTGAACGGGCCACCAGGTATGCCCGTTCTCCGTGGTGGTATTACCCGGCCTTCGGCATTGCCTATGCACTACTGGGGATTGCTTTTGCCTTGAGCGGTGCGATCATCCGGACTCTTGCCGTGCTTGCGTTCCTGGTCACGACGAGGCTGCTGCAGAGAGGCTACCGGCGAGCCAACGGGGTATGGGTTGGGGGTCTTCGCAGCGGAGTTGTTACGTGGTGGTCGGTTGGCTTTCTGCTGGTATCGCTTGGCACCCTTGTTGCTGGCTGGCTGGTCAGTGAAAATATTGGGCGGGTGTGGCCAGCATGGATTATGGCGGTGCTGCTTCTGTTTGAAACGCTGCTTTACGGATTTCGCTTTGATCGCGCAGTCCAGCGAAATCCGCGCCCGGCTCTGTCATGACCACAGGAATGGGTGAATTCAACGAGACGATCCACCCGCCGCGACGGTTGTTCATCTGCTCGTTTTTGGCCACCGTCGACGAAGCCGAATTTAGTACGTTGCGTGATGCCATGGGGATCAGCGACTCATCTTTGAGTAAACACCTTGCAGCACTCGCGGGCGCGGGATACGTGCGCATCCTGAAACCCACCGGCCAAGGCCGCGCACGCACATGGGTGACGCTGACAACCGAGGGGCACCGAGCATTCGAAAAGCACTGTCGAGCCCTTCAGCGAGTTCTTTACCCCCGATAGCACCATCCT
>JBIOFK010000169.1:0-4750 GCA_044447065.1 Actinomycetales bacterium | reverse complement strand
ATCCCGGCACCGGCGGGGCCCGTACCGCTCCGCCCCCCCCCGCCAGACCGACCGCACCTAACGAAAGGGCAGTTCCAGCTGGCTGCTGCAACGGCACCTCCCACCGCCAGCGAGGCCGGGGAGAAAATCGAGCCCCGACTACGCAGGCCCCGCCCCTCCGGCTGGTGGCTGCCGTACGCGCTGCTGGCGCCAGCCGTCGTCTTCGAGCTGGTCATCCACGTCATCCCGATGGTGACCGGTATCTGGATGAGCTTCCTCAAGCTGACCAAGGCGTTCATTTCCAACTGGGGCAACGCCCCCGTCGCCGGCCTGAAAAACTATCAGGTCGCCCTCGATTTCAACGGCGCGGTCGGGGCCGCGCTGCTCCAGTCCTTCCTGATCACCTGTGCGTTCACCATCCTGGTGGTCGGCATCTCCTGGTCCCTGGGCATGGCCGCGGCGGTGGCCCTGCAGAAGAAGTTCCGCGGCCAGGGCTTTTTCCGGACCCTCTTCCTCGTGCCCTACGCCCTGCCCATGTACGCCGGCATCATCGCCTGGAAGTTCATGCTGCAGAAAGACACCGGGGCGGTCAACCACTTTTTCTACGACAATCTCCACCTGGGCGGGGACAAGCCGTTCTGGCTGATCGGCGACAACGCCTTCGCCGCCGTCGTCGTGGTCGCCATCTGGCGGCTCTGGCCCTTCGCGTTCCTGATGCTGATGGCCGGCCTGCAGTCGGTGCCCACCGATGTCTACGAAGCGTCCGCCGTGGACGGGGCCAAACCCTTCCGGCAGTGGCGCTCCATCACCCTGCCGATGGTCCGGCCGGTGAACATGGTGCTGATCCTGGTGATGTTCCTGTGGACGTTCAACGACTTCAACACCCCGTTCGTGCTGTTCGGCAACGCGCAGCCACCGGCCGGGGACCTGATTTCCTTCCACATCTACAACGCCTCGTTCCTGACCTGGAACTTCGGCTCGGGGGCGGCCATGTCGGTGCTGCTGCTGCTGTTCCTGCTGCTGGTCAGCGGCATCTACCTGATTGTTCTGAACCGGAGGTCCAAGCGTGCGTGAAACCAGCGGATTCAAGGTCTTCCGGGTCGTCGTCATCGCCCTGCTGACCGTCTTCACCGTGGTGCCGGTGTACGTGATGATCACCTCCGCCATGAAGCCCCTGTCCGATGTCCAGGGCGCCTTCACCTGGTGGCCCACCGCGGTGACGTTCGCCCCGTTCATCGACATGTGGAAGACGGTGCCGCTGGCGTCCTACTTCGTCAACAGCGTCATCGTGGCCGGAGCGGCGACCATCCTCAGCCTGATCATCGCGGTCTTCGCCTCCTACGCCATCTCCCGGTACCGTTTCCTGGGCCGGTCCGTCTTCTCCACGACAGTCCTGTCGACACAGATGTTCCCGGGCGTGCTGTTCCTGCTGCCGCTGTTCCTGATCTTCGTGAACATCAACTCCGCCGTGGGAATCCAGCTGGTCGGGACCCGGCTGGGGCTGGTGATCACCTACCTGACGTTCTCCCTGCCGTTCTCGATCTGGATGCTGGCGGGCTACTTCGACGGCATCCCGCGGGACCTGGACGAGGCGGCCAAGGTGGATGGCTGCGGGCCGATGGGCGCCCTGTGGCGGGTGGTCCTGCCGGCGGCCCGGCCGGGCCTGGTGGCGGTGGCCATCTACAGCTTCATGACCTCCTGGGGCGAGGTGCTCTTCGCCTCGGTGATGACCACCGACGCCAACCGGACCCTGGCCGTGGGCCTGCAGCTGTACTCCACGCAGACCAACGTCTACTGGAACCAGATCATGGCCGCGTCCCTGGTGGTCAGCGTCCCGGTCGTCGTCGGCTTCCTGCTGCTGCAGCGCAACTTCGTCGCCGGCCTGACCGCCGGCGCCGTCAAGTAGCCGGACCGTCTGCCGGCCGGAGGTCCCAGGCGCGACGGCGGTCGCGACCCGGAGTTGCGGCGTCCGGTCAGATGGCGCAGCCGTCCGGGCCGCACGCCGCTGCCGGGACGGCGCCGGAGTCCGTGCCTGCGGCGCCCGTTCCTGCGCCGGCCGCGCCGATCATGGTCAGCGGATGCGCCTCCGCCCAGGCCTCCTCGAGCGCCCGGGCGAACAGATCGGCCGGCTGCGCGCCGGAGATCCCGTATTTCCTGTCGATCACGAAGAACGGCACACCGGAGATGCCCAGGGACCGGGCCTCGGCGAAGTCCTGGCGCACTGAGGCGGCATACGTGTCCGCCTCCAGCGCCTCCTCGATTTCGGCCGGGTCCAGGCCGGCGGCGGCGCCGGTGCGGACCAGGAACGCGCGCGAGCCGATGTCCTCGCCCTGCTCGAAGTGGGCCGAGAGCAGCGCCTCCTTGACCTCGGCGTCCCTGCCCTGCGTCCTGGCGAGGTGCAGCAGCTGGTGGGCGTTGAAGCTGTTGGCGACGACGACGTCGTCGAACGCGTAGCGCAGGCCCTCCCCGGCGGCCTGCTCGGCCACCTGCGCGAACATGGCCGCCACCTGCCCCGGTTCCATCCCCTTGCGCTCGGACAGATAGCCCAGCTCGGTGCCGTCGTAGTGCTCCGGCAGGGACGGGTCCAGCTGGTAGCTGCGCCACTGGACGTCGACGGAGTCCTTATGGGCGAAGCCGTCCAACGCGGTCTCGAACCGGCGTTTGCCGATAAAGCACCACGGACACGCGACGTCGGACCAGATTTCAACACGAAGGCGGGATTCATTCATACAGGCGGCAACGATGCTGCGGGCCGGCTCATTCCCGCCGGCCCGGGTCTGGGGCAGTCGACCGACCCCACCCGCCTACCCAACTGAGTCGCAGATAGTGCACTCATGGGGCGCCCATAACTGCATCTGCTTCGACCCAGTTGGGTGCGACGACGGCGCCACCCGGGTGCCGGCGTCGCACCTTCCCCTGCATTTCGTATTCCTGGCCGGCCCGCCGGGACCCGACCGTCGGGCCTGCCGTGGCGTGCGTCCGGCGAACCGGCCACGTGGGGGGTCCCGCTAGGCGGCGGCGGGAACCAGGCTGCGGTCGCGGCTGGGCCGGGTGCCTACGCCTTCGAGCAGGTAACGGGCATAGGCGGGCAGGGTCAGGAACGCCGGGAAGTCCTCCTGCAGCGCCACCTCGGTGAAGATTTCCCGGGCGTGGTCGAACCGGTCGCCGTCAAAGCGGGGGAGGGAGCCGAATTCCTCCTCCAGCAGTTCGGCCACCCAGCGGGCCGAGACGATTTCGCCGGTGTCCGTGATGGCCCGGACGTGGATCCACTGCCAGATCTGCGAACGGGAGATTTCCGCGGTGGCGGCGTCCTCCATCAGGTTGTTCAGCGCGACGGCTCCGTGGCCGCGCAGCCAGGACTCGATGTACTGGATGGCGACCCAGATGTTGGAGCGGATGCCGGTTTCGGTGATGGTTCCGGGGGTGCTGGCGATATCCAGGAGGGCCCGCTCGTCCGGGATGACGTCCTCGCGGAGCCGGCCCAGCTGGTTGGGCCGGTCCCCGAGCACGGCCGCGAAGACCTCGGCCGCCACCGGAACCAGGTCCGGATGCGCCACCCAGGAGCCGTCGAAGCCGTCACCGGCGTCCCGGACCTTGTCCTCGCGCACCTTGGAGAGGGCGTTGGTGTTGGCTTCCTCGTCACGGCGGTTGGGCACAAAGGCGGACATGCCGCCGATGGCCATGGCGCCGCGGCGGTGGCAGGCGCGGACCAGCTGCTCGGTGTAGGCGCGCATGAACGGAGTGGTCATGGTGATCTGGTTGCGGTCGGGCAGCACGAACCGCGGGCCGCGGGTGCGGAAGTTCTTGATCACCGAGAACAGGTAGTCCCAGCGGCCGGCGTTGAGTCCGGCGGCGTGGTCGCGCAGTTCGTAGAGGATCTCCTCCATCTCGAAGGCCGCTGTGATGGTCTCGATGAGCACGGTGGCGCGGATGGTGCCCTGCGGGATGCCGAGCAGATCCTGGGCCAGGACGAAGATGTCGTTCCACAGCCGGGCCTCGAGGTGGTTTTCAATTTTCGGCAGGTAGAAGTACGGTCCCGCGCCCCGGGCGATCAGCCGGCGGGCGTTGTGGAAGAAGTACAGGCCGAAGTCCACCAGGCCTCCGGCCAGGGGTTCCCCGTCCATCAGCAGGTGTTTTTCCGGCAGGTGCCAGCCGCGGGGACGGACCACGATGGTGGGCAGCTGCGCGTCCGGTGCCAGCCGGTACTCCTTGCCCTCCTCCGAGGTGAAGTCGATCCGCCGTTCCAGCACGTCAACGAGGTTCAGCTGTCCGCGGACCACGTTGCCCCAGGTCGGTGTCGAGGCGTCCTCCATGTCGGCCAGCCACACGTCCGCGCCGGAGTTGAGCGCGTTGATGGCCATCTTCCGCTCCACCGGCCCGGTGATCTCCACCCGGCGGTTGGTCAGCCCGGGAGCGGGCGGGGCCACCCGCCAGTTCGGATCGTCGCGGACCGCTGAGGTTTCCGCCAGGAACCGCGGGTCGGAGCCGCGCGCGATCCGGTGCCGCTGCTCGTGGCGGGCCGCCAGCAGCTCGGTGCGCCGCCCCGCCGTCGCCCGGTTCAGGTCGGCCAGGAAGGCCAGGGCCTCGGGAGTCAGGATTTCCTCCTGCCGGCGGATCGGCTGGGCGGTCAGGGTAATGCCGTTGAGGGTGGGGCCGTTCGTGGAATTCATCGGAATCTCTCCTGTTCCCACCCGACTAGGTCGCAGATGATGCAGTTCTGGGGCTCCATAAGTGCATTATCTGCGACCCAGTTGGGTGCGGTGGGTGCGGT
>JBIOFK010000168.1:0-4795 GCA_044447065.1 Actinomycetales bacterium | reverse complement strand
TGGACAAGATCGCCGCCGCCCGCGCCGTCCCCGGCAGTGTCGCCGCGCTCGCCGCCCCGTGGCTGGCGAAGGCCAAGGACCCCTACGCCGCCCGGGCCGCCGTCGACGCCATCACGGCCGGAGTCGAGGTGTCCTTCGCGGACGGCGCCCGGGTGGAGCGGGAGAACTTCGAGGTCCGCCGGGGTAGTACCGAATCTGCGGCCCAGCGGCACCTGTTCGCCGCCGAACGCGCGGCCCGCAAACCCGCGGGCCTGGATCCGCAGGCCTCCCGGCACGTCGCCCGGGCCGGCGTCGTCGGTGCCGGCACCATGGGCGGCGGCATTGCCATGGCCTTGGCCGCCGCCGGAATTCCCGTCACCATCGTTGAGGCGGAGCAGGAGGCGCTGGACCGAGGCCTGGCCAGGGTCCGGGAGAACCTGGCCCGCTCGGTCGCGCACGGCAGCCGGTCCGAGGCGGACGCGCGCGGCCAGCTCGCCCTGATCGGCACCAGCCTGGACTATGCCGCCGTCGCGGACGCGGACCTGGTGATTGAGGCGGCCTTCGAGGACCTGCAGGTCAAACGCGGCATCTTCGCCACGCTGGAGCGCCATGTCCGCCCGGACGCCGTACTGGCCTCCAACACTTCCTACTTGGACATTGACCGGCTCGCAGCCGGAACCGAGTATCCGGGGCGGGTGCTGGGCCTGCACTTCTTCAGCCCGGCGAACGTGATGCCGCTGGTGGAGGTGGTACGCGGCGCGAAAACCGACGCCCGCACCCTCGCCACAGGTTTTGACCTGGCGCGCCGGATCGGCAAGACGCCGGTAGTGGTGGGGGTCTGCCACGGTTTTGTCGGCAACCGGATGCTGGAGGTGCGCTCGCGGCAGGCCGAGCGGCTGCTGCTCGAGGGGGCCCTGCCGGGACAGGTGGACGGGGTCCTGACGGACTTCGGCTTCCGGATGGGCCCCTTCGCGATGGCGGACCTGGCCGGGCTCGATATCGGCTGGCGGAACCGCAAGGCACAGGGGCTGGCAGCGCCCATCGGGGATGCCCTGTGCGAGGCAGGGCGGTTCGGGCAGAAAACCGGTGCAGGGTTTTACGCCTACGACGGCCGCGACCTCCGGGACGATCCCGCCGTGGCGGAGCTGATCGCGGGCGTCTCCGCCGGCCTCGGAGTGTCCCGCGGCGGCATCTCTGACGAGGAGATCCTAGAGCGGCTGACCTTCCCGATGATCAACGAGGGCGCCCGCATCCTCGAGGAGGGAATAGCGGAACGGGCCGGGGACATCGACGTCATCTGGGTCAAGGGCTACAACTGGCCTGCGTTCCGCGGCGGCCCGATGTGGCACGCCGACCGGGTGGGGCTGCGTCACGTCGCGGCGCGGCTGCGGCACTATGCGGAGCAGACGGGGGATGAGTCGTTGCGGCCGGCCGGGCTGCTGGCGCGGCTGGCGGACGACGACGGCACCGGGACCGCGGGTGTGCCCACGTTCGCCTCGACATTCGGCTCGGCCGCGCAGCGCGGTGCGGCGGCAACGTCGGGTGCGGCAACGCCGCGCGGTGCGGCGGCAACGTCGGGTGCGGCAACGCCGTCGGGCGGGACACCGACGTGACCGAAGGGCCGCTGGATGGACGCAGCGCCCGCGCCCGGCGAACCCGGCAGGTCATCGCGGACGCGCATATCGCGCTGATCAACGGCGGTGAGTTGAGACCCTCCGCCAAGCAGATCGCTGCCCGCGCCGGAGTATCGCCGCGTGCCCTGTGGGACAACTACAAGGATATGGAAAGCCTGATGGCCGGTACGGCCGGCCGCCAGCTCGCCATCCAGGATAAGCAGTTTGTCGCCCTCGCACCGGAGCTGCCGCTGGCGGAGCGGATCCGGCGGTACTGCGATCAGCGGGCGGGAATGCTCGAAGCCCTGGCACCGCTGGCACGGGCCGCGGATATCCAGCGCCCGTTCTCCCCGGCACTGCAGGAGAATCTGAGGGAAAACCTGCGGCGCGTCCGCACCGCCTTCGAGGAGCTCTTTGCCGTCGAGCTCGGTCAGCTGCCCCCTCCCGAGCGGGCGCAGCTGACACTCGCCGCCTGCGCGGCGGCCGACTGGTCCACCTGGCAGCTGTTGCGGGACTCCTTGGAACTGGACGTGACACGGGCCGCCGCAGTGATGCAGCGGACGTTGACCGCACTGCTGGAAGCGGTTCGGCAGCACCCCGACCCCGGCCGGGACCAGGACCAGCACCCCGGTCATAGCCGAGGCCAGCACCCCGACCCCGGCCGGGACCTGTCTTCAGGCGACCGCCAGGACCAGCACAGGGGCAACCGCCCGGACAACAACAGGAATGAGCAGTCATGACCGTATTGGCCCTCGCCGCAATCCTCGCCGAATCGGCCCGCACCTACCCGGCCAACATCGCCGTCGTCGACGGTGACCACAGCTACTCCTACGCGACGCTGTGGGAGCAGGTGCGCAGCTACGCCTCCCAGCTGCAGGACGTGGGGTTGGGCGCCGGTGAGGTGGCCGGCATCATGTCCCCGAATGTGGTGGAGTTTCCCCGGGCCTATTACGCGGTGCAGGCCCTCGGCGCCGTCGTCGTGCCCGTGCACCTGCTGCTGACGGTCGAGGAGGTCGTCCAGGTGCTGCGTGACAGCGGCGCGGCGTTGCTCATCTGCCACAGCTCCTTCCTGGGCGTCGGGGCCCCGGCCGCCCGCGAGCTCGGCATTCCGCTGCTGGTCGCAGGTCCCGTGCCGGAGGATGAGCGGACTGGCCTGACCAGGCTGGATCCGGACGCGCCGCCGCGGCTCGAGAGCTACGCGCCGCGCCAGGCGGAGGACCCCGCCGTCATCTTCTACACCTCCGGCACCACCGGCAAGCCCAAGGGCGCCATTCTGACCCAGCTCAATATGGTCATGAACGCCACCGTCTCCGCTGTCGACGCCAACGACGTGCGCACCGGCGACATTGCGCTGGGCTGCCTTCCGCTGTTCCACGTGTTCGGCCAGACGGTGAGCATGAACGCCATCTTCCGGCTCGGCGCCACCCTGGTGCTGCTGCCCCGGTTCAGCGGCGCAGCGGCGCTGGAGATGATCACTGCCCAACGTGTCAACGTCTTTCACGGCGTGCCCACCATGTACCTGCAACTGCTCGCGGCGGCGCAGGGGCGGGAGCGGCTGCCGCAGCTGCGGCTGTGCGTTTCCGGCGGCGCCGCGCTGCCCGTCGCGGCGATGGAGAAGTTCAACGCCGCCTTCGGTGTCACCATCTACGAGGGCTACGGACTGTCCGAGACGTCCCCGGTGGTGTGCACCAATACCCCGGCCTCCGGTGTGAAGCCCGGCACCGTTGGACCGGCGGTGTGGGGAGTGGAGGTGCGGATCACGGACCATACCCTCCCGGGCCGGCTGGCGTTCATGCCCAACGGGCAGCTGGGCGAGATTGTGGTGCGCGGCCATAACGTCTTCGCCGGCTACCTGAACAACCCCGAGGCCACCGCGGCGGCCATGACGGACGGCTGGTTCCACACCGGAGACCTCGGAACGAAGGACGACGACGGCTTCATCACCGTAGTGGACCGGACCAAGGACGTGATCATCCGTTCCGGCTATAACGTCTATCCGCGCGAGGTGGAGGAAGTGCTGGCCCGCCACCCCGCCGTCGCGCAGGTGGCGGTGATCGGACTGCCGGACGAGCTGCGCGGTGAGGAAGTCTGCGCCGTGATCACGTTGGAGCCGTCGTACCTCCAGAATCCGCCCAGCGCCGAGGAGATCATCGCCTGGAGCCGGGAGCACCTGGCGAAATACAAGTACCCGCGCGCGGTCCGGTTCATGGACGCTCTGCCGATGGGGCCGAGCCAGAAAATCCTCAAGCGGGAACTGCGGGAGACGTTCGCCGACGCCACGTGAGTGGGACTGGACGGTCTGGGCATCGCGCGCCGCCTCACGGGCGGCTGCTTACTTGCGCTGATCGGGCAGCAGGCCGTTCCGCTTGCACGTCGACGGACGTACCCTGAGTGTGGAGGCGAATTACCATGAAGGCAGCTGCAGGGGACCGCATCATAATCCGCGGAAAGACGGTTGAGTCGTCCGACCGGCACGGCGAGATTACTGAGGTCCGGGGCACCGACGGCTCACCGCCGTACAGCGTCCGGTTCGACGACGGCCACGAGACCATCGTCTTTCCCGGCGGGGATTTCGTCGTTGAGCGCCGCGAGGATATTCCTCGAGGCTAGTCGGATCACGGCGCGACGCGGCTGGCTGTTGCGCGCGGGGCGGCGCTGGATGGTGCGGGGCGGCGCGTCCTTGTCATGGTGAAGGCTGTCGCCCAGAGTCCCCACCACCTGTCCTCCACAGGTAGTTTCCCGCTGCCAGTTGTGCACATACGGGTGATGACCCCTTTTTCGTCGAATATGTTTTCGATAAAGTCTTGGGTATGGACTCGAAGCAGCGGATGACCCCGGACCCGGCAGTGCCTGCCGGTGATGTCCCGGATCCTGCCTCGGGTCCGGGTTTCCCGGCGGCCGGCCGAGGGCTGACCTGTGCCGCGGGCCGTGCTGATTGCGCGGGCGGAGTTCCTGACCTGGCTCCGGTCTACGAACTTCTTGAGCCTGATCGGCCGGCCGAAACTATGGACGCTGACCGTACAGTTTCCGGACCGGGTTCCGGACTGCCTGCCATGGATCCGGACGCTGACCCGAATGGCGGAGGCCCGGTCTTCGGGCTGGCGTCCGAAACTCTTGAGCCTGACGCGCCGGGGTTGTTTTCCCGGTTGAGGTCCGAGCTGGCGGATGCCGCCACCACGTTTCCGGCCGGTGCGGCGCTGTTG
>JBIOFK010000167.1:0-4809 GCA_044447065.1 Actinomycetales bacterium | reverse complement strand
TTTCGACGGCGGCGAGCAGCGCCGTGCCGATCCCCCGGCCGCGCCACTGCGGCAGCGTCGCCAGGAACACGATCCAGCCCTGGTCGTGCGCGGCCCTGCCCACGGCCGCACCCACCACCTCCTCGCCCAGGACGGCGACGACGCCGGGGTCCTTTTCGCAGGACGCCAGCACCTCGGACAGGTCATAAACAGGGTCGAGTCCGGCGGATTTCAAGGTCTCCCACAGATGCAGGATCCCCTCCAGGTCGGTGGAGTGGAAGTCGCGCACCTTCCAGGCGGTCATGGTCGCCCTCCTTCGCATCGGGTGCTTGCATCATGGCACGGTGACGGATCCGCCGGATACCCTGTGACGGGCGGACGCTCCCGCCCTGCCCTGGCCCAACTGGGTCGCAGCAGATGCACTCATGGGCGCTCAGAACTGCGTTATCTGCGACCCAGTTGGGTGAGCGGGGCGGCTATTTGTTCAGCGGGGACATGTCCGCGTAACGGTCGCCGGACGGAACAGGCAGGGACCCCAGGGCCGAAAGCTGCTCGGGCGTCAGCTCCAGCCCGTCCGCGCCGATATTCTCCTCCAGGTAGGCGATCCGCTTGGTACCGGGAATCGGGGCGATGTCGTTGCCCTGCGCCAGCAGCCAGGCCAGCGCCACCTGCGCCGGAGTGGCCCCCGCCTCGGCGGCGATCCCGTCCACCTGTTCAACGATCCGCAGGTTCGCCACCATGTTCTCGCCCTCGAACCGGGGGTTGGCGCGCCGGAAGTCCGCGCTGTCGAGCTGCTCGACGGTGCGGATCTTGCCGGTCAGAAAGCCCCGGCCCAACGGCGAATACGGCACGAAGCCGATGCCCAGCTCACGCAGGGTGGGCAGGATTTCCGCTTCCGGCTCGCGGGACCAGAGCGAATATTCCGTCTGCACCGCCGTGACCGGGTGCACCGCGTGCGCCCGGCGGATGGTCTCCGGCGCCGCTTCACTGAGGCCGTAACCGCGGATCTTTCCCGCCTGGATCAGCTCCGCAAGCGCGCCGGCGGTTTCCTCCACGGGCGTGCCCGGATCCATCCGGTGCTGGTAATACAGGTCGATATGGTCCGTGTTGAGCCGCCTGAGCGAGCCCTCCACGGACAGGCGCACGTTTTCCGCGGAGCCGTCCAGCCCCCTGCTGTCGTCGCCGCGGTGCAGGATAGTGCCGAATTTGGTGGCGAGAACCACCTGGTCGCGGCGCCCGGCGAACGCCTTGGCCAGCAGCTCCTCGTTGGTGTATGGACCGTAGATTTCCGCTGTGTCAAAAAACGTGACGCCCAGGTCCAGGGCGCGGTGGATGGTGGCGATGGCGCCCGCCTCGTCCTGGCCGGCGCCGGTGTAAAAGGCGCTCATGCCCATACAGCCCAGCCCCAGCCGGGAGACTTCCAGCCCCTGTGATCCCAAAGTGATGGTCTTCATTGGTCAGTCCTTTGCTTGTAGTGGCCCCGCTACCCACGCTACGACCTGGGGCACCCTCGAGCGCAAGCCCCGGGTCTAGGCTGGAAGAAAGCACCGCAAAAAAGCGCACCGCCAAAGGAGCACCCATGAGCCGCACCGCCATCATCGGAGGGCACGGAAAGATCGCCCTGCATCTCACCCGCATCCTGGCCGGCCAGGGCCACCAGGTCAGTTCGCTGGTCCGCAATGCGGGGCACCGGGCGGACGTGGAGGCGGCGGGCGCGACGGCGGTGCTTGCCGACGTCGAACACCTCAGCACCGCGGAACTGGCGGACCTGCTGGCCGGGCACGACGCCGTCGTCTGGTCGGCCGGAGCCGGCGGAGGGTCTCCCGAACGCACCTACGCGGTGGACCGGGACGCGGCGAAGCGCTCCATGGATGCCGCGGCAGCGGCCGGGCTGCGCAGATATGTGATGGTGTCCTACTTCGGGGCCGGACCGGACCACGGGGTCGACCCGGAGAATTCGTTCTTCCCCTACGCGCAGGCCAAGGCCGACGCCGACGAGTATCTGAAGGCGACGGGGCTGGACTGGACCATTGTCGCGCCGAGCGCCCTGACCGACGAGCCCGCGACGGGAGCCGTAGAACTGGGCTCCGATGGGGCTAAGAGCAACGTCACACGGGAGGATGCGGCGCTAGTGCTGGCCGAGGTTCTGGCCAGTCCGGGAACCATCCACAGCGTGCTGGAGTTCAATAACGGCACAATTCCGGTCGCACTGGCAATCCGGAACGCGCAGGGCTTGGTAAGCTAGAGAGGATCGAGCAGGCAATCAGCCCAGAGGGGGACATGCCTGGGACGGCGTTGGTGCCGCATGCAGTAACTGTTTGATCCACCTACGAATCCAGCCCGCAAGATCAAGGGCGCTTTCGTGCCCGCGGCCGAAGGCCGTAACGCACACCCGTATGAGGAGAAGCAAGCAAAGATGACAGCCATAGCCGCAGATCAGGGCCTCCCGAGCCGCCTGTACGAACCGAATGTGGCGGCTGTCAACGAATTCTGCGACTCGCTCCGGGCGCTCAAGCCCGGCACCGTCGTCCCCTACATCGATCCGGTCCATGACGTGGATGAATGCCGCATCATCAGCCTGCATTCGAACCTGGGTGCCGCGCATCCGTCCGGTTTTGTCACCGCGGGCGACGACGACGCCACGGCCCGCCTGCTCGGCGTGCACTTCCAGCTCGGGTTGCGCCCCGAATACCTGTTGCCGTGGAACACCTACCCGTGGTTCACCCCGGGAGAGGCGAACGGAAAACTGACACCTGAGCAGCTCTCCGCGGGCCTCAAACCGCTGCTGCGCATGCTGGCCCTGGTTCCGCGGGCCTCGGTCATCGTCGCCCATGGCACGGAGGCCAACCGGCTCGCGCAGATGCTGCTGAAGACCGAGAATCCCCTGATCTGGCGCCGCGGGCTGAAGGTCCACAAGGTCCGCTCGCTCTCCGGACGCGCCTTCGCCGGCTCCCCGGCCAAGCAGGCGGAATGGCTCGGCGACATGACGGCCGCCTACGCTGACGCCATGGCCAGAACCGGGCTGAGCGCCTAAAACCGGTGGCCGCGATCACCGAGCTTGCGGGCTTTGACTCGCTCCTGTCCGCCGACGAGCGTGCCGTGCGCGGGGGCGTCCGCGACTTCGTGGACGCCCGGATCAGGCCCAATATCGCCGCCTGGTACGAGGACGCGGTCTTCCCGCTGGATATCGTTCCGGAACTGGGGTCGCTCGGCGTGCTCGGCATGCATCTCCAGGGGTACGGCTGTCCCGGCCGCTCGGCCGTGGAATACGGCCTCGCGGCCGCGGAACTCGAAGCCGGCGACTCTGGGCTCCGCACCTTCGTCTCGGTTCAGGGGTCCCTGGCCATGACGGCGATCCACCGGCACGGATCCGAGGAACAGAAAAATGCCTGGCTGCCGAGGATGGCCGCGGGTGAGGCCATCGGCGCCTTTGCCCTGACCGAGCCCACGGCCGGTTCCGATCCGGCCGCCATGAAGACCTTCGCCCGGCGGGACGGTACGGACTGGGTGCTCAGCGGCACAAAACGCTGGATAGGCCTGGCCAGCGTGGCCCAGGTGGCCGTCGTCTGGGCCGGTACCGAGGACGGCATCCGCGGTTTCCTGGTGCCCACGGACACGCCCGGATTCCGGGCCACGGCCATCGGGCAGAAACTCTCCATGCGCGCCTCGATCCAATGCGACGTCGAACTGGCGGAGGTCCGGCTGCCGGCGGATGCCCTCCTGCCCGGCGCGACCGGACTGCGGGCGGCCTTCGAATGCCTCAACGAGGCCCGCTACGGCATCGCCTGGGGCGCCATGGGTGCCGCGCGGGATTCCTTCGAGGCCGCCCTGGGCTACGCTGCGGAGCGCCAACAGTTCGGCAGGCCGCTGGCCGGCTACCAGCTCACCCAGCAGAAACTCGTCGACATGGCGCTGGAGATCAACAAGGGCTTCCTGTTGGCTCTGCAGCTTGGCCGGCTCAAGGACGCCGGAAACCTCACCCCGGTCCAGATCTCCACCGGCAAGCTCAATAATTGCCGGGAAGCCATCCGGATCTGCCGCGAGGCCCGCACCCTGCTGGGCGGCAATGGCATCACCTTGGACTACTCCCCTCTCCGTCATGCCAACAACCTCGAATCGGTGCGCACCTATGAGGGAACGGATGAGGTCCACACCCTGATCCTGGGCCAGCACATCACCGGACTTCCCGCCTTCTCCTGACCCTCCGGCCGGGGACGCCCTGACCTTGGGCGCCGCTGCCAGGCGCGCCAGGTCGGCCACCCGCACGTGCCGACCCGGCCGGCGCCGTCCTGCCGCTC
This sequence comes from Actinomycetales bacterium, assembly GCA_044447065.1. Lineage (GTDB taxonomy): Bacteria > Actinomycetota > Actinomycetes > Actinomycetales > Micrococcaceae > JBIOFK01. The sequence goes on along the minus strand of JBIOFK010000167.1, from coordinate 532 downwards.
CCGGCCAGCAACCCACGTGACGACCCAGCCCTGCCGCTCCCACGTGACGACCCGGCCGCGCACGCGACGGCCCATAACCCAGCCGCCCCAGCCAGCCGCCGTCGGCCGCTCCCAGCCGGCGCCCACACGGGTGTGGCACGATGGCCTGAAGGGGCAGGTCATCGGAAGGGAGCGCCGTGTCGGCAGTGGTGCAGGTCGCGTTCAGCGCCGCCGCCGGTGCATACGGGGCGAATGCCGTGCTCGGACTCGCCGTTGCGACCGACGTGGTCAGCACCTCCGGATGCCGGTGGATCCACCACGCTCTCTTCACCCTGACCTCGGTGCTGGCCGCCGGAGCCGTCAGTTCGCTGCTGTGGAGCGACTCCCCCGCCGGCTGGCTGCTGCTTCCGGCGGCGGTTCCGCTGGTCTGGCTGGCCCGCCAAGGGTCACGGCCGGTGGGCCGCCATGCGGCGATCGCCCTAGCCGCCGCCCCGGTCTTTGTCCTGAGCCTGATTCTCGCCGGGAGGTAGTCGGAAGGAATTCCTCGATGTCG
>JBIOFK010000166.1:0-4821 GCA_044447065.1 Actinomycetales bacterium | reverse complement strand
GCCTGGTGGGTTCGGCTGCGGTTTCGAGAAGATGGGGCACAACTATAGGTTAGTCTGCGCTAACGGAATTGGCACTGCGTGAAACGAACCGCAATAACTTCCCGCCGGATGTCCTGCCGGCGGCCTCCCGGCCGTCGTACCGATGTATCAACAAGCCGAAGGAGTCACCGTGGAGTACATGCTCTTCATCTGTAATGATCCGACAGCGCCGGCCTACGTGGCCGCCGAGGACAACATCGCGGAATGGATCGCCGAGATGGAGGCGCGTGGCGTCGCCCGTCACGGTGACCGGCTGCGTCCGGTCGACGACGCGACCACGGTGACGGTGCGTGCGGGCAACGTGGTTGTCTCGGACGGGCCGTTCGCAGAGACGAAGGAATGGATCGCCGGTTATGACATCATCGCGTGCGCCGACCTCGACGAAGCCATCGAGGTGGCGTCCAAGCACCCGATGGCGAAGTTCGGCAAGATCGAGATCCGGCCCGTGTGGCCGCTGGGCGAGTAGCAATTCCGCCGGCGGCCTGTCATGGTATTCGAGGGAGGGACGACGTGGCAGCAGAGCTGACGGAGGTGGCGGCCGCCATCGAGGCCGCCTCCGCCGTGGAGACCGCGCGGATCACCGCAACCCTGATCCGCGTCACGGGCGACTGGACCTTGGCCGAGGACTGTGTCCAGGACGCCTTCGCGCGCGCCCTGGTGGACTGGCCGGTGCACGGCATTCCCAGGAGCCCCGGGGCCTGGCTGACGACCGTGGCGAAGAACAGGGCGATCGACCGGATGCGGAATGCGGCCACCGAACGGAAAGCGCTGCGCCAGCTCGCGATTCTCACGGAGCTCGAAGGGCTGGAGGCAGCCGGCGACACCGATCCGGCGGCCGACGACGACCGGTTGCGGCTGATTTACACCTGCGCGCACCCCGCGCTTCCGATGAACGCCCGGGTGGCGCTGACGTTGCGCACCGTCGCGGGGCTGACCACCGGAGAGATTGCGCGCGCGTTCCTGGTGTCGGAAGCCACCATGTCCAAACGGCTCGTCCGGGCCCGCGCCAAGATCCGGGACGCGGGCATCCCGTATCGCGTTCCGCCGCCGGAGCTGATAACCGAACGCACCGCGGGGATCCTGGCGGTGCTCTATCTCATGTTCAACGAGGGCTATTCAGCCACGGGCGGCAACTCATTGATCCGCGGGCCCCTGGTCCGCGAAGCGATTCGGCTCAACAGGCTGCTCATTGCGTTGCTTGCCGGTTCGCCGCACGAACCCGAGGCCCTGGGCCTGCTGGCGCTGATGGTGCTCCATGATGCCCGGCGGAGGGCGCGAACCGACGCCGCGGGTGACCTGGTGACGCTGGAGGAGCAGGACCGCACGGCGTGGGACGGCACCGCGATCGCGGAGGGCGTCGCGCTGCTGGCCGCCGCCGGGCAAGCCGGGATCTCCCGCGGTTCGCCGGCCGGGAGCTACCGCATCCAGGCCGCCATCGCGGCGTGCCATATGGTGGCCCGGGACTTCGCTGAGACGGACTTCGCGCGGATAGCGTCGCTGTACGGCGCGCTCGCGCAGGTTGCGCCGTCGCCTGTCGTCGACCTCAACCGTGCCGTCGCCGTCGCGATGTCCCAGGGACCGCAGGCGGGGCTGGCCCTCATCAACCGGCTGGACCGGACACGCTCCCTGGAGGGGTATTACCTCCTGCCTGCCGCGAAGGCCGACCTGCTGCGGCGCCTCGGCAGGCGCGCGGACGCCGGCCGCGAATATCAGCGGGCCCGGGACCTCGCACCATCCGAGGCCGAGCGCCGTTACCTGGCCAAGCGCCTCGCGGAGACCGTTCCCGGCATGTCCGAACGTCAGCGCGCCACCGCGGAGGACCACGAATGAAATACCTGCTGCTGATCCACAACGACCCCGGCGCCTGGAACGCGTTGGCCGCCGGCGACGTCGAGGAGGTGATGCGGGCGCACACCGCGCTGCAGAGGGAGCTGAGGGAATCCGGCGAATTCGTGGAGGCGCATGAGCTGGCCGAGCAGGCGATGATCGTCAGGACAGACGCCGCCGGGAAGACGGCGACCGACGGGCCGTTCATGGAGACAAAGGAAATCGTGGCCGGCTACTACGTCGTCGACTGCGTGGACCTGGAGCGCGCTGCAGAGATTGCCGGCAAGCTCGGCGAGGCCCGGCTCTGGCCGGTCGAGGTCCGCCGGATTGATCCGTGACCGCCGGCGCGGAGCGTTCCTTGCCGGCCCGCCTCAGCCAACCAGGACGCCGCGGATCAGATCGCGGAACTCCTCATCGGGAATGGCCGCCGCGGCCCCGGTGGTGAGCCTGATGGTCGCCTTGCCCGAGATGAGCTCCGGATGCCGGAGGCTGAAACCACCTTCGTGCCGCCAGCCGTAGAGGGACACCCCGTGGGCCCAGACGGCGACAAAGAGACGTCGGCCGGTCCGGTACGTCGGCATCGCATACGTCAGTACCAGCTCGGCGCCGGGGCACACCTCGAAGATCAGCGCGCTAATCCGGTCGAACATGGGACGAAAGGGCCCGGGGATGTTCGCAATGTAGGCAGCCACCGCTTGGTCCATGACCCCAGTCTGGCACCCCGGAAAGCACGGCGCCGGTGGCGCCGGCCCGCCCAACCCGGCGTCCGGCGTCGTCAACGCCCACCCATCAAACCGGCAGGATGAAGGCACTGCGCCGCAGCCGGGTCACGAATTGCGCAGGAACAGACTGACGACATAGAGCGCGAAGCTCAGGACCCCGATGATGGCCCCGGCGATGGCCAGTCCCCGGCCGCGGGCCCGGCCGGTCCGCACGTCCCGCAGGCTCCTCAGGCACATGAAGGCGCCGACCAGACCCATGAACCCGAAGATGAACACGCTGACGCAGGAGATCACAAATCCGGCAATGGCCTGCCTGCTGAAAGGCGGCCGCGGCTGTGCACCTGCGCCCGCGTAGTCCGGGGGCAGATAGGGGACCGGCCTGTTGAAACTTTCCCCGGGCGGGTTCGACGGCGGTTGCTGGGACATGATGTGTACCTTCCGTTGGCAGCGGGCGGGGTGGGCGGTCCCGTCCGTTCCGCAATTGACGGCGGCGCGAATGCCGGTGTCTTCTGCTAAGTCTGACGCAGGATGTGCCCGGCCGCTGCGGCGACACGAAATTATCGCCGCGCACGGGGCGCGGCAGATGCCGGGAAGGGATCGCGGATTCCGGGCGAATACCCAGGGAAGTGCAGCTATTATAAAAGTTCATGGACCGCAAATGTTCAGTCAGTAAACGTAAGTATGCGGATGCCGCCGCGAAGAAGGGTTTCCCGAATGAGCAGCCTCACCCGCGAGCACGGACCGGGACTGCGTGAACGCAAGCGCGCGGCCCTGTATTCGGCGATCGAGCGGACCGCGATGGACCTGGTCGTGGAACACGGCTATGAAAAAGTCACGGTCGAGGAGATCTGCCAGGCGAGCATGATTTCCTCGCGCACGTTTTTCAACTACTTCGGATCGAAGGAGGCCGCGATCCTGGGCGGGGCACCGCCGCTGCCCACGGATGAGGAGATCGATGCGTTCGCCACCCGGGCGGACGGGAACGTTCTGGAGGACTTCGTGGCCCTGGTCGCCCCAACCTTGCTGGAGCCGGACCCGGGCCTGTTCCGGGCGCGGCGCCTGGTCCTGCAGCGCACTCCCGAGCTGCTCAGCCGGCAGATGGTCCGCATGGGCGAGCTGGAGGACCAGTTCGTCCGCATTGTGCTGACCCGCTTACGGGCCCAGGTCCGGGACTCCGGTGCGGAGCAGGAGCTCGAGGAGGAGCAGGAGCTCGAGGACGAGGCACGCATGCTCGTTGCCCTCGCCACCGGCGTGCTGCGCTACACGATGCGGAAAAGGATCAGCGGCGACTTCGCCGGCAGCACCCGTGAGCTGCTGGACAGCGCCATCCGCCTGGTCCGCCGCGTCACGGCAACTCCACCCCACGGTATTCAAGCTCCCCGCCACCCCGAAAGGAATTCCGCTCATGCCTGAACGACCACCACCCGTGCCGGCCGGCACCGACACCGCCCGCGCCGCGGAGAAGCGCCACATTCTGCTGGTTTTTGCGGGACTGATGCTGACGATGCTCCTGGCCTCCCTGGACCAGACTATTTTCAGCACCGCCCTGCCCACGATCGTGGGCGACCTGCACGGCGTGGACCAGATGCTGTGGGTAATCACCATCTACATTCTCGCCTCGACCATCATGCTCCCGGTCTACGGCAACGTCGGGGACCTGATCGGCCGCAAAGGCATCTTCATCGGCGCGATCAGCATCTTCATTGTCGGTTCGATCATCGGCGGTGCGGCCCAGGACATGACCTGGCTGATCATCGGCCGCGGCGTGCAGGGCCTCGGCGGGGGCGGGCTGATGATCCTCTCCCAAGCGATCATCGCCGATGTCATACCGGCCCGTCAGCGCGGCAAATACATGGGCGTCATGGGCGGCGTCTTCGCCCTGTCCTCGATAGCGGGCCCGCTGCTGGGAGGCTGGTTCACCGACGGCCCCGGCTGGCGGTGGGGGCTGTGGATCAACATCCCCCTGGGCATCCTCGCGATCGCGGCGGCCGCGCTCTTTCTCCGGCTGCCCCGGAACACCAAGCGCAAGCCGCGCCTCGATCTGCCCGGCATGCTCCTGCTCGCGGTCGCCTCCACCGGGCTGGTCCTGGTTAGCACCTGGGCCGGAACCACCTACGACTGGAATTCACCGACCATCGTCGGCCTGATCGCCGGCACCATCCTCGCCGGCGTGCTCTTCGTCCTGCGGGAGCGCCGTGCCACCGAGCCGATCATGCCGATGCACATGTTCCGG
>JBIOFK010000165.1:0-4963 GCA_044447065.1 Actinomycetales bacterium | reverse complement strand
GGCGGGGGAAAGCGGGGGTACGGGGCATCGGAACTCCAGCTGTCCATCGTGACGATCTGAAGTAAGTGTGGGGCAGCGCCGGTCAATAGTCCAGCAGGGTGCTTTAGGCCATTTTCGCGTCAGCGATTAGACTGGTATTGTCTGCCCCCTTCTTAGGGCCTCCCGTCCGTTCTGATCCAGCGATCAGACCATCCTGCGGGCTCGCCGGCCCGGACCACGGAACACACCGAATCGAGTCTTTACGCATGTCTGAAAGCACCACCACCACCGCACCGCGGATCGAATCGCGCAATGACCTGCGCAACGTTGCCATCGTGGCACACGTTGACCATGGCAAGACCACCCTGGTGGATGCCATGCTCAAGCAGACCCATTCCTTTGCAGATCACGGAGTGGTGGCGGACCGGGTCATGGACACCGGCGACCTGGAACGCGAAAAAGGCATCACGATCCTGGCGAAGAACACGACTGTCGCGTACAACGGCCCCTCCTCCCACGGCGAGACCATCACCATCAGCGTCATCGACACCCCCGGCCACGCCGACTTCGGCGGCGAGGTGGAGCGCGGGCTCTCGATGGTGGACGGTGTCGTGCTGCTGGTCGACGCGTCCGAAGGACCGCTGCCGCAGACCCGCTTTGTGCTGCGTAAGGCCCTGGCCGCCAAGCTCCCGGTCATCCTGCTGGTCAACAAGACGGACCGCCCCGACTCCCGCATCGACGAGGTCGTGCACGAGTCCATGGACCTGCTCCTGGGCCTGGCGTCCGACCTGGCCGACGAGGTTCCGGACCTTGACCTGGACGCCGTGCTGAACGTTCCCGTTGTCTACGCCGCCGCCAAGGTCGGCGCCGCCTCCCTGGACCAGCCGGAAAACGGCAGCGTGCCGAACAACGATGACCTCGAGCCGCTGTTCAAGACCATCATCGAGCACATCCCGGCTCCGACGTACGACCCCGACGGAGTCCTGCAGGCCCACGTCACCAACCTTGACGCGTCCCCGTTCCTCGGCCGCCTCGCGCTGCTGAGGATCTACAACGGCACCCTGCGCAAGGGCCAGACCGTCGCCTGGGCCCGGCATGACGGCACCCTGAAAAGCGTCAAGATCACCGAACTGCTGGCCACCAAGGCGCTCGAGCGCGTCCCCACCGAGTCCGCGGGCCCCGGCGAGATCGTCGCCGTCGCCGGTATCGAGGACATCACCATCGGTGAGACCCTCACCGACCTTGACAACCCGAAGCCGCTGCCGCTGATCAAGGTCGACGACCCGGCCATCTCGATGACCATTGGTATCAACACCTCCCCGATCGCCGGCCGGGTCAAGGGCCACAAAGTCACCGCCCGCCAGGTCAAGGACCGTCTCGACAAGGAACTGGTCGGCAACGTCTCGCTCCGGGTGCTGCCGACCGAGCGCCCCGACGCCTGGGAAGTCCAGGGCCGCGGCGAGCTCGCGCTGGCCATCCTGGTCGAACAGATGCGCCGCGAGGGCTTCGAACTGACAGTGGGCAAGCCGCAGGTGGTCACCCGCATCGTCGACGGCAAGATCCACGAGCCGATGGAGCACATGACCATCGACGTACCGGAAGAGTACCTCGGCGCCGTGACGCAGCTGATGGCGGCCCGCAAGGGGCGGATGGTCAACATGGCCAACCACGGAACCGGCTGGTGCCGGATGGAATTCATCGTCCCCGCCCGTGGCCTGATCGGTTTCCGCACCAGGTTCCTCACGGACACCCGCGGCGCCGGCATCGCCGCGTCCATCTCCGAAGGCTACGAGCACTGGGCCGGTCCGATCGAGTACCGCACCAACGGTTCGATGATCGCCGACCGTGCAGGCGTCGTGACGCCGTTCGCCATGATCAACCTGCAGGAGCGCGGATCGTTCTTCGTCCGCCCGACGTCGGAGGTCTACGAGGGCATGATCGTGGGCGAGAACTCGCGAGCCGACGACATGGACGTGAACATCACCCGCGAAAAGAAGCTCACCAATATGCGCGCAGCCTCCTCGGACACCTTCGAGAACCTGACCCCGCCGCGGGACCTGACTCTGGAAGAGTCCCTCGAATTCGCCCGCGAGGACGAGTGCGTGGAGGTCACCCCGGAGTCCATCCGTATCCGCAAGCTCATCCTGGACGCTTCCGAGCGTGCGAAGGCGTACCGCGCCCGCGCCAAGGCGTAACCCCGCCGCTGCCGCATGCGGCAGAATTGCACCATGAGCACCTTCCAGCCCGCCCCCGCCAGCCCCGGGGGCGGGCTGCTGCCGTTAACCCCCGCAGCCCCGGACGGGGAGTTCCGGCTCCTGTTCGTGCACGCCCACCCTGACGACGAGACCCTGGCCACCGGTGCCACCATGGCGCACTACGCTGCGGCGGGCGTGCGGGTCGGCCTGTTGACCTGCACCCGGGGCGAGCTGGGCGAGGTCATTCCGCCCGCGCTGGCCCATCTTGAGGTCAAACCGGGAGGAGCCGACGACGGCGGCGCCGGGCTTGCCGCCGTGCGGTCGGCCGAGCTGGCGGACGCCTTGGCGGCCCTGGGCGTCCGCGAGCACTGGTTCCTCGGCTCCCCGGGGGCGCTGGCCGCCGGGGCCGAACCCGTGGCCTACCGGGACTCCGGCATGAGCTGGGGGGCCGACGGGCGGGCGCAACCGTCGGCGGCCGTGCTGCCCGGTTCGCTGAGCCGGGCGCCGCTGGAAGAGGAGGCGGCCCACGCCGCGGCCCTGATCGCAGGCTTTGCCCCCGACGCCGTGGTCACCTACGCCGCCGACGGCGGCTACGGCCATCCCGACCATGTCCGCACCCACCTGCTCACTGTGCGCGCACTGGCCCTGGCGGCCGCGGCAGGGTCCGGCGTGCAGCGCGCCTGGGCGATCGTCAGCGACCGGCCCGAAAGACCACTGGCGCCCGGCACCCGGCCCACCGCCGTCGCCGGTCCACTGGCGGCCAAGCTGGCGGCAATGCGCGCCCACAAAACCCAGATCGACGTCCGTGACAACCGGTATGCCCTCTCCGACGGGGTGGAAAGGGACTGCAGCGACCGGGAGTTTTTCGTGCCTCTGGAGCGCACGTGAGGCCCGGCGCGGCGGGCCGGGTGCTGATGGCCGCCCTCAGCGGCGCACTGGCGGGAATTTTCGGCACCGCCCTGCATGCCCACGGACTTGAGCTCGCCGGCCTCTACCTGCTCTGGGGTCCGGCCGCCGCCCTGGCCCTGGTGCTCAGCACCAGTGTTTTCGTTGCCTTGCGCTTCCGCTCCGCCTGGTTTGCTGTGCTGGCCGGGGCCGGGACGTACCTGACCTGCGGACTGCTGTCCATCCCGCGGAACGGCTACGGGCTTATCATTTCGGGCACCGCAGGAAACGTCTGGCTGTACGGAATCGCCGCCGTCGCCCCGCTGGCTGCGCTGCTGAGCGCCTGGGTGCTGCGCGGCCGGCGGCGCGGCTAGCGACGGCGGTGTTTACCCCATTACACAGAGCCTATTGACCCTATTTGACAACCGGGGGTGACGGGTCGAAGCTGGGAGGCGTGACCAACGCCAAGTTGCCGGCGCCATCCCTGCTGCGCAACGCCAACTTCATCCGCTTCTGGACCGGGCAAACCATCAGCCAGTTCGGGGCCCAGCTGGGACAGCTCGCCTTCCCGGTGCTTGCGGTGACCCTTCTGGGCGCCAGCGAATTCCAGGTTGGCGCCCTTAACGCTGCCGGCATGGCGGCGTTCCTGGTGGTCGGCCTGCCTGCCGGAGCGTGGGTTGACCGGTGGATGAAGCGCCGGGTGATGATCATCGCGGACGTGGTGCGGCTGGCGTTCATGTCCCTGGTCCCGGTGCTGTGGTACCTGCACGTGCTGGAGGTCTGGCATCTGTACGTGGTGGCTGGCGCCGTGGGGGTGGCGACGGTCTTTTTCGATGTCTCCTACCAGAGCTATATTCCGATCCTGGTTCCCGGCTCGGCCGTGGCCGACGCGAATTCCAAGCTTGAATCGACCGCGCAGGTTTCCCGGGTTGCCGGGCCGGGCGCCGGCGGATTCCTGCTGACGGTGATCACCGCCCCGGCGCTCTTCATTGGCGAAGCGCTGGGCTACCTGGCGTCGGCGCTGTTCCTGTGGCGCACGCGGGACTCGGAACAGCCGGTCGCGTCGGAGGACAGGCGCCCGCTGGTTTCCGAAATCAGGGAGGGGCTGTCATTCGTCGTCAGGCATCCGCTGATCAGCCGGATCGTGCTGTGCACCGCCGGGCTGAACCTGTTCTCAGCGATCACCTACACGATGTTCCCCGTCCTGGTCCTCCGGCAGCTGGACCTGGGAGCCGCCGGGCTGGGACTCATTCTGTCCGTGGGATCCCTCGGCGGCCTCCTGGGGGCCTTTTCGGCCGTGCCGATCTCCCGGAAAATTGGCGAGGGCACCCTGATCCCGGTATCCGCGCTTGTCTCGGTCGCCTTCGTGATGCTGGTGCCGGTGGCGGCCCTGGTGCACCGGCACGGAACCTCGATGGTGCTGCTGATGGTCTCCGAGTTCGGCTTCAGTTTCGCCGTCCTGGCCTACAACATCATGCAGGTGACCATGCGCCAGCGTGTCTGCCCGCCCAGGCTGCTGGGACGGATGAACGCCTCGATCCGCTTCGTTGTCTACGGCGTGATGCCGCTGTCCGCGCTGATTTCCGGACTGCTGGCGCAATACCTGGGACTGGTTCCGACCCTTTGGATCGGCGCGATCGGTGGCCTGCCCGCCGTCGCCTCCGTGCTCTTCTCCCCGCTGCGGAGGATGAAGAAACTCCCGGACAGCCAGTCCGGCCAGCCAGAAGCGGCGGACGATCCTGAATCGGCCGCGGAGGGCCCGGCCGGGATCTCCAGCGCCGAGCCGATGACGTCCTCCCGAGGCCACGACTGACCCTTCGGCCGTTGGGCATGCCCGTTGGTGGTCCCAAACAACGGGCATATGCTCTCAATGCCCAGTCGTTGACACGTGCGCTGGGCATGCC
>JBIOFK010000164.1:0-4972 GCA_044447065.1 Actinomycetales bacterium | reverse complement strand
GGCGACGTTGATCTTGGTCATTCCCGCCGTGATGGCCTCCACCAGGACGTCGTCGGGTACCCCGGAGGACCCGTGCAGCACCAGCGGCACCTCCAGGGCATGCCGGAGCGTGGCGATGCGGGCCAGGTCCAGCCCGGCGCTCCGCTGGGTCATCGCATGCGAAGAACCCACCGCCACCGCCAGGGCGTCCACGCCGGTCGCCGCGACGAACCGGGACGCTTCCGCGGGGTCGGTCAGCACCCCCGGGGCATGCGCGCCGTCCTTGCCGCCGACCTCGCCCAGTTCAGCCTCCATGTAGACTCCGTGCGCCGCCGCGTATTCGGCGACGCGCCGGGTGGCGGCGACGTTGCTCGCATAGTCCAGCGGACCGCCGTCGAACATCACGGAGCCAAAGCCAAGGTCGACGGCGCGCCGCGCCAAGTCTTCGTCCGTGGCGTGGTCCAGGTGCACTGCCACGGGCACCGAGGCGCCCCGCGCCTGCGCCAGCACGGCCAGCGCCAGCGGTTCGAGGGCGCCGTGGTACCGCACGCAGTTCTCGGAGATCTGCAGGATCACGGGCAGGCCCGCCGATTCCGCGCCGGCCACCAGCCCTTCCGCCGTCTCAAGGGTGGTCACGTTGAACGCGCCCAGCCCCGTTCCCGCGGCGGCCGCGGCGGCCATCAGTGTCCCGGTCGGCACCAGAGGCATCGGTTCTCCTTCACACAAGCGCTGGTCATGGTCTGTGGTGGTCCTCGGACAGGATCAGCCGGCCGGCCAGTTCCTGATGGCAGCCGGCGATTTCGCCGGCGGCGGGCGCCAGCACCGCCGCAGCGCTCCACGCCGTAGCCAGCCGGAGGATTTCCCCGGCATCGCGCCGGCCCGCGGCCAGCACGACGGCGGCCGCGGCGACGCCGGCGTCGCCGGCACCGGTGGGGTTGCCGGCCAGCGGTTCCGCCAGCCGGGCCCGCAGGTAACGCTGCGGCTGCCGCGCATCGACGATGAGCATCCCGGCCGGGCCGTCGCTGAGCAGGACCAGCCGCGCTCCGAGGGTCAGCAGGTGCCTGGCGCCGTCCCCCGGATCGGCCATTCCGGTCGCCTCCGCGAGCTCCTCGCGGTTGGGCTTGAGCAGGTCGGCTCCGGCCCGGGCGGCGGCCAGCAGCGCGGGGCCGGAGGTGTCGATGACGGCCGGAATCCCGGCCGCGTGCGCCAGCGCCACGAGTCCGGGATAGAAATCCGCCGGCGCGCCCGCGGGAACCGAGCCCGATCCCACCAGCACGCCCGCGGTTGCGGCGGCGGCCGCGGCAGTGTCGGCCAGGGCCCGCCACTCGGCCAGCTCGAGGCCCGGCCCCGGCTCGATGAAGATGGTGGCCTCGTGGCTCTGGCTGTCGGCCCAGGTGATCGTCGTTCTGGTCTCCCCGCCCACCGGAACCAGCCGGTACGGCAGGGCCGCCGCGTCCAGTTCGGCCGCCAGCCGCCGGCCGGTACCGCCGCCCGCGGTGGCGACCACCGCCGTCGGGTATCCCAGCTGGTGGGCCACCCGTGCGACATTGATTCCCTTGCCTCCGGCCCGGACCAGGGGAAGACCGACGCGGTGGGTGGAGCCGGGGCGGATCCCCGCCACGGTGTAGGTCAGGTCCAGGGCCGGGTTGGGAGTCACCGTCAGCACTGTTCGCACCGTTCCCGGCGCCGGCGCGCTCACGCGCCGCTCCGCTCTGCCGCCAGGCGTTCCCTGGCCATTAGGGCCGACCCGATCAGCCCGGCGTCCTGGCCCAGCTCGGCGGCCAGCAGGTCCGGGCGGCGGTGAAAGGTCAGCAGCTCGTCCACGCGCGCCCGCACCGGGTCGAACAGCAGCGGACCGGCCTGGGCAAGTCCGCCGCCGAGCACGACGGTATCCGTGCCGAGCAGGGACACGCACTGGGCAATGCCGAACGCGATGGCGTGTGCCGCTTCGGTCCACACGGACAGGGCGGCCGGCTCGCCCTGCCGTGCCCGCGCGGCGACCGCCCGGGCGTCGCCGGGATCAATGGTGTCACCGGTGTCAGCCGTGTTTCCGGTCTTCGCCGTGAGGCGGGCGTAGCGGCTGCCGATCGCGCCGGCCGAGCCGACGGCCTCGAGGATCTGCAGCGAACCGTCCGGCAGCGGAACCATGGCGTGCCCGATTTCGCCCGCGTAGCCTCCGCCTGCCACGCGGCGCCCGTCGGCAAAGACGGCCCCGGCAATGCCGGTGCCGATCACGAGCACCAGCACGTCCGACCGGCCCCGGGCGGCGCCGATCCGGAACTCGGCCTCACCGGCCATGGCCACGTCGTGGCCGAACGCCACCGGAATCCCCAGCCGGCTCCGCAGCCGGTCGGCGAACGGATAGTCCCGCCAGCCTAGGTTCGCCGAATAGATCCCGGTGCCGGCCGCCTCGTCCACCAGTCCGGGCACGGTCACGCCGACCGCGGCCGGCGGCAGGTCCGGATGCCTGGCCAGGTACGCCTCGGCCAGGGCGGCGACGGCGTCCACCACGGCATCCGCGGGAGCGGCAGGATCGCGGGGCGTGGAGAGGCGCTGCACATCAAGGATTCCCGGCTGGATGGCGGTGCCCGGCAGCAGCGGACCCTGGATGAGGCCGGACTTGATATCCGTTCCGCCCACGTCGAAGGCAAGGACCGGCCGGCTGTCGGCGGCGGAGACCACGCCGGCCTAGGACGCCAGAATGATGGACCGGCTCAGGTGCCGGGGCCGGTCCGGATCGAGGCCGCGGGCCCTGGCCCGGGCCAGCGCCACCCGGTGGATGAGGACGAGTTCGGCCAGCGGGTGCCGATCCGAGCGCAGGTAGCGGGCGCCGGTCTGCTCCACGTCCCGGCGGATGCCCTCCGGCTCCTCGCCGAGAAGCCACGTGACCCGGTGCGGTCCGGCGATGGCGATCGGACCGTGGCGGTATTCCATGGCGGGATAGGATTCGGTCCAGCCCTGCACCGCTTCGCGCATTTTCAGCGCCGCCTCGTGCGCCAGTCCCACGGTCCACCCGCGTCCGAGGAAGGTGAACTGCTCCGCGTCGATCAGCTCCTGGCTGATCGGATCGGCCAGAGCGCTGCGGGCATCGGCGACGGCCGCATCCAGCGGCATGCCCGCGCTGGCGAGCAGGTAGGCCAGGGCGGCGGTGGCAAAGCGGGTCTGGACCACCGATTGCTCGTCGGCATAGGGCAGGCGGACGACGGAGTCCGCGGCCATCACGACCGGGGAGTCCACCGCCCCCACCAAGACCGTGGTGGGCAGCACGCCGCGCAGGGCACGGAGCAGGTCCAGGACCTCGGTGGTTGTTCCCGACCGGGTAATGGCGACGACGGCGTCATACTTCCGTTCCGCGCCCAGCACCGCCTCCGAGGCGGCAAAGGCGTCGGTGACGCCCCGGCCGGAGCCTTCCCGGACCGAGGCGTAGCACTGGGCCATGAACCACGAGGTTCCGCAGCCGATCACCGCCACCTTCAGGCCGTCGGCCGGCAGCAGCCGCTCGTCCGCCGCCTGGGCGATGGCGCGCTCCCACACCCCGGGCTGGCTCTGCAGTTCCGCTTCCATCAGGGCGCCCCGCACCACGGAAACAGCATTGTCGGTCATGGAAAACTCCCTTACAGGCAGCACGAATAGTATTCTCAGGCTAACACAAAATGATTGAAACTGACATAAAACAGACGTAAAAGCTTAACATCAATCATCACACTTCGCCGAGCGCGGCAGCGGACCCCAGCTCCGGCCGGTCCCGCAGTTCAAGTCCGGATCCGAACCGTTCCAGTTCCAGGACGGTGATCCGGTTGGTTCCGCTGCGTAGGAGCGGGGCGGGCAGGTACAGGGTGACCTGCGGGCCGACCTTCCAGTACCGGCCGAGCAGGAACCCGTTGATCCAGGCGAAGCCCTTGCCGAATCCGGGAAACGCGAGGTAGGCGTCGGCCGGCCGGTCAAGGACAAAGTCCGCGGCACCGAATCCGGCCCCGGCCGGGCCGTCCGTCCCTGCGGTTCCCGGGCCTGCGGGCGCCGCGGAGCCAAGCGTCTCCAGCCGGGCGCCGTCGAGCTCTTCCAGCCGCACCGCGCGCTGCTCCCAGTGGAAGACGTAGCGGCGCCCGACGGTCACGCCACCCAGGATGCCCTTGCCCTGGCCCAGCAGCGGACCGTAGTTGATCCGGCCCTGGTTTTCCACCAGGATCTCCAGACGGACCGGCTTCCCCGCTCCGGTGACGCGCACGCCGTCGGCCGCCTCCGCACCCTCCAGCACTCCGGCAAAGACCCCGTCCACCCAGAGCTGCGCCCTGTCGTGCAGTTCCCTGATGCCGACGGAGACCTCGCCCCGGGGCAGCACGGTGGTGGCGCTGTAGTGGACCAGCCCGCCGTCAAGCCCGAGCTGTTCGAAGCTGTGCGGCCGGATGCTGCTCACCGGTTCTCCGGAGCGGGCAAAATCCAGCAGTCCGACGCCGGGGCGCACGGCCAGCGTCTGCGGCGCCACCGTCGCCGCCGGACGTGTGAGCTGCGCAGGAAGCGGCGGCGGTTCTGTGCCCGCCGCGGCATGGAATTCGGCCCGCATGGCATGGAATTTGTCCGTCAGGGTGCCGTCCTCCGCGATCGGAGCGTCCGAGTCGTAGCTGGTGACGGTCGGCTGCAGGACGTCGCCGGAACCCGCATCGTGGTTGCAGCCGGAGGTGAGCCCGAAGTTGGTTCCGCCGTGCGCCATATAAAGGCAGACGGAGCCGTCCCGCTCCAGCATGCTGCGCACCTCGGACGCCGCCTCCGCCGCGTCCCGGGTGTGGTGGCGCTCCGTCCAGTGGTCGAACCAGCCGTTCCAGAATTCCACATTGAAAAACGGCTCGCCCGGCCGGCGGCGTTTCCAGGTATCAATGGCCTCGGCGCCCCTGCTGCCCAGCGTCGCCGTGGCCCAGGTATCCGGCAGCGCGCCGCCGTCCAGGAAGTAGTCCGTGCCGCCGTCGGCCGTGAAGAGGATCTCGGTGATGTCCCGTGC
>JBIOFK010000163.1:0-5030 GCA_044447065.1 Actinomycetales bacterium | reverse complement strand
TCCAGCAACCGCCACCGGGTGTAGTCGTCGATGTCGAACCGGGCGGTCACGGTGTCGCAGCTGACCGTCTTGGAGACCAGGTCAACGGTGACCTCGGTGCCCGGCGCGTTCTCCAGGACCTTCCAGATCAGCTCGATGTCATCCTGGGCCAGTTCGGCTGCCAGGAGCCCCTGCTTGCCGGAGTTGCCGCGGAAGATGTCCGCGAACCGGGAGGAGAGCACCGTCTTGAAACCGTAGTCCTTCAGCGCCCAGACCGCGTGTTCACGCGAGGACCCGGTGCCGAAGTCGCGCCCGGCGACCAGCACGGAGCCGGCGTCGAACGGCTTCTGGTTGAGGATGAAGTCCGGGTTCTTGCGCCAGGCCGCGAAGAGCGCATCCTCGAAACCGGTCCGCGTGATCCGCTTGAGGTAGACAGCGGGGATGATCTGGTCGGTGTCCACGTTGCTCTGTCGCAGCGGGACCCCGATGCCGGTGTGGGTGGTGAAGGCTTCCATGGGATTCTCCTAGGCTGCGTGCCGTGCGGGGGTGGTCTCAACGGGCTCGGCCAGCGGGCCGCCGTCGAGCGGATCCAGGTCGGACGGGGAACTGAGGGTTCCGCGCACGGCCGTGGCGGCCGCGACGACGGGCGAGACCAGGTGGGTGCGCCCGCCCTTGCCCTGGCGCCCCTCGAAGTTGCGGTTGGACGTCGATGCGCAGCGCTCGCCGGGGGCCAGCTGGTCCGGGTTCATGCCCAGGCACATCGAGCAGCCGGCGAAGCGCCATTCGGCACCGAAGTCCGTGAAGACCTTATCCAGTCCCTCTTCCTCGGCCTGCAGCCTGACCCGGGCCGAGCCGGGCACCACCAGCATGCGGATCTCCGGGTCTTTCTCGCGGCCGCGCAGCACGTCCGCCGCGGCGCGCAGGTCCTCGATCCGGGAGTTGGTGCAGGAGCCGAGGAAGACGGTGTCCACCCGGATCTGCTTCATCGGCGTGCCGGGGGCCAGGTCCATGTACGCCAGCGCCCGCTCGGCGGCGGACTGGGCGTTCTCGTCCCCGAAGTCCGCGGGAAAGGGCACGGAGCCGGAGAGTGAGACGCCCTGGCCCGGGTTCGTCCCCCAGGTGACAAACGGTTCCAGCGTATCGGCGTCGAGGTCGACCTCGGCGTCGAAGGTGGCGCCGTCGTCGGTCCTCAGCGTCTCCCAATAGGCGACGGCGGCATCCCAGTCCGCGCCCTGCGGCGCGTGCGGGCGGCCCTTGAGGAACGTGTAGGTGGTCTCGTCCGGGGCGATCATGCCGGCGCGGGCGCCCGCCTCGATCGACATGTTGCAGATGGTCATCCGCGCTTCCATCGACAGCGCCCGGATGGCGGAGCCGCGGTATTCGAGCACGTAGCCCTGCCCGCCGCCGGTGCCGATCTTGGCGATCACGGCCAGGATGATGTCCTTGGAGCTGACCCCGGGCCGCAGCGTGCCTTCGACGTTGATGGCCATGGTCTTGAAGGGCTTCAGCGGCAGCGTCTGGGTGGCCATGACGTGTTCCACCTCGGAGGTGCCGATACCGAACGCCAGCGCCCCGACCGCTCCGTGCGTGGAGGTGTGCGAGTCGCCGCAGACCACCGTCATGCCCGGCTGGGTCAGGCCCAGCTGCGGGCCGACGACGTGCACGATGCCCTGCTCGATGTCCCCGAGGGAGTGCAGCCTGACGCCGAACTCCTTGCAGTTGGTCCGCAACGTCTCGATCTGGGTCCGGCTGGTCAGGTCGGCGATGGGCTTGTCGATGGCCAGGGTCGGAGTGTTGTGATCCTCGGTGGCGATCGTCAGGTCAACCCGGCGCAGTCCGCGGCCCGCCAGGCGCAGCCCCTCGAAGGCCTGCGGGCTGGTGACCTCGTGGAGCAGGTGGAGGTCGATGTAGAGGAGGTCCGGCTGGGCGGCGTCGCCCACGCCCTCGCCCTTCCTGACGGTGTGGTCGTCCCAGACTTTTTCAGCCAGTGTCCGCGCGGCCTTGGCCGGCGTGCCGGCGGCCTGTGCGCTCGTCGCCTCAGTCACGGCCAGCTCCCTTCGGTGGGCGGAGCGACGCGCCGGTCGGCCCGTCCGCTTCCGCGATGGTGATGCTTCTTCCTCCACTGAACCAGCCGGACATCGGCGGCGCCAGCGAATTGATTTGCATCTCACATAATGAGACGGCAATATCATTCTATGGACAATTCTAGTGGTGTCGGCGTGATTGACAAGGCCGCCCGGGTACTCGACGCGCTCGAGGCGGGCCCGACGTCGCTGGCCCAGCTCGTGGCGACCACCGGACTGGCGCGGCCCACGGTGCACAGGCTGGCCCTCGCCCTGGTTCACCACCGCCTGGTCAGCCGTGACATCCAGGGCCGCTTCGTGCTCGGCGGACGCCTGGTCGAACTGGCCTCCGCGGCGGGCGAGGACCGGCTGATTGCCGCCGCGGGACCGGTGCTGCTGCAGCTGCGCGATGCCACCGGCGAAAGCGCGCAGATTTTCCGCCGCCAGGGCGACCGGCGGGTGTGCGTGGCCTCCGCGGAACGCCCGATCGGCCTGCGGGACACGATTCCGGTCGGCACGCAGCTGACCATGAAGGCCGGTTCCGCCGCCCAGGTGCTGCTGGCGTGGGAGGATCACGACAGGTTGCTCGACGGCCTGGAAAACGCCCGGTTCACGCCCACCGTCCTGGCGGGAGTCCGCCGTCGTGGTTGGGGCCAAAGCCTGGGCGAACGGGAGATGGGCGTCGCCTCCGTCTCCGCCCCCGTGCGCGGGCCGTCCGGCCGGGTCATCGCCGCCGTCTCCATTTCTGGCCCGATCGAACGGCTTACCCGGCAGCCGGGCCGCCTGCACGCCGAGGTGGTCTGCGCCGCCGCCCGCACCCTCAGCGAGGCGCTGAAGAAGTCGGCCGAGTAGCCCCGGCCGCGCAGCCGGAGCGGATCCTGCGGACGGGTGCCGTAGTCTGGCGGCATGAACAGCTTTGCGGTGTTCCTCCGCGGGATCAACGTCGGCGGCATCAACATCAAAATGGCGGACCTGCGCACCGCCCTGGCAGCCCTTGAGCTGGAAAGCTTCAGCACCCTGCTGGCCACGGGGAACATCGTGTGCAGCACGGCCCTGGCTGCCGGCGCGCTGAAGACCGCCGTTGAAGAGTGCCTGCGCGCGAATTTCGGCTATGACGCGTGGGTGGTGGTGCTCGACGGCGGACGGGTGGCCGAGCTGGTGGCCGCGGCGCCGTATCCGCCCGATTCCGCCGAAAACCACTGCTACATCACGCTCGCGTCCGATCCCGCCGCCCTGGACCGCCTGCTGGAGCTTGCCGCCGCGGCCGGCGAGGAATCCGCGGTGCGGATCGGGTCCGAGGCGATCGCCTGGCTCGCGCCGGTGGGCGGCACGCTGGACAGTCCGTTCAGCAAGGTCTCGTCCAAGGCCACCTTCCGGGCGACAACCACGACCCGCAACCTGCGCACCCTGATCAAGATCCGCGACGCCCTCGAACCCAAGTAGGTCGCAGGTAATGCACTTATGGGACCCTCATGAGTGCATTATCTGCGACCCAGTTGGGTTAGGGCGGGGCGGAATGAGGGCAAAAGAAAAGACCGGGAATCCGTGGATTCCCGGCCGTTGGTGACCCCAGCGGGATTCGAACCCGCGTTACCGCCGTGAGAGGGCAGCGTACTAGGCCGCTATACGATGGGGCCCTAATACAATTACCGTAATACCTGTTCCCTCAATGAACCGGGGACCGCGGCGTACCGCGGATCTCGTGCTCTTTCAGGAGCTGGGATACCAGGACTCGAACCTAGAATGACGGTACCAGAAACCGTAGTGTTGCCAATTACACCATATCCCAATGACACATTTCCGCCGCCGAAATCGGGTTTCCCCGTGCGTTCAGCGGCTCAGGCGCCGACAAATAACTCTACCCGAAACTCTTCGGGAGAACAAAACGGCTCAGCCCCGGAACGCGCGGATCCGGGCCAGCGAGGAGTCCCGGCCCAGGATGACCATCGACTCGAACAGCGGCGGGGAAATCCTGCGGCCCGATATGGCGGTGCGGACCGGTCCGAACGCCAGCCGCGGTTTGATGCCCATGCCCTCGACCAGCGCGGATTTGAGCGCCTCCTGGATGGCCTCCGCCGTCCAGTCCCGCAGCGGCTCCAGGGCAGCCAGGGCGGCGTCCAGGACCTCGGGCAGGTTCTCCGGCAGTCCCTTGCGCGCGTCCTCGGCGACGTCGACGCCGTCGTCGGCCTTGAACAGGAAGGACAGCATCTCCGGCGCCTCGGCCAGCAGTGTGATGCGCTCCTGCACCAGCGGCGCGGCCTGGCTGAGAATCTCCTCCTCGCGGGCGGTCAGGGCCTCCCCCAGCACGCCGGCGGTGCGCAGGTACGGCACGAGCCGGTCGCGGAAGTCCCCGGCCTCCAGCATGCGCACGTGCGTGCCGTTGATGGCCTCGGCCTTCTTCTGGTCGAAGCGGGCAGGATTGGCCAGCACGTCGTGGATGTCGAACTTCTCCACCAGCTGGCCCACGGTGAAGATGTCCTCGTCCGCGGACAGGCTCCAGCCCAGCAGCGCCAGGTAGTTCAGCAGGCCTTCGGGGATGAAGCCCTTGTCCCGCTGCAGGAACAGGTTGCTTTCCGGATCCCGCTTCGAGAGTTTCTTGTTGCCCTGTCCCATCACATACGGCAGGTGGCCGAACAGCGGCATGTACTCGGCAATTCCGACGGCGATCATTGCGCGGTACAGGGCAATCTGCCGCGGCGTGGAGGAGAGGAGATCCTCGCCGCGCAGGATGTGGGTGATTCCCATCAGCGCGTCATCGACCGGGTTGACGAGCGTGTACAGCGGCGCGCCGTTGGGCCGAACGAGCACATAGTCGGGGACGCTGCCGGCGCGGAAGGTGATCGCGCCGCGGACGAGGTCGGTGAAGGTGATGTCCTCGTCCGGCATCCGCAGACGCAGGGCGGGAAGTCTGCCCTCCGCCTTGAATCCGGCGATCTGCTCCACCGTCAGGTCCCGGTCGAAATTGTCATAACCGAGCTTGACGTCGCG
>JBIOFK010000162.1:0-5042 GCA_044447065.1 Actinomycetales bacterium | reverse complement strand
CGGACCGGATCACGGTCTGGGACGGAATCCTGCAGGACAACGTCGAGGGCGTCGGGCCCCTGGTCATTTGCCACGACGCGGATGTTGCGCTCAAGTGCCTGCTGTTCGCCACCGGGATCCGGGAGAGGCAACGTCGTGGCCTGGACCGTCTTCTGATCCCGCACTCGCCCGAACTGGCCCGGGCAGGCTTCGTGCTCTCCCGCCGGACAGGCGGACCCCCGCGGTCCGAGGTTTCCTGGCAGGACGGGGAGGACACCTGCAGCGCCAGATTCGGTTGGCCCGGCGACGCAGTGGAATTCACGTTCTACGCCCGGGCGTCCCTCAATGAGCTCAAATCCTCGCTGCTGTCCCCGGACGGTGACCCGCTGTTCTCCGGCGTGCGGCGTGTCCCGGCCGGCAGCAGCGAGCACGCCCGCCCCTGACGGCACCCCGCTGGCGGAGAAAATCTGTTTCCGATGTTGGTGCTGATGGAGGGCTGGCCGCCGGGACCGAGCAGTCCGGTCGGGCCCGCCTGCGTGCGGCAGTTCGGCGTCGGCTTTGTGCTGAATCTGGCCTTCCGTCAGCGGCTGGGCGGCATCGTGATCAATCCCGCCGGACCCTCCGCCGGGATTTCCTCCTTCCAGATCTGGCACATTCTGGGGAATCCGGCGCTGGAGGGTTAGAGAGTGCGGTACTAGGAGTCCGGAACCTCATGCGGCCCGCCGGTGCCTTAAGGCAAGATAGGAACGTGAGCACAGCCAAGGAGATTGACGAAGCCATCGCCGGTTCAGCGGATCGTGAGGTTCCGCCCGAAGCCCTGCGCGAGGAGTACGAGTCCCTCGCCGATCTGGTCCGTAAATACCGCTTCGCGTATTACAACGAAGATGCCCCCCTGGTCTCCGATGCCGAGTTCGATGAGCTGTACCACCGCCTGGAGACGCTGGAGGCGCTGCACCCTGAACTGGTGACGAACGATTCGCCCACCCAGGAAGTAGGCGGCGAGGTTTCCGAGGCGTTTGCCGCCGTCGAGCACCTGGCGCGGATGTACAGCCTGGAGGATGTGTTCTCCTTGGAGGAACTCCAGGTGTGGTTCCGCCGGGCCGAGGCCAGTGTGGAGAAGATGGGCGTCCACAGCGAGCCCAGATGGCTTACGGAACTCAAGATCGACGGACTGGCCGTCAACCTGCTCTACCGGGACGGAAAGCTGATCCGCGCGGCGACCCGCGGGGACGGCACCACCGGCGAGGACATCACCCACAATGTGCTCACGCTCAAGGACATCCCGCGCGAACTGCAGGGGGACCGCCTGCCCGCCGAGATGGAGATCCGCGGCGAGGTCTTCATTGCCTCTAAGGATTTCCTGCGGCTGAACGAGGAGATGGTCGAGGCAGGCAAAGCGCCCTTCGCCAACCCGCGGAACGCCGCGGCGGGCTCGCTGCGGCAGAAGGATCCCGCCGTCACCGCCACGCGTCCGCTGAGCATGTATGTGCACGGGATCGGCGCGCGCGAAGGCCTGGACGCCCCGAGCCAGTCCGCCACCTACACGCTGCTGAAGACCTGGGGCATGCCGGTGAGTCCGTACTACCAGGTGCTGGACAGCTACGAGGCCGTGGCGGATTTCATCGCCCACTACGGCGACCACCGGCATGACCTGCTGCACGAAATCGACGGCATTGTGGTGAAGGTGGACGATTTCGCCACCCAGCGCGCCCTGGGCTACACCTCGCGTGTTCCGCGCTGGTCCGTGGCCTACAAGTATCCGCCTGAAGAAGTGCACACCAAGCTGCTGGACATCCAGGTCAACGTGGGCCGGACCGGGCGGGTCACTCCCTACGGCGTGATGGAACCGGTCAAGGTGGCCGGGTCCACCGTCGAGATGGCAACACTGCACAACCAGGACGTGGTCAAGGCCAAGGGCATCCTGATCGGGGACACGGTGGTGCTGCGCAAGGCAGGGGACGTGATCCCGGAAATCGTGGGCCCGGTCATCGCGCTGCGCGACGGTACCGAACGGCCCTTCGTCATGCCGACGCACTGCCCGTCCTGCGGCACCGAACTGGCGCCGGCCAAGGAGGGCGACGTGGACATCCGCTGCCCCAACGCCCGGTCCTGCCCCTCACAGCTGCGCGAGCGGGTCTTCCACCTCGCCGGACGCGGTGCCTTCGACATCGAAGCCCTCGGCTGGGAGGCCGCCATTGCGCTGACCCAGCCGGCCGAGCCATCGCCGCCGCCGCTGACGAACGAGGCGAACATCTTCAACCTGACGCCCGAGGACCTGGCGGACGTGCGCATCGAGCGGCAGAAGAAGGTCCGCGGCGTGGTCGAGGGCACCGAACTCGTGCCCTACTTCTACACCAAGGCCGCGGCCAAGAAGCCCAGCGTGCCCACGGCCAACACGGAGAAGCTGTTCCGCGAGCTTGAAAAGGCCAAGAACCAGCCGCTGTGGCGTGTGCTGGTGGCGCTGTCCATCCGGCATGTGGGGCCGACGGCATCCCGGGCCCTGGCCACGGCCTTCGGTTCGCTGGACGCCATCCGCTCCGCCAGCGAGGAGCAGCTGGCGGACGTGGACGGCGTCGGCCCGATCATCGCCCAGGCCCTGGTGGAGTGGTTCGCTGTTGACTGGCACCGGGACATTGTGGACAGCTGGGCCGCAGCCGGGGTCCGGATGGCCGACGAGGTGGACGAATCCGCCCCGCGCACCCTGGAGGGACTGACGATCGTGGTCACCGGCTCGCTGCCCAACTTCAGCCGCGACGAGGCCAAGGAAGCCATCATCAGCCGCGGCGGCAAGGCCGCAGGTTCCGTCTCGAAGCACACCAGCTACGTGGTGGCCGGGGAAAACGCCGGCACCAAGCTGGACAAGGCGGAACAGCTCGGGCTGACCGTGCTGGACGAAGACGGCTTCGTCAAACTGCTGGCCGAAGGCCGCGTATGAGCATCCAGCAGGGGGACAGTCACGATGCCGGCCACAATCCCGTTGCCGTTCCCTCCGCGTCCGGCCACACTGTCCAGCCCGCGCCGGCGGCCGAGCCCGCGCCGGCGGCCCAGCCCGCGCCGGCGGCCGAGCCCGCGCCCGGCCACACTGTCCAGCCCGCGCTGATCGTGGAGCTGCTGGGCCTCGCCTTGCGTGCCGCCGCCGCCGGTGCCGCCGTGCTGGCCACCAGAGACCCCGCAGCGTTCGCCGCGCAGGCCAAGGGCTCGGACGCGGATTGGGTGACGGCGTTCGACGTCGCCGCTGAGCGCGCCATCCGCGAAACCATCGCCGCCGCCCGCCCCCATGACGCCATAACGGGGGAAGAGCTGGCTCCGGCCGTCTCCGCCTCGCCGTCGGGTTTCCGCTGGTCCGTGGATCCGCTGGACGGAACCATGAACTTCATCCGCAACATCGCCTACTACGGGACGTCCGTCGCCGTGCAGGGGCCCGACGGCGCTTGGCTGGCCGGCGTCGTCGCCGCCCCGGGGCTGCGGCGCACCTATTTCGCCAGCAAGGGCGGCGGAGCCTGGCTGGAGGAGCAGGCCGCCAACGGCAGGACCGCCGTCCACCCGCTGAACGGGCCGCAGCGGGCCCGCAACGGACAGCTTCTGGCGACCTCGCTGACCTACGATCCGGCGGTGCGCTCCCGGCTGGCGGCCGAGCTCGACGGACGGATGCGGAACTTCAACGACTTCCGGCGCTTGGGCTCCGCCGCACTGGAGCTGTGCGCCGTGGCCGAGGGCGGCGTTGACGCCTACCTGGAATTCGGCCTCTACGAACATGACTTTGCCGCCGGGGCGCTCATCGCGGAGGAGGCCGGGGCCTGGGTCCGCCGACCGGAACTGAGCTCCGCACTGGACGGACTGCCCACGCCGGAGCAGGTCCTGGCCTCCTGGACCGCCGCGTCCATCCCGGCGCTGGGCGGGAAGTTCACCCCGTGACCGCATCGTGGCAGCAGCTGGTCGCGGCGCTGGCCAACGACAGGCTCCGGCAGGTCTACGCCGAGTGGGTGCTGGACATCCGCGGCGGAGGCCTGCCCGGCGAACTGGCCCGGCTCGCCGAGGCCGGGCTCCTGGAAGAGGACGACGAGGGCTACCGGCTCGCTCCTGAGGTGTTCCGGGACGTCCTGGACGCCGCCCGCAGGCCCCAGCCCGCCGACGTCGACCGTTTCTTCCGGCGCGGGCGGCTGGAGGGCATTCCGCGCCGTGCCGAGGACCGCGACGAGGTCCTCTCACACCTGGCCGTACGGCTGTTCGGCAGCGAGGAGGTGCTCGCCGAACCGGAGGTCAACCGGCTCCTGGCCACCGTCACCACGGACGTGCCCAGCCTCCGGCGGGCCTTGGTGGACTACGGGTACCTCAAGCGCGACACCGATGGGGGACAATACTGGCGCACGGCCTAGCAGACACCGCGCGGCAGCGCCCCCGGGGCCGGCCAGCAGACCGGGCACGTACCGGCTGACTGAGCGGGGGCGTGGGCGTAGTCTCTGTCCATGCGAGAAGAAACCATGCTGGCAAGGCTGTGGAGCGGCGTCGGCGGCCCCGGGACCGCAGCTGTCTCCTTCACCGGCAGCGGGTCGCTGCCCTCAGCGTTCGCCGTGACCGAATTCGCGGCAGCCTCAGTCGGGGTGGCCGGGGCGGCCGTCGCCGAGCTGGCGCAGCGCCTGAATGCGGCGGCGGCCGGAGAGCCAGGGCCCGGTCCGGTGCAGGTGGACCGCGGACTGGCTTCGCTGTGGTTCGGGCAGTCCTTCCGGCCCGTCGGCTGGGAGCTCCCGCCGGCGTGGGACGCGATCGCCGGCGACTACGAGTGCGCCGATTCGTGGATCAGGCTCCACACCAACGCCCCCCACCACCGGCTCGCCGCCCTGGGCGTGCTGGGCCTGGATGCGGCGACCGCCAGCCGCGAGCCGGTGGCAGCGGAAGTGGCAGCGTGGGCGGGTGCGGAACTGGAGTCCGCCGTCGTCGCCGCCGGTGGCTGCGCCGCACAGATGCGCAGCGCCAGCCAGTGGGCCATGCATTGCCAGGGCGCGGCCGTCGCCGCGGAACCGCTGCTGCACTGGCGCCTGACCGGCAGTGTGCGCAGGGAGGGG
>JBIOFK010000161.1:0-5116 GCA_044447065.1 Actinomycetales bacterium | reverse complement strand
GTCCGGCTGGCCAAGGAAGCGGCGGACCACGGCATCAAACCCCTCGACGCCCCCGTCTCCGGCGGCGAGCAGGGCGCCATCGACGGCGTCCTGTCCATCATGGTCGGCGGCGGCAAGGCCGACTTCGACGCCGCCGCGGATGTGCTCAACGCCGTCGGCAGGACCATCGTGCACGTGGGTCCGTCCGGCTCCGGCCAGACGGTCAAGGCGGCGAACCAGCTGATCGTGGCCGGCAACATCGCGCTCCTCGCCGAGGCGATCGTCTTCCTCGAGGCCTACGGCGTGGACACCACCGCGGCGCTGAAGGTGCTCGGCGGCGGCCTCGCCGGCTCCAAGGTGCTGGAGGCGAAGGGCCAGAAGATGATCGACCGCTCCTTCGACCCCGGTTTCCGGCTCTCCCTGCACAACAAGGACCTGGGCATCGTCACCTCCGCCGCCCGCGAAGCCGGCGTCGCCATCCCGGTCGGCGCGCTGGTGGCCCAGCTGGTCGGCTCGATGGTCAGCCAGGGCGACGGCGGGCTGGACCACTCCGGTCTGTTCAAGCTGGTCGAACAGCTCTCCGGCCGCGGCCGGAACTAACCCACCACACACTTTCGGTACAGACGTCCTGTACCCCCGCTAAAGGAGAATCCAATGCCTACGATGCGCACCGTTGATGCCGCCATCCTGATCCTGGAAAAAGAGGGGGCCACCGAGGCCTTCGGCCTGCCGGGGGCCGCGATCAACCCGTTCTACTCGGCCATGAAGGCCCACGGCGGGATCCGCCACACCCTGGCCCGGCACGTCGAGGGGGCCTCGCACATGGCGGACGGCTACTCCCGCGCCGCGGACGGCAACATCGGCCTGTGCCTGGGCACGTCCGGCCCCGCCGGCACGGACATGATCACCGGCCTGTACGCCTCCTGGGCCGATTCGGTGCCGATCCTGTGCATCACCGGCCAGGCCGCCGTCGCCAAGCTGCACAAGGAAGACTTCCAGGCGGTGGACATCTCCTCGATCGCCGCCCCGGTTACCAAGATGGCGATGACCATCCTGGAACCGGCCCAGGTTCCCGGCGCCTTCCAGAAGGCCTTTTACCTGATGCGCTCCGGCCGTCCGGGTCCGGTGCTGCTGGACCTGCCCTTCGATGTGCAGATGGCCACGATCGAGTTCGACATCGACCTGTACGAGCCGCTGCCCGTGGACAAGCCCCGCGCCAGCCGCAAGCAGGCCGAGAAGGCCCTGGAGATGCTCACCGCCGCCGAGCGCCCGCTGATCGTCGCCGGCGGCGGCATCATCAACGCCGGCGCCTCCGCGCGGCTGGTCGAACTGGCGGAACTGCTCAACGTTCCGGTGATCCCGACGCTGATGGGCTGGGGCACCATCCCCGATGACCACCCGCTGATGGCGGGCATGGTCGGGCTGCAGACCTCGCACCGCTACGGCAACGAGACCATGCTGGCGTCGGACTTCGTGATCGGCATCGGCAACCGCTGGGCCAACCGGCATACCGGTGGCCTGGACACCTACACCAAGGGCCGCAAATTCGTGCACGTGGACATCGAACCGACGCAGATCGGCCGGGTGTTCTCCCCGGACCTGGGCATCGTCTCCGACGCCGGCGCCGCGCTGGAGATGCTGCTGGAGGTGGCCCGCGGGCGCAAGGCCGCCGGCACGCTGCCTAACTACGCGGCCTGGGCCGCGGACTGCGCGGACCGCAAGAGCAGGCTGCAGCGCAAGACCGACTTCGACAACGTCCCGATCAAGCCGCAGCGGGTCTACCAGGAGATGAACAGGGCCTTCGGCCAGGACACCACCTACGTCTCCACCATCGGCCTGTCCCAGATTGCCGGCGCGCAGCTGCTGCACGTCTTCGGGCCGCGCCGCTGGATCAACGCCGGACAGGCCGGCCCGCTGGGCTGGACCGTGCCCGCCGCCCTCGGCGTGGTGCGCGGCAAACCCGGGGAGACCGTCGTCGCCCTCTCCGGCGACTACGACTTCCAGTTCATGATCGAGGAACTGGCCGTGGGCGCGCAGTTCCAGCTGCCGTACATCCACGTGGTGGTCAACAACTCCTACCTGGGCCTGATCCGCCAGTCCCAGCGCGGCTTCGAGATGGACTACGAGGTCTCGTTGGCGTTCGAGAACATCAACTCCCCGGAGACCAACGGCTACGGCGTGGACCACGTCAAGGTCGCCGAAGGCCTGGGCTGCAAGGCCATCCGGGTGGAAAACCCCGCGGACCTGCCCGCCGCCTTCGACAAGGCCAAGGCCCTGATGGCGGAGTTCCGGGTACCGGTGATCGTGGAGGTCATCCTGGAACGGGTCACCAACATCTCGATGGGCACCGAACTG
Organism: Actinomycetales bacterium; assembly: GCA_044447065.1. Taxonomy (GTDB): domain Bacteria; phylum Actinomycetota; class Actinomycetes; order Actinomycetales; family Micrococcaceae; genus JBIOFK01. The sequence goes on along the minus strand of JBIOFK010000161.1, from coordinate 2,782 downwards.
ACCAACGTGACCGAATTCGAGGACCTGGCCGCCAGCCACACGGACGCCCCGACCGCCATCATCGCGATGCTGGACTAGGGCCCCGGGTCAGAAACCGATGCGCATCATCATTGCTCCTGACAAGTTCAAGGGCTCGCTGTCCGCCCCCGAGGTGGCCGAGGCCTTGGCCACGGGGCTGCAACGGTCGCCGGCCGGCGCGGACCTGGAGCTGGTGCTGGTGCCGGTGGCCGACGGCGGCGAGGGAACCCTGGACGCGGCCGTCGGCGCGGGCTTCAGCCGGCGCAGCGCCACCGTGTCCGGCCCCACCGGGGAACCGGTGCGGGCCACCTTCACCGTCCGCGGCCGGGAGGCTGTCATCGAAATGGCGGCCGCCTCCGGGCTGGCACTGCTCCCCGGCGGCGTCCCGGCGCCGCTAACGGCCGGTAGCCGCGGCACGGGCGAACTCATCCGCGCCGCGCTGGACGCCGGCTGCACCGACATCATCCTGGGCGTGGGCGGCAGCGCCAACACCGACGGCGGCGCCGGCATGCTGACAGGCCTCGGCGCCAGAATGCTCGACGCCGACGGGGCGGACCTGGGCCCCGGCGGCGCGGCACTGGCGCGGCTGGCCGTCGTTGACCTCGACGGCCTGGACCCCCGGCTGGCCGACGCCCGCATCGTGCTGGCCACCGACGTGGACAACCCGCTGCGCGGAGTCCGCGGCGCCCCGGCGGTCTTCGGCCCGCAGAAGGGCGCCACCGCCGCGGAGGTCGAGGCCTTGGACGCGGCGCTCGGCGTCCTGGTGGACAAGCTGGCCGCGGCCGCCGGACCCGCCGCCCGCCGGCATGCGGACACCCCGGGCGCCGGCGCGGCCGGCGGGGTGGGCTACGCCGCCCTCGCCGTCCTGGCGGCCGCGCACCGGCCCGGGATCGACGTCGTCCTCGGCTTCACCCAACTGGCCGGACGGGTCGCCGGGGCAGACCTAGTGATCACCGGGGAGGGCAGCCTGGACGAGCAGAGCCTCGGCGGCAAGACCCCCGTCGGGGTGGCCCGCACGGCAGCGGCCGCCGGGGTACCCGTCGTCGCCGTCTGCGGACGCACGACACTGGCCGCCGCGCAGCTGCACGCCGCCGGCTTCGCGCAGACCTTCGCGCTTACCGCGCTCGAACCCGATGTGGACGCCTGCATCCGGGACGCCGCGCGGCTGCTGGAACGCATCGGGGAGCGGATCGGCGCACAATTGGCACACCACCCGGGATTCCACACCGCAATAAAGGAGAACATCGATGTCTGATTCGGAGAACACGCCCTTCGATCTGGTGATCCGCGGCCGGCGGATCCTCACCACCGCCGGAGTGGTGGAGCGGGAGGTGGGGATCCGCGGCGGCCTGATCACCGCGCTGGTGCCGCTCGGCTCCGGCCTGGAGGGCGCCGAGGTGATCGAGCTGGCCGAGGATGAGACCCTGATCCCCGGCCTGGTGGATACCCACGTGCACGTCAACGAGCCGGGACGGACGGAGTGGGAGGGCTTTGCCTCCGCCACCCGGGCCGCGGCGGCCGGCGGCGTCACCACCATCATCGACATGCCGCTGAACAGCATTCCGGCCACGACCACGGTGGAGGCGCTGGAGATCAAGCGCCGGGTCGCCAAGGACCAGGCCTTCATCGACGTCGGCTTCTGGGGCGGCGCCGTGCCCGGGAACACCCCGGAGCTGCGCGGGCTGCACGACGAGGGCGTGTTCGGGTTCAAATGCTTCCTGCTGCACTCCGGCGTCGACGAATTTCCCCATCTGGAGCCGGACGAGATGGAAAAGGACATGGCAGAGCTGAAGACCTTCGATTCGCTGCTCATCGTCCATGCCGAGGATTCCCGGGCCATCGACAGGGCGCCGTCCGCGGAGGGCGACCACTACGACAAGTTCCTGCACTCCCGGCCCCGCGGCGCGGAAAACCTGGCCATCGCCGAGGTCATCGAACGGGCCCGCTGGACCGGGGTCCGCGCGCACATCCTGCACCTGTCCTCCTCGGACGCGCTGCCGATGATCGCCAGCGCCAAGGACGACGGCGTCCACCTCACCGTGGAGACCTGCCCGCACTACCTGACCCTGATGGCGGAGGAAATCCCCAACGGCGCCACCGCCTACAAGTGCTGCCCGCCGATCCGCGAGGCCAGCAACCGCGAACTGCTGTGGAAGGGGCTGCAGGAGGGCACTATCGACATCATCGTCTCGGACCACTCCCCCAGCACGCTGGACCTGAAGGACCTCGAAAACGGGGACTTCGCCGTCGCCTGGGGCGGGGTCTCCTCGCTGCAGCTGGGCCTGTCCCTGATCTGGACCGAGGCCCGCAAGCGGGGCATCGCGCTCGAGCAGGTCATCGACTGGATGTCGACCAGGCCGGCCGCCCTGGCCCGGCTGACCCGCAAGGGCCAGCTGGCGCTGGGCTACGACGCGGACCTGGCCATTTTCGCGGCCGACGACGCCTACGTCGTCGACGTGTCCAAGCTCAAGCACAAGAACCCGATCACCCCGTACGACGGCAAGACCCTGGCCGGCGTGGTACGCAGGACCTTCCTGCGCGGCGAGGAGATCGACGGGCAGACCCCCACGGGCAGGCTGCTGCGCCGGGGCCAGGCGTAGGGCTCCCGGAGGCTCATTTGGGGGCTCCGGCCCCACGGGCTCAACTCCGGGGAGACGACACAGGGAGACGACACAGGGCGTCGGCGGCACGTGGGTAGGGGGCGCCGGCGGCCGGGGGCCTTCCCGGGGGTAAGACCCGGGGGGGGGCGGGGTCCGCGGCCGCG
>JBIOFK010000160.1:0-5146 GCA_044447065.1 Actinomycetales bacterium | reverse complement strand
GGTACACCCCGCCGCCGTGGACCGACCCCGCCCAAACCCCCATCCGCAACACCTACCACCACACCTAACCCATGCAGACCGGGGCGGAGCCCTCCGGACGTTGTCAGCGGGCCGGCTGCCGGACGTGGCTGCCTCGGCGCCAGTGCAGGACAGGGCAGGGAGGTCCTGATGGGGCGGCCAGCTCTGCCACCAAAGGGAAAGGGGCCGGCCTTGCACGGGTCAGGGGAGTAAGCCCCTCAGTCAGGGGAAGTCATACTTGCCGCCGGCCACGCCGGTCGGCGGTGCGGGGGATACGCTGGAATTCGGATTGCCTACGGGGGCAGCCGTTGCAGAAAGGCCAGCATGAGCGAGATCGAAAGTCCAAGCGTCAATGTTGAAGCACTGGGTACGGACGTGCGGATCCTGGACGTCCGGGAGGACTACGAATGGGAGGAAGGGCATATTGACGGCGCCCTGCACATTCCCCTCGGGCAGCTGCCGGAACGGCTTGACGAATTGGACCCGGACGAGGACCTCCATATCGTCTGCCGAAGCGGGGGACGCTCGTTTCGGGCCACGCAGTGGTTGAACGACAACGGATACACCGCCGTCAACGTCAACGGCGGCATGGGAGCCTGGCTGGATGCCGGCAAACCGATGGTCTCCGAGAATGGCCAGCCACCGGTGGTGCGCTGATGAGCCACGCCCACGCCGTCGCTCCGTCCGAGCCCGCCAGTTACGCCTTCCTCGGCCCGGAGGGAACGTTCACGGAGGCCGCGCTCCTCAAGGTGCCCGGAGCCGTCGACGCACGGCGCGTGCCCGCCGCCAACGCCAGTGCCGCCTTGGACATGCTTCGGGCGGGGACAGTCGACGGGGCGATGCTGCCGATTGAAAACTCCATTGAAGGCGGAGTCTCCGCCACCCTCGACGCGATCGCCACCGGCCAGGAACTGCGCATCCTGCGCGAAGTGGTTGTTCCCGTCACCTTCGTGCTGGTGGCCCGCGAGGGCGTCCGCTTGGAGGATATCCGCCGGGTCGGCACTCATCCGCACGCCTGGGCCCAGACAAGGGACTGGGCGCAGGAGAATATGCCGCGGACGGAACATGTTCCCGCAAACTCTACCGCTGCCGCTGCCTACGAACTGCTCGGCGAGCACCCGTCCTTCCAGGCCGCCATCTGCGCGCCGATTGTGGCCGAACGCACAGGGCTCAAGGTCCTCGCGGAGGGCATCGAGGACAACGTGGGCGCGGTGACCCGCTTCGTGCTCGTTGGCAGGCCCGGAGCGCTGCCCGCTCCGACGGGGGCGGACAAGACGACTGTGGCGATTCCGCTGCCGGAGGACCGGCCCGGAGCGCTGATGCAGATCCTGGACCAGTTTGCCTCCCGCGGCGTGAACCTCAGCCGGATCGAATCCCGTCCCACCGGCCAGTTCCTGGGCCACTATTTCTTCAGTATCGACGCTGAGGGCCACGCGTCGGAGGCACGGATGGCCGACGCTCTCTCCGGCCTGCACCGGATCAGTCCCGGCCTGCGCTTCCTTGGCTCCTACCCACGGGCGGACGAACAACCGCCGCTGATCGAGTCGCACAACACCGACGAGGCATTCCGCGCAGCACATATTTGGGTTGATGCCCTGATTACGGCCTAGCTCACGGCCGGTCCGGGTTTGCGTGTGGCGGCACCGTCAGTATGCTGTTTTTTACCCCTGTATGGGGTAGCCCTGCTAGTGAGGAGCGTTCCATGGTCGATAGCAATTCAGACGGCACCATCGTCAACCCCGGCGCGGAATACGTGCGCGAACCGGACGAGGACGAGGTAGGAGACGTCGGTGACGAGGCCAACGATCTGCGCTTCAGCGAAGAGCAGCAGCTCATCAACGAGCAAAGCCACGCGGTTGACGAGAAGGACGAGAAGGACGCGGAGGGCGAGGCCTAGGCCTTGACCCGCACCAGGAGGGACTGGGGCTCGACGGTGACGGTGACGGTGGTTGCCTTCCCCGTCGGGTCGCCGTCAAGCTGGGTTTCTTCGGGCACCGCGGTGCGCACTGTCAGCGTCCGCGAGCGGTAGTAGTCAATGACGGGCAGTTTGCGCTTGTGCTTGAAGAGCACCTTCGCGCTGACCGCGAGCCAGCCGATGGCGCTGCGCGGGCTGATGACGACGACGTCCAGGACACCGTCGTCAATCAGTGCGCCGGGCACAAAATCGATGCCGCCCGGCAGCAGTCCGCAGTTGGCGAACAACACGGTACGCACCTTGCGCTGCTGCGCCGTTTCTCCGTCGAGGGAAATGCTGACCTTCTTCCGCCGGCCGGGCAGATGCCGCAGGCCCGCCTCGCTGTAGGCCAGCCAGCCCAGGGACCTTTTCAGCCCGTCGTGGGTGTCGTTGAGGGTTTCCGCGTCCATGCCGATGCCGGCGATCACCAGGAAGGTGTGGCTGGAACGGGCACCGGTCACGGAATTTTCCAGCTGCATCCGGGCCGTGTCAATGTGGCGCTGATGGCCGAACAGGGCGGTCTGGACGTTCCCATGGATATCCGCGACGTCCAGGTCAAGGTTGCGCGCCAGCAGGTTCCCCGTGCCGAGGGGAATGATGCCCATCGGGGTGGCGGAGTGCCGCAGTTCCTCGGCCGCGACGCGCACGGTACCGTCCCCGCCGCCCACGATGACGACGTCGGCCCCGTACGCCAGCGCCTGGCGCGCCATCGAATGGCCGGGGTCCTCCGCTGTCGTTTCAAGGAACAGCGGCTCAGGCCAGCCCGCCAGCGCCACCGAGCGGGCGATCAGGGCTTGCGCGTCGGGGGCTCCGGATTTTGCCGGATTGAGGATCACCGCCACCTTTTGCGTTTCGGCGATGGCCTTGTGCGGCACGTCCCCGACGGCGCTGCGGGTGTGCTTCGCCTGGAGCTTGCGGACCCCCAGCCAGCTGAAGAACGCGGAAAGCAGCACTACAGCGATGATGAGGGTGACCAGAATCCAGCTCGGCATGATGGTTCCACCATAGCGCCGCGGCAGCGGGACTCCTGATCGGCGACCATTGGTTACCCTTAGACGGTGATTGATGTCAGAGAGCTCAGCGAAAATCCGGAGATGTTCCGGGCCAGCCAGCGCGCCCGCGGCGCCGACGAATCCGCCGTGGATGCCATCATTGCCGCGGATTCGGCACGCAAATCTGCCATCACCACCCACGAGGCGCTGCGCGCCGAGCAGAACGCCGTCGGCAAGCAGGTCGCCTCAGCCAAGGGTGAGGAAAAGCAGGCCCTGCTGGGCAAGGCAAGGGAGCTAGCCGGCCGCGTGAAGGCCCTGGCCGCGGAGGCCGAGGCAGCCCAGGCCAAGCAGGACGCCCTGGTGCGGTCCATGGCGAACCTCATTTCCGAGGGGGTTCCCGCGGGCGGCGAGGACGACTTCGTCGTGGTTAAGACAGTGGGTGCTCCGCGCGAATTCCACGACTACCCGGCCCGCGACCACCTCGAAATCGGTGAACTGATAGGGGCCATCGACATGGAACGCGGCGCGAAGGTCTCCGGCTCGCGGTTCTATTTCCTGCGCGGCGTCGGCGCCCGGCTGGAACTGGCACTGCTCCAGCTGGCCATGGACCAGGCCGTTGCGGCCGGCTTCGTCCCGATGATCACCCCGACGCTGGTCCGCCCCGAGATCATGGCCGGCACCGGTTTCGACGTCAAACACGATGCCGAGATCTACCGTCTCGCCGAGGACGACCTGTACCTGGTGGGAACGTCCGAGGTGGCGCTGGCCGGTTACCACGCTGACGAAATTCTGGATCTCTCCGCCGGGCCGGTCCGCTATGCCGGCTGGTCCTCCTGCTACCGCCGTGAGGCCGGCTCCCACGGCAAGGACACCCGCGGAATCATCCGGGTCCACCAGTTCAACAAGGTCGAAATGTTTAGCTACGTTCCGGTCGAGGAGGCGGCCGCGGAGCACGCCCGGCTGCTCGCCTGGGAAGAGGAGATGCTGGCCAAGGTGGAGTTGCCGTACCGTGTCATCGACACCGCCGCCGGAGACCTGGGCACGTCGGCGGCGAGGAAATTTGACTGCGAAGCGTGGGTCCCCACCCAGGGCGCCTACCGCGAGCTGACCTCAACGTCCAACTGCACCACGTTCCAGGCGAGGCGGCTGAACATCCGCGAACGGGTCACCGGCCCCGACGGCGCCAAGGCCGGCACCCGCGCCGTCGCCACCCTCAATGGAACCCTGGCCACCACCCGCTGGATCGTGGCCATCCTTGAGCACCACCAGAACGCGGACGGTTCGGTCACCGTCCCCGAGGCCCTGCGCAAGTACATGGGCGGCCTGGAAGTGCTCCCCGTCCTGTCCTGAGCGGGTCCCCGTGAAGGGAATCCCGGTCGAAGTTCATGATCCGTTTACCTCGGCAACTATGCGGATGGTTCGCGGTCTGCTTCACTGGAAGGATGACTACATTGACTGAATCCGCAGTCTCTGGCAACGAAGACCAGGGAAAAGAAAATAACCGCAAACTCGTCGCACTGGATGTCGACGGAACCCTCGTCGACCACGACGGGGTGATGAGCGACGCCGTCCGCCAGGCGGCCCGCGACGTCGTTGACGCCGGCCACGAGGTCATTATCGCCACCGGGCGTTCGCTGGGTGCGCTGCTGCCCGTGGTGGAACAGATCGGCATGCGCCGCGGCTACGGGGTCTGCTCCAACGGCGGCGTCTCCGTCCGCCTGGACCCGGAACTGCCCGGCGGTTTCGAGGTGGTGGCGAAGGAAACCTTCTCGCCGCGCAGCGTCCTGACCGCGCTGCGGGGCCGGCTGCCGGGGGCGCTCTACGCGCTTGAGGACGCCGGCGGCCGCTTCCTCTCTACCGAGAGCTTCCAGGACCGCAGCTTCGGCATCGAGGCCATCAGCGTGGACTTCGAGCGGCTGCTCCGGACCCAGGCCGTCCGTGTCGTGGTCCATAGTGCGGACATCCCCGTCACGGAATTCGAGATGGCGGTGGCCGCCATCGGGCTGCACGGGGTGACCTACTCGGTGGGCTGGACCTCATGGCTGGATATCGCGGCGGCGGGCGTGACCAAGGCCTCGGCCCTGGAGGGACTGAGAGCCAGGCTCGGCGTCGATCCGGCCAATACGGTGGCCGTCGGCGACGGCGGCAACGACATCGAGATGCTCACCTGGGCCGCCCGCGG
>JBIOFK010000159.1:0-5155 GCA_044447065.1 Actinomycetales bacterium | reverse complement strand
TCACCGTGCTGGCCGCCGGCGCGCTGTGCTGGCGGCTGCGCAAGGGCGCGCTGGAGGTCCTGCTGATCCACCGTCCCCGCTACAACGACTGGTCCTGGCCCAAGGGCAAGCTGGATCCGGGTGAGACCCTGCCCGAAGCCGCCGTCCGCGAGGTCAGGGAAGAGGCGGCCCTGGAGATCACCCTCGGCGTTCCGCTGGCCGATGTCTACTACCGGGTCGGCGCCGGGCTGAAGGAGGTCCGCTACTGGGCCGCGCGGGCCGACGGGACCGCCCCCGTGCCGGACGGCAGGGAGGTGGACGAGGTGCGCTGGTGCACCCCCGCGGAGGCGGCGGCCCTGCTCAGCAACCCCTCCGACCTGGAACCGCTGCAGATGCTCGGCACGCACGCCGACGCCGGGGAGCTGGACACCTGGCCGCTGATCGTGGTCCGCCATGCCAAGGCCAAGCCGCGGTCCGCCTGGACCAAGGCGGAGGGCGAACGGACGCTGACGGCCAGCGGGGCCAGGCAGGCCCTGGCCCTGCCGGCGCTGCTGCTGGCCTGGCATCCGGGCCGGGTGGTGACCAGCCCGTGGACCCGCTGCGTGGCCACCATCGCCCCCTACGTGCAGGCCACGAACGCCAAGGTCAAGGCCGTCGAGTCCCTCACCGAGGCCGCGCACCTGCGCAAACCCACCAAGACCGCGGCCGCCGTAGCCGCCCTTTTCACCAAGGCCAGGCCCGTGGTGCTGTGCACGCACCGCCCGGTCCTTCCCACTATCCTGGCGGCCCTGCGCAGCCACCTGCCCGCCAAGCACGCCGTGCTGCTGCCGCAGGCGGACCCCTATCTCGCGCCGGGGGAAATCCTGGTCTGCCAGGTCAGCGCGGATTCCCGGATCGTCTCTGTGGAGCGTTACAAGCCCTACGAGGACTGATCCGGTGACCGCACGGCGTCCATGCAGGCCGAGCAGGCCGCACGGTAAGCTGGCCCGGTGACGATACCCACTCCGTATGAGGACCTGCTGCGCGACGTTCTGGCCAGCGGAACCCGCAAATCGGACCGCACCGGCACGGGCACGCGCAGCGTTTTCGGCCGCCAGCTGCGCTTCGATCTGGCCGGGAGTTTCCCGCTGATCACCACCAAGCGGGTGCACTTCAAGTCCGTTGCGCTGGAACTGCTCTGGTTCCTGCGCGGGGATTCGAATGTGCGCTGGCTGCAGGAGCGCGGGGTCAAGATCTGGGACGACTGGGCGGACGACGACGGCGAGCTGGGCCCCGTGTACGGCGTCCAGTGGCGCTCGTGGCCCGCGCCGGACGGGGGCCACATCGACCAGATCGCCAACGTGGTCGAATCGCTCCGGACCAACCCGGACTCGCGCAGGCACCTGGTGACCGCCTGGAATCCGGCCGAGGTGGACAACATGGCGCTGCCGCCGTGCCACGCCCTCTTCCAGTTCTACGTCCAGCCGCAGGAGGACGGTCCCGGAAAACTCAGCTGCCAGCTCTACCAGCGCAGCGCGGACCTGTTCCTCGGCGTGCCCTTCAACATCGCCTCCTACGCCCTGCTGACGCTCATGATGGCGCAGCAGACCGGGCTGGAACCCGGCGAGTTCATCTGGACCGGCGGCGACGTGCACATCTACGAGGACCACCGCGACCAGGTCACCGAACAGCTCAGCCGCGAGCCCTACCCGTACCCGACGCTGCGGATCAGCCGGAAACCGGACTCCATCTTCGGCTACAGGCTTGAGGATTTCGAGGTGCTCGACTACCGGCACCATCCCACCATCAAGGCGCCGATCGCCGTATGAGCGCGGGCCGTAACGGGGAGACCGTCGGCATGATCTGGGCCCAGACCGAGTCCGGAGTGATCGGCAGGGACGGAACGATGCCGTGGCACGTGCCGGAAGACCTCGCCTACTTCAAGCGCACGACGGCCGGGCACCCGGTCATCATGGGCCGTCGGACCTGGGAGTCTTTCCCGGCCAGGTACCGGCCGCTGCCCGGGCGCACCAACGTGGTGATCACCCGCCGTCGCGACTGGGCCTCGACGCCCGAGGCGGCCGGCGCCGTCGTCGTGCATTCCCTGGATGAAGCGCTGGAGGCGGCCCGCAGCGCGCCCGGCGCCGGGGAAATCTGGATCCTCGGCGGCGGCCAGCTCTTCGCGGAGGCGGCGGACGTTGCCGGCCTCGCGGCCATCACCGTGCTCGATTCGGCCGCCGGCGGGGACACCTTCGCCCCCGTCCTCGGACCCGGCTGGACACTCGCCGCCTCGGACCCCGCCGAGGGGTGGCACCGTTCCGCCGGCGGCACCGGCTACCGGTTCACCCGCTGGACCAGGGCGGGTGCAGAACCGGCCCCGTCATAGCCCGTAACGGAGCGGGGACCGCCCCTATCCGCACGCCGATGCCGGGCGGCCCCCGCTAAGGTGGAAGCCATGACGACAAGTGTTGGCCTTCTCGGGTGGCGGGGCATGGTGGGTTCCGTGCTGATGCAGCGGATGCAGGAGGAGCGCGATTTTGACGCCATCGATCCGGTCTTTTTCTCCACCTCCAACGCCGGCGGACCGCCCCCTGCCTTCGCCGAGGGGGCCGGGGCGCTGCAGGACGCCTACGACCTCGAGGCCCTGGCCAAACTGGCGATCATTGTCACCGCGCAGGGCGGGGACTACACCTCCGCGGTACACACGAGGCTCCGCTCCGCCGGCTGGGACGGGGTGTGGATCGACGCCGCCTCCACGCTGCGGATGAACGACGATTCAATCATTGTGCTGGACCCGGTCAACCGGGACGCCATCGACGCCGGCCTGGCCGGCGGGGTCCGGGACTTCATCGGGGGCAACTGCACCGTCTCGTGCATGCTCATGGGGCTGGGCGGGCTGTTCCGCAACGGCCTCGTGGAGTGGGGCACCTCCATGACCTACCAGGCGGCCTCCGGCGGCGGCGCCCGGCACATGCGCGAGCTGCTCCACCAGTTCGGCGCCCTGCACGCCTCCGTCACCACGCCGCTGGCGGACCCCGCGTCCGCCATTCTGGACATCGACCGGCAGGTCCTGGCCCAGCAGCGGAACCCGGAGCTGGATTCCTCCCAGTTCGGCGTCCCGCTGGCCGGGTCCCTGATCCCCTGGATCGATGCGGACCTGGGCAACGGGCAGTCCAAGGAGGAGTGGAAAAACGGAGCGGAAACCAACAAGATCCTCGGCACCTCCGCGGCGGACCGGATCGCCATGGACGGGCTCTGCATCCGGATCGGCGCCATGCGTTCGCATTCGCAGGCGCTGACGCTCAAGCTGCGCGAGGACCTCCCGGTGGCCGAGATTGAGTCCCTGATCGCCGCCGACAATGAATGGGCGCGGGTGGTGCCCAACACCAAGGACGCGTCGATGCAGGCCCTGACCCCGGTGGCGGCCAGCGGAACCCTGGACATTCCCGTCGGGCGGATCCGGAAGCTTGAGATGGGTCCGCAGTACATCAGCGCCTTCACCGTCGGAGATCAGCTGCTCTGGGGCGCCGCCGAGCCGCTGCGGCGCATGCTCCGGATCGCCGTCGGACAGCTGTAGGCGTGGTAGCCGGTGCCGTAGCCGGTGGGCCGCGTTGGCCAGCCGCAACTGCGACGCTGACCCGCTTGGGCCACGTTGGCCAGCGTAGCCGGAGCGGGGATGGGTAGCCCGAGCGGAAATCGCGGCGGCCCTGCGGCGCCGCTGGTGTCACCCGAGCCCGCCAGCCAGCATTGCTGCCTGCAGACGGCGCCTCAGCTCGTCAGGGCGGTCGAGGTCGGCCCATTCGATCCGCAGGAAGCGCCATCCCTGCTCCATCAGGATCCGTTCGCGCCGGCGCTCCTCGTAGAGGGCTTCGCCGGTGGGCCGGTAGTCGAAGTATTTCCCTTTACCGTCGAACTCGAGGATGAGCATAAGATCCGGCCAGGCAAAGTCCGGCCGGAAGATCCCCGCGCTTGTCACTATCTCCAGCTGGAGCACCGGTTGCGGAACCGGCCAACCCGCGATCAGCAGCCGGGTGCGCGTTTCCCCCGCGGATTCACTGCGTCCGTCCAGGGCGGCCAGTACCCGCCGCGCCCTCCGGATACCCCTGGAGAAGCCCGGTTGCTCCAGTAATTGGTTCATCCGGCCGAGGTCCGCTCCCCGGCGCAGTGCCTGGTCCCCGACGACGACGGCGCTGCCGAACTCCCCCACCCTCGCGCAGTCGACGACCGTCCGTTCCAGGGAGGTGAGCTCAATCCGGATTCCAGTGCGGTGGACTGCTCCCCGCACCTCGTCCGGCGCGATGAGGGCACGGTGACCCACCACATCACGCCCGGTTCGCGCGCTCCTGAAGGAGCTGGCCGAGCTCAGATGGATACCAGGAACGGGAGGCCACGGGCGGCACCGCCAGATCAGCGCGGCCGTGAAATGGCTGTAGGTGCAGGCCGCTCCGGAAGTCAGGACGTGGGCGTCCAGGCGGTACAGATCCTGTTGGCGGGCCGACGCCGGCAGCCAGATCCCTGCCCGGATGAAAGCCCCGCGGCGCAGCCGGGTCAGCACCCCGAACCGCACGCCGGCGGTCAGAATCCTGTCTCCGATCCCGGCCGCCGCGAGTTCGGCGGTCGTGCTGACGATCCGGGCGGGCCAGTGGGTGTCGACAAGTTGTTCGAGCGCTTTCCTGTTCATCCGATCAGTGTTGCCCGTTCCGTCCGCCGGCCGAAGGGGCCGACGCCGGTATGTGCGGCGCTGGGGGGCGTCGACCGCAGGTGGAGGGAGGTTGGACGCCAACTGCGACGCCCACCCGCTTGGGCTACGTTGGCCAGCGTAGCCGGAGCGGGGATGGGTAGCCGCTAGCATCAACTGGCCGCGTCACGTCTCAACGAAACGCCGGTAGTGGCCGGCCGCGCGGTCAAACGCGGCACGCTGGCCGGCGCTGAGCGAACTGGACAACGCTGAACGGGCTCCACGGCGGCGCCGGGCAGCCTGGCCGCGGGTGGATGGAGGCTGGGCGCCGGCGGCAGGTGGTGTTCGCGCCAGTTGCGACGCCCACCCGCTTGGGCTACGTTGGCCAGCGTAGCCGGAGCGGGGATGGGTAGCCGCTGGCACCAGCTGGCCGCGTCACGTCTCCACGAAGCGCCGGTAGTGACCGGCCGCGCGGTCAAATACGGCACGCAGCGCGGCGCTGAGCGAACTGGGCAACGC
>JBIOFK010000158.1:0-5172 GCA_044447065.1 Actinomycetales bacterium | reverse complement strand
CGAACTTGCGGCGCGGGTCGCCAAGGAACTGAAGAACGGCCAGTACGTGAACCTGGGCATCGGCATGCCGACCCTGATTCCGAACTACATCCCGGACGGGGTGGAAGTGGTGCTGCACTCGGAAAACGGGATCCTCGGCACCGGCCCGTATCCTGCCGACAGCGCCGTCGAGGTCATGGCCGCCACGGGCGCCGACCTGAAGGTTGAATGGCACAACGAGGACGACGTGTGAGCGCGCCCGAGAATCCCGGCGCGCCCGAGGAGGCCGGCGGCGCCCGCGTGATTGAACAGCGCGGACTTTATTTCGACGAACTCGAAACCGGGGTGGTGTACGCCCACCGCCCGGGCCGGACGGTGACGGAAACCGACAACGTCCTGTTCACCACGATGACGATGAACACCCAGGCCCTGCACCTGGACGCCGCATGGAGCGCCACGCAGCCCTTCGGCGCCCGGCTGATGAACTCCATGTTCACCCTGGCCACGATGGTGGGGCAGTCGGTCCCGCAGCTGACGGCGGGGACCATCGTTGCCCAGCTCGGCCTGACCGACGTCACGTTCCCGCACCCGCTCTACCATGGCGACACCCTGTACACGGAGACGGTCGTCACCGCCAAGCGGCTGTCGTCGTCGAGGCCGGGACAGGGGATTGCCACGATGTCCCACACGGGACGCAACCAGGACGGCGTCGTCGTCGGCACCGCCACCCGGACGGCCCTGATGTGGACCCGCGCGGCCCACGCGGATGCCGGAAAAGGAGTGCGGAACGCATGAGTCCGACAGCACCCTTCACCATGGGCCCGTCCCTGCTGTTCTGCCCGGCCGACCGGCCCGAACGCTACGCCAAGGCCGCCGAACGCGCGGACGCCGTCATCCTTGACCTCGAGGACGCGGTCGCCCCGGCGCAGAAGGCCGCCGCGCGCCGGCACCTGGTGGAGAACCCGCTGGATCCGGAACGGACCATTGTGCGGATCAATCCGATGGGGACACCGGACAGCCGCAAGGACCTGGCCGCGCTGAAGCAGACGCGTTACACGCACATCATGGTCGCCAAGGCCGAGAGCGGCGCCGCCGTGGCCCAGCTCATGGGCTACTGCGTGATTGCGCTGTGCGAGACCGCCCTGGGCGTCGTCTCCGCCGCGGAAATCGCCCTCGCCCCCAACGTCGTCGCCCTGATGTGGGGTGCCGAGGATCTCCTCGCGTCCCTGGGCGGCAGTTCGAGCCGCCGGGCGGACGGCAGCTACCGCGAGGTGGCCGCCCAGGCCCGCGCGCAGGTGCTGCTGGCCGCCGGCGCCCGCGGCAAAAGCGCCATCGACGCGGTCTACGTCAATATCGGGGACCTGGACGGCCTGGCCGCGGAGGCGCAGGACGCTGTCGCATCCGGTTTCCGGGCCACCGCCTGCATCCACCCCGGCCAGGTCGCTGTGATCCGCACCGCCTATGCCCCCACCGAGGACCAGGTCGCCGCCGCCACCGAACTGCTGGCCGCGGCGAAGGCCGCCGGAACGGGCGTCTTCGCGCACCGCGGCCGCATGGTCGACGGGCCGATCCTCAAGCACGCCGAAGCGACCCTCCGCCTGGCGGGACGCTAGGCCGGACGCTCCCGCACGCCGTGCGGGTGCGGGATACTGGAGAGTATGCAGCAGCGTAAGGTCATCCTCCTCGGATCCACCGGTTCGATCGGCACCCAGGCCCTGGACGTCGTCGCCGGGTCGGTGCTCGACGACGGCCGCCCCCGCTTCGTGGTCACGGCGATCTGCGCGGGCTCGGGCAACCTTGAACTGTTGGCGCGCCAGGCCGTGTCGACCCGGGCCGGGGCGGTGGGAACGTCAGCCTCCGGTGCGGACGCCGCCCGGCTGCGGTCCCTGATTGACGCCGCGGCCGGTGGTGCTGCCGCCGCCGGCGGGCCCGGCGCCGCCGGTGGGTCCGGTTACGCCCCCGAAATCTTCGCCGGACCGGATGCCGCCGCCGCCATCGCGGGCTGGACGGGCGACGGCGGGGCGGACGTCGTGCTCAACGGCATCACCGGCTCGATCGGCCTCGCACCCACCCTCGCCGCTCTTAAATCCGGGGCCCTGCTTGCCCTGGCCAACAAGGAATCGCTGATTGTGGGCGGCCGGCTGGTCAAGGACGCGGCCGCTGAAGGCCAGCTCGTTCCGGTGGATTCCGAGCACTCCGCCATCGCCCAGTGCCTGCGCTCCGGCACGGACGCCGAGGTCGACCGGCTGGTCCTCACGGCCTCCGGCGGCCCGTTCCGCGGCCTTGGCCGGAGCGAGCTGGCCGCCGTCACCCCCGCACAGGCGCTCCGGCACCCCACCTGGGACATGGGCCCGATGGTCACCACGAACTCCGCCACCCTGGTCAACAAGGGCCTTGAGGTCATCGAAGCCCACCTGCTGTTCGACGTCCCGCTGGACCGGATCGACGTCGTCGTGCACCCGCAGTCCGTGGTGCACTCCATGGTCCAGTTCACCGACGGCTCCACGATTGCCCAGTGCTCCCCGCCGGACATGCGGCTGCCCATCGCCCTGGGCCTGGGCTGGCCCGAGCGGGTCCCGGCCGCGGCGATGTCCTGTGACTGGTCCCAGGCGACCAGCTGGACGTTCGAGCCGCTGGATGCGAAGGCGTTCCCCGCCGTCGACCTCGCCAAGGATGCCGCCAAGCAGGGCGGTACGTTCCCTGCCGTCTACAACGCCGCCAACGAGGAGGCCGTGCAGGCCTTCCATGCCGGCGCCATCGGCTTCCTGGACATCGTGGATACTGTAGAGGCTGTCCTCGGTGCGCATACAGCCGACGCCCAGCTCAGCCTCGGGTCGGTACTGGAAGCTGAACAGTGGGCACGCCGGAGCGCCCAAAATCGTTTAGCCCACGTGAGCCGATAGAACCACGCCGGCAACCACCGGCAACAGAAAGTTGATTGTGAGCGTATTGCTGTTCATTGCAGGCGTGCTCTTCGTAGCCGTCGGCATCGCCGTGTCCATCGCCCTGCACGAGGTCGGCCATCTGGTCCCGGCCAAACTCTTCGGTGTCCGGGTGACCAAGTACATGATCGGCTTCGGGCCCACGATCTGGTCCATCCGCCGCGGCGAAACCGAATACGGCTTCAAGGCGATCCCCGCCGGCGGCTACGTCTCCATGATCGGCATGTACCCGCCGAACTCCTCCGACGGCACCGTCCGCCCGTCCAGCACCGGAATGTTCCAGACCCTCGCCACGGAAGCCCGCAGCCTGGCGCATGAGGAGGTGGGCCCGAACGACGGGAAGCGGGTCTTCTATGCGCTGCCGGTCTGGAAAAAGATCATCATCATGCTCGGCGGACCCTTCATGAACCTGCTGATCGGCACGGTGCTGATGGCGGTGCTGCTGATGGGCTTCGGCACGGCCCAGGCGACGACGACGCTGGCCGATGTGAGCGCCTGCCAGGTCAAGTACGGAGATCCGGTGCCGACGGACCTGAGTACCTGCACCAAGACTCCTGCGGCTGCGGCGGGCCTGAAGCCCGGTGACACCATCACCAGGTTCGACGGCAAGGCCGTCACCGGCTGGAACCAGCTCACCGACTGGATCCGCGCCGCCGCCGGCCGGAATGTGGCCATCACCGTGCAGCGTGGCGGCCAGCAGGTCGCCACCACCATCACCCCGGTGCTTACGTCCCGGCCCGTGACGGACATCAACGGCAATGCCCGCAAGGACAGCAGCGGCCAGGCGATGATGGCCGACGTCGGCTTCATCGGCGTCGGGGCGACATCGGTGCTGGCCCCGCAGCCGGCCTCCGCCGTCCTCCCTGCGGTGGGGGACAACCTCACCAAGATGGTCGGCGTCGTCGTGAACCTGCCGCAGCGCGTGGTCGCCGTGGGCCAGGCGGCCTTCAGCTCCGCTCCGCGCGATCCCAACGGCCCGATCTCCGTGGTGGGTGTGGGCCGGGCGGCCGGTGAGGTCGCCTCGATGCAGGACGTTCCGCTCTCCGCCCGGGTTGGCACGCTCGTCGGACTGGTGGCCAGCGTCAACCTTGCCCTGTTCGTCTTCAACCTCGTCCCGCTGCTGCCGCTGGACGGCGGACATATCGCGGGCGCACTGTATGAGGCCGTCAGCCGCCGCGTGGCGAAACTGTTCCGGCGCCGGGATCCGGGCCCGTTCGACATTGCCAAGCTGCTGCCGGTGACCTATGTGGTGGCCGCCCTGTTGCTGGCGATGAGCGCGCTGCTGATGTATGCGGACATCGTTAAGCCCATCAACATCTTCGGCTAGGTGTTTGCGTGACGGCGGTGCACCGCTCGTGACGACAGTGTTTGCATAGCGGTGAGGGTGCACAGGCTTCACCGAGCGGCGTGAGCTTGTGGGGCGGTGGCGCCGCTGGGCGATGGCGCCGGTGGGTATCTGGCGATCGGGCGCAGGTGGCCGCCGGCGGGCCGCGATCTCGGGGCACTTGCCCTCCACAGGCGGTTTCTCGCTGTCGGTTGTGCACATACGGGTCATGACCCCTTTTTGATCGAATATGTCTTCGCATAAACTTTTGGTATGGACTCGAAGCAGCGGACGGCCCCGGACCCGGCAGCACCTGCCGGTGATGTCCCGGGTTGTGCTGCGGGTCCGGGTTTCCCGGCGACCGACGGCGGGCTGGCCGCGGCTCGCGGTGGGGTCGGGCCGGTCTCCGCTGACGGGAAGGCTCAGGACAGCGTCGGTGCGGATCCGGCCGGTGACGGGCCAACCGTGGATCCGGACGCTGACCGTCACGGTGATGGCCAGGTCTTCGGGCCGGCGTCCGAAACTCTTGAGCCTGACGTGCCGGGGTTGTTTTCCCGGTTTCGGTCCGACCTGGCGGATGCCGCCGCCACGTTTCCGGCTAGCGCGGCCCTGCTCGACGGCCCGGGCCTGGTGGGGGCGTTGCTGGATATTGAGAGGATTGCCCGGCTGGCGGGGTTCCTGCAGGTCGCGGCGGCGTCGGCGGTGGATACGGCGAATCTGGCCGCGAACACCCCGGAGCGGGTGGATGCGGGGAGGGCGGTGTTCGCCTTCGACCCTGGTACCGCCCCGGCCGGCGCCCCGGCCGGCGTCCCGGCCGGATCCGCGTTCAGTGGAGGCTCCGCGGCCACGGCCACGGCCACGGCCGCAGCCGCAGGCCCAGGCCCAGACACGGGCCGGGGGTTGAACGGCGGGGCGCGGTCGGGGTTT
>JBIOFK010000157.1:0-5172 GCA_044447065.1 Actinomycetales bacterium | reverse complement strand
GTGGTTAATGTAGCTGTAGTCGACATACCCCTCCTCGTCGGTGATGGTTTCCGGCGCCGGGACCTCGATGATGTTCCAGGTCCGGCCGGCCGCGTCCCGGGTGGTGGCCAGGAAGTCGATGATGTCCGCCGTGACGGCGAAATCGGGGTGGTCGGGATTGGACTGCCGGTGGACCAGCAGCGTGCCCGGGCTGGGGATGGCGGCGACGATGTCCACATGGCCGCGGGTCCCGTAGCGCTCGGCATCCCGGGTCAGGCCGCGCGGCAGCCAGATGACTTTGCTGGCGCCGATGGTGCGGGCGAGTTCCGCCTCGACGTCGGCCCTGGTCAGTCCCGGATTGCGGAACGGGTCCAGCTGCACGGTTTCGGTCACCAGCACGGTTCCCTCCCCATCCACCGCGATGCCGCCGCCCTCATTGACCAGCGGTGACGCCACCGCCGCGGCACCGGACCAGCCGGCCACCTTCGCGCCGATCAGCGAGTCCTTGCCCCAGCTGGCCCAGTCCTGCTGGCCCCAGCCGTTGAACACCCAGTCGACGGCGCCCAGCCGGGGCCCGCCGTCATCGGTCCCGCTGTCGGTCCCGCCGTCGGTCCCGTCGTCGAGCACGAAGCTCGGGCCGATGTCGCGCATCCAGGCGTCATCCAGCGGGGCCACCAGCAGGTCAACCGCCGGGTCGAGGTAGCTCCGGGCGGTCCCGACGTCGTCCGGCGCCACCACCATGGTGACCGGCTCAAACCCGGCGGCGGCATTGGCGACGGCGGCCCAGGTGGCGCGGGCGGCGTGCGCCTGCTCCGGCGAGTCACCGAGGGCGTAACCGCCGGGCGGGAAGGCCATCCAGATCCGGGCCTGCGGTGCGGTTTCCGCCGGCATCCGCCAGCTCATCAGCGTGCCGCCGGCTCGGGTGCGCCCATCCGGGCGGAGGCCACCGCGCCGAGCGGTTCGGCGGGGTCGACCGGCCGGCTCAGCGGGCCATAGGTGTCCGGACGCCGGGTCTTCAGGAACGGGAACAGCGTCAGCCAGTCCCGGCGCTGGTCCAGGTCCAGGTCCGCCACCAGCACGGCGGATTCGTCCCGCGGCGCCTGGACCAGGACGCGGCCGTACGGATCCGAGATGAACGAGGAACCGTAGAAGGTCACGCTGCCCTCGTTGCCCCAGCGGTTGGGGACCACCATGAACAGGCCGTTGGCGATGCCGTTGCCCACGATGACCTGCTGCCACAGCGGCTGGGTGTCGAAGCCGGGAAAGGACGGTTCGGAGCCGATGGCTGTCGGGTAGACCAGCAGTTCGGCCCCGCCCAGGGAATACAGCCGAGCCACCTCGGGGAACCATTCGTCCCAGCAGGTCGGCAGGCCCAGTGTTGCGCCGCCGAGTTCCGCCGGCGCGAAGACCCGGTATGCGTCGTCGCCGGCGGGTCCCTGCCGGAAGTACTTGTCCTCCACATAGCCGTCGGTGACGGGAATGTGCAGCTTGTGCGTGGCGGCCTGCAGCTCACCCTCGGAGGAAACCAGGATCGCGGTGTTCAGGCCCAGACCGTCCGCACCAGGGGAACGCTGGTACAGGGAGGCGTGGACGGCGATGCCGTGGGTCCTGGCCGCCGCCGCCGCGAACCGGAACGTGGGACCCGTGGCCAGGTCCTCGGCGGTGTCGCCGGGGGCTTCGGCGGGAACGGTATCCGCCGGGTAGCGCGAGAGCGTGAGTTCGGGAAGGAAGACGACGGCGGCTCCGAGCCGGGCGGCCCGGGCGATGCCGTCGTTCAGCTCGGCTTCCAGCCGGTCCCGGTCCGGCTGCCAGCGGTGCTGCACCAGCGCGACGCGCAGGGGGTGCCGCTCCGCCGGGCGCACCCGGGCCGGCGAGGTCGGAGGATAAAGTCTGGTCAGTTCACGCATTGTTGCTCCAGGGAGATTCAGGTCACTAAAAGAACGTCGTTCATTTAGTATGAATCCGGACCGTCGGCCGGCGCAAGAGGTGAAACGAATATTGTTCATTTAGTTTGCCGGCGCGGCCGGACCTAGGACATTCGCCGTGCCCTCGGGCCACGCCGGGAGACCGCCTGAACGTGCATGCATCAGGGCAGCGGCCGGTCGTCGAGAGGCACCAGGACCCGGAAGCGGAACTGCGCGCGATCGGGTCCACCGTGCCGAAGGAGCGTTCATTGGTCGACGAGCTGCTCGCCGAGCGTCGCATCGCTAACGCCGCAGCGGAATGACAGTCCTGGATGCCCGCGCCTGGGCCGGCCTTGACCTGCCCCTCCGGGTCCGCCTGATCAGGTAGGTGAACCGACCGCCGCGCCCTCGGCGGCGCGGGAAATGCAAACCATCTCCGCGCGCGGGACCACCTTGATGCGTTCGCGCGCGCCGCCCGGGGCCGCCGCTCCGCCCCGGTTTGCCGCGCCGAGGGCGCGTTCATGGGCATCCAGTTCCAGCCAGCCTTCCCAGGTGGTGTATTCCACGCCGCGCGCAGCCAAGAGCTCGACGACGGCCGCTGCAACCGGGCGTGCCGCTTCCGGCAGCCGGGCGCGGTCGGCCAGCAGGTGGGTGACGGTTTCCAGGGCGTCGCCCTTGGTGTGGCCGATCAGTCCGACCGGTCCGCGCTTGATCCAGCCCGTCGCGTACAGGCCCGGCACGTGGCCGCCGTCAACGCCAAGGACGCGGCCGCCGTCGTTCCTCACGACGCCGCGGCTGTGGTCGAATTCCACCCCCGGCAGCGCGGATCCGAAGTATCCGACGGCCCGGTAGACGGCCTGCACCGGGTACTCCACCAGCTCTCCGGTGCCGCGGGCGTTGCCCGTGCCGTCCAGCTCCGTCCGCTCGAACGTGATGGCCGATACCGCGCCGCCGGTGCCGGTGATTTCCGTGGGGCTGTGCAGGAAATGCAGGTGCAGGCGGCGGCTGGCCCCGGCCGGCGCGGAATCCGGTCCGGGCGCCGCATCGTCATCCTGCTCGGCCAGCCAGTTGGTCAGGGTGCCGACCATCGTCTTGGTCTGGTTGTTCGTCCGGATTGCCTCGTCCGAGGCCACATCGAATTCGAAGTCCTCCGGGTAAAGGATGATGTCCACGTCCCTGGCATGGCTGAGCTCGCGCAGTTCCAGCGGGGTGAACTTCACCTGGGCCGGGCCGCGGCGGCCGAAGATGTGCACGTCGGTGACCGGCGAGGCCTTCAGCCCGGCGTAGACGTTGTCCGGGATTTCGGTGCTGAGCAGGTCGTCCGCGTGCTTGGCGAGCACCCGGGCCACGTCCAGGGCCACGTTGCCGTTGCCGATCACCGCGATCTCCTTCGCGTTCAGCGGCCAGTCGCGGGGCACGTCCGGGTGGCCGTCGTACCAGGAGACGAAGTCGGCGCCGCCGTAGGAGCCCTCCAGCTCGACGCCGGGGATGTTCAGGTCAGCATCTTTGATGGCGCCGGTGGCGAAGATGACGGCGTCGTAGTGCGCCCGCAGATCGGCCAGCGACAGGTCGGTCCCGTAATCCACATTGCCGAAGAAGCGGATGTCGCCGCGGTCCAGGACCTTGTGCAGCGCGTTGACGATGCCCTTGATCCGTGGGTGGTCCGGAGCGACGCCGTAGCGGATCAGCCCGTACGGCGCCGGGTAGCGGTCGAACAGGTCGATGCTGACCTCCAGGCCATTGCGGACCTCCTCGCTCTTGGTCAGGATGTCCGCGGCATACACTCCGGCCGGCCCGGAGCCGATCACGGCGACGCGCAGCGGCCGTCCAGGCTGTCCCGGCTGCGGGGTCAGGGATGTTCCGGGCTGAAGGGACGGGGTGCGTGGGGTGCTGTCCGGCACGGCGGGTTCCTTTTCGTTCGTTCACCCCAACTGGGTCGCAGTTAAGGCTGTTTTCAGGGCTCAGAAGTGCGTTATCTGCGACCTAGTTGGGTGAGGGCGGGGGTTCGGGTGGTCTGGGCTAGCGGGCTGAGGTTCACCACGTCGCCGACGACGACGACGGCCGGGTTGGCCACGCCGGTGCGGGCCGCCTTCCCTGCGATGTCCGCCAGGGTGCCGAAGGTGACGCGCTGGTTGGCGGCGAAGCCGTTTTCCACTATAGCCACCGGGCAGCCGTCGCCGCGTCCGTTCGCGGCGAGCGCGGCGGCCGAGGCGGCCAGCGTACCGACCGCCATCAGCAGCACCACGGTATGGTCGCTCCCTGGCGGGACCGCCCCGAGCTCCTCGTGCCCGCTGATCATGGTGAACGCCTTGGCGACTCCGCGGTGCGTGACGGGAATCCCGGCGGCCGCGGGGACCGACACGGCGGAGGTGACTCCCGGAACCACCTCGATGTCGATGCCGTGCTCCCGGCAGAAGGCCGCTTCCTCGCCGCCGCGGCCCAAAACGTACGGATCGCCGCCCTTGAGCCGGACGACGCGGTTGCCGGCCAGCGCTTCGCGGACCAGGATGCGGTTGATGTCATCCTGCGGGACAGGGTGGTGCCCGGGCGCCTTGCCGACCTCGATCACGGTGACGTCGTCGTCGAGCGTTTCCAGCAGTCCGCGCGGGCCCAGCCGGTCCGCCACCACGACGTCGGCCTGGGCCAGCAGCCGCCGGCCGCGGACCGTGATGAGCCCCTCATCCCCCGGTCCTCCGCCGACCAGGGCAACGGAGCCGCGGCCCCCTGAATCACCGCCGGTGCCCCGGCCTCGGTACCGGCGCAGGGGCAATCCGCCGGTATCCAGCACCTCGGCGATGGCGTTGCGGACGGCGACGGCACGGCGGGGGTCACCGCCGGCGTTGACGGCCACGGTGACACCGTCGACGGCGGTCACGGCGGGCGTCCAGGCAGCGGATGTTTCGTGATCGGAGGCGTTGACGCACCACACGCGCCGGGCGTCGGCGTCCGCTGCGACCAGGCTGTCCACGGCAGGGTCCCCGGTGGCGGTCTGGACGAACCACTTTCCGTCCAGGTCCCCGCTGCGGTAAGGGCGCTGTTCCCAGCGCAGCAGCCCGGCCGCTGCGAGTTCCCGGGCCGCGGCGCACACGGCCGGAGCCACCAGGGTCAGCTGCGCCCCGGCGTCGAGCAGGGCCTTGGACCGGCGGGCGGCAACGGGGCCGCCGCCGACCACGAGGACGGGACGGCCCAGCAGCCGCAGGGCCGTCGGGTACAGGTCCGCAAGTGTCATGCTAGAACCCTAGGGACCGCCGCGGGGTTGCGGAAGCGGTGCCGAAACACCCGGTCATCC
>JBIOFK010000156.1:0-5297 GCA_044447065.1 Actinomycetales bacterium | reverse complement strand
TGCCTGGATGAGGTCATCGGTCTTTTTGTCCATCGAAAACCTGCCACACATGAGTTTCTCTTTCCGACGTGGTCAACCATGCCCAACCTACCTCCAACCGGCACGGAAAGGACCCCTCAGGGCTGGTGCTCATCACCGCGGCCGGACATGAATGATTATGTGTGTTGCGGTCCTAGAACAGGATCATTTTAGTGTTGGACATAATATGTAGCCCCTGTCACTGTGGTTGGACAAGCCCACAGAAAGAGGATCCCCGTGCCGAATTTCGTCGTCACCTACCGCTATGGCGCTGGCTCAGCCGCCGGGCGCGACACCAACCGCCCTGCGCACGTCGATTTCCTGACCGGCCAGTTCGAGGCCAAGCGGCTGCTGGTTTCCGGCCCGTTCGGACCCGATGAGGATCCCGGCGCGGTCCTGGTCTGGAACGCCGCGTCCAAAGAGGAACTGCTCCCGCTGATCAACCAGGATCCGTTCCACGCCAACGGGCTGATCGCGGACCGCGATGTGCGGCAATGGAACGTCGCCTTCGGCGCCCTCCGGGGGCACTGAATGCTCGCCGCCTGCACCGTCAGTAAGGAAGTGATTGAGTTCCGCGAGCTTCCCGTGCCCGAGCCGGCCGACGGCGAGGCCCTGGTCCGGATCCATCACGTCACCCTGTGCGGCACAGACCTGCATATCTGGGAAGACGACTACGCCACGGATCTGCCCATCATCCAGGGCCACGAGTTTGCCGGCGTCATCGAAAAGCTGGGCGGGGGAGCGGACGGTAAGTGGGCGGTCGGGGACCGGGTTGCCGTATCGCCGATGTTCTACTGCGGGGACTGCTACGCCTGCGGTATCGGCCGGGTTAACGCGTGCCGCCGGATGTCTGTCTACGGTTGCTACGAGGACGGGTCGCTCGTGGAGGCGATGGCCATCCCGGTCGGGAAGCTGTGCCGGATTCCTGACACAGTGCCGATGGAAATCGCGCCACTGTGCGAACCGATGAGTATTGCCATGCAGGCCGTGAACCGGGGCCGGCCGGTGCCCGGGGAAAAGGCCGTCGTCCTCGGATGCGGACCGATCGGGCTGCTCGCCACCCTGTACCTCGCGGAACTCGGCATCGACGTCGTGGCCGTTGACACCGTCCCCGAACGCGCCGGTTTTTCCCGGACCTTCGGCGCCAGGGATGCGTGGGTCATCGACCCCGCGGTGCCGTTCCCGTCCCCGGCGCAGGAGGAGGCCCTGGCCGACCTCACTGCAGGGTCGGGGCCCTCGTTGGTGATCGAAGCCACCGGGATGCCCGGATCGTTGGAGAACGCGCTCGTGATGGTGGCCGCCGCCGGCCGGGTGGTCACCGTCGGTATCTCCGACAAGGTCGCCGCCCTGTCCATGCGGACGCTGCCCGTCAAGGAGGTTGACCTCATCGGCAGCCGCAATTCGCTGAACCTGATCGGCGAGTCCCTTGAACTGCTCGGCCGCCATCCCGAACAGGCTGCCGCGCTGATCACGCACCGGTTTCCGTTCGGGGCATTGGCGCAGGCCTTTGACACGATGCGCGACCGGACGCAGATGGTGGGCAAGGTCGCCATCGACATGCCTGGCACGTCGTCATGATCGGCATAACACCGGCCGATGCCGGAGGTGACTATGACGTCGTCGTCGCCGGAAGCGGTGCCGCCGGGCTGGTGGCGGCGCTGCGCGCGGCCGATGCCGGGCTGAGCGTGCTGGTGCTGGAGAAGGCCGCCAAATTCGGCGGCACAACGGCGGTTTCCGGAGGGGTGATGTGGGCGCCCTGCAACCACCTCATGGCCGCGGCCGGCCACCCGGATTCCGGCGCGGACGCCGCGGCGTACCTGGCGGCCGCCGCCGACGGCGCGATGACCGACGACGAAGTCGGCTGGTATGTCAGGACCGCCGCCGAGGCGGTGCGTTACCTGGACACCAGGACGCGGGTCAGCTACCGGCCGCTGGGCCGTCCGGATTACCACCTGGACCTTCCCTGCGCCGCGTCCGGGCGGGGACTGGACAACGAGGCCTTCGACCCGGCCGGGATCCCTGCCCTCGCGGATTCGATCCGGCAGCCGACGTACTTCCCGCTGATCAGCATGGCGGAAAGGGATGCCCTGAAGGGCGCGCCCGTCGACCCGGAGTTGCTCGCCGAACGGCGGACCAGCGGGATCCGCACCATAGGCGGTGCCCTGGTCGGTGCCCTGCTGGCTTCCGCACTGGACCGCGGAATCGCGGTCGCGGCCGGCGCACGGGTGACGGCGCTGGAGTCCGGGCCGGACGGCTGGCGGCTGACGGTACACGGCCGGCGGGAAAGCATACGCGCAACCAGCGTCGTCCTGGCCACCGGCGGTTTCGAGTGGAACCCCGATCTGCGCAGGGCGCTGCTCACCTTCCCGGTCACCCCCATCGGCGCCCCGAGCAACGAGGGGGACGGCCTCATGCTGGGACTCCGCGCCGGCGCCGGACTCAGCGATGCGACAGCCATCTGGGGCGTTCCGGTCATCGCCGCCCCGACCCACCTGTACGACGGTCTGCCCTCCGGCCGGATGGGCAATGTGGAAATGACCCTGCCCGGCTCCATCACTGTCAACGCCCAGGGACGGCGGTTCGTGAATGAGGCGCTGAACTATCATGACCTGGTGCGCGTGTTCGCCAATGTGGACCCCGCCGGCTCCCGGCAGGGGAACAGCCCGGCGTGGCTGGTCTTCGACTCCGACTTCCTGCGCAAGTATTCCGTGGCGGGCTCCCTGCCGGGCCGGCCGGAACCCTGGATGACCGCCGCACCGACCCTTGCCGAGCTGGCCCGCCTGATAGCGGTCTCCTCCTCGGGACTCGCCGCGACGGTGGCCCGGTTCAACGCCGACGCGGCTGTCGGGACGGACAGCGAGTTCAACCGGGGCGCCAGCCGCGAGGACCGGCATCTGGGGGATCCGGCCAACAAGCCCAATCCATGCCTGGCACCGCTGCTCACGGCGCCGTTCTACGCCGTCCCGATCCACGCCGGCGTCCTGGGGACCGCGGGAGGCCTGAAGGTCAGTCCGGCCGGCCAGGTGCTGACACCCGCGGGCACCGCCGTCGTCGGCCTCTATGCCGCCGGCAATTGTGCGGCCAGCGTGTTCCACGGTGCCTACCCCGGCGGCGGAGCAACCCTGGGTTCGGCCATCACCCGCGCTTACGCGATCGGCGGCCTACTGGCTGCCGCCGGGTCCCCCACCTCAGCACGCTGACCATCCCGGCAGAAAAGGAACCGTCATGACCACCGGAGAGAATCTGACCAACACCGCGCTGGACCTGGGGCCGGTGCGGCTGCGTAACCGGCTGGTGTCGGCCCCGATGGAGCGCAACTACTGCGACACGGAAGGCCATCTGTCGGAGCAGTACAAGGACTATCTGCTGCAGCGGGCGCGGGCCGGGGTTGCGCTCGTCTTCACCGAAGCGACCTACGTCCGGGCGGACGGCAAGGGCCGTACCCACCAGCTTGGCGCCCACAACGACAGCTGCATCGCGCCGCTGAAGGACCTTGCCGCCGCCGTGCACGCCGAGGGCGCCGTCGTCGGCTGCGAACTCAACCACGGCGGGCGCACCGCCCAGAGCAAAATCAGCGGACACCCGAACCTGGCCCCCTCGCCGATCCCCTGCGACACGGCCGGCGGTGAGGTTCCCCGGGAAATGACGACGGCGGAGGCGTACGAACTCGTGGCGGCGTTCGGTGCGGCCGCGGCCCGCTGCGCGGCGGCCGACATCGACGTGATCAGTATCCACGGCGGCCACGGCTACCTGGTGCATCAGTTCCTTTCACCCCTGTACAACCGCCGCACGGACGAATTCAGCGATCCCGTGCTCTTCCTGAATCTCGTGATCGACGCGGTCCGGGCTGCTGCCCCCCATGTTGCCCTGGGCGTGCGGATCTCCTGCGTGGAGGGGACGCCCGGCGGATTGGACGCCGATGCGACCTTTGCACTGATCTCCCGGGCCCGGCTGGCCAAGCTGGACTTCCTGGACATCTCCGCCGGCAGCTACGAGGCCGGGGAATGGATTGTCGCCTCGGGGGAGTGGAGCCCGGGCTTCCTGCGCGAAACGGCCCGGCGGTACCGCGCCTTCGGGCTGCCGATCGGAATGGCCGGACGGATCAATTCGCCCGAGGTTGCCGAGGAACTGCTCGCCGACGGGGTCGCCGACTTCCTCAGCGTGGGCCGGGCACTGCACGCGGATCCGCAATTCGCCACCGCGGCGCTGTCGGGCGGGACCTATCGCCCCTGCATCGCGTGCAACGTCTGCATCGACAACCTCGGCGCCGGCCAGGTCGGCTGTTCCGTCAATGCCGCTGTCGGCCGCGGCCGGATTCCGGTTCCGCTGCCCGCCCTGCGCAGCGGCGCGACCGCCGTCGTCGGCGGGGCCGGACCCGCTGGCCTCACCGCCGCCCGGGACCTGGCCCTGGCCGGGGCTAGAGTGACCCTGGTGGAGGAGGGCCACCGGCTGGGCGGGAACATGGCGCTTGCGGCCATGATGCGGTCCACCCCGGATTTTTACCGCTTCCTTGACTGGTCCGCGGCGGAGCTGGAACGGCTGGGGGTGGACGTCCGGTTCGGCTCAACGGTCGCGGACTTCCTGGCCCGCGCGGAGGCACCGGACGCCGTCGTCCTGGCCGTCGGCGGAACATCGGTGGTTCCGGCACTTCCGGGGGTTCCCGCACCCCCGGGGGTTCCCGCCGGCCCGGCGGCTCCGGGGGCTCACGCCGACCCTGCGGCTCCGGGGGCTCACGCCGGCGCGGCCTCCCGCGTGCAGGACATCCGAGAGTGGCTCGTGGACGGGCTCGACGGACCGGCGCCGCGGGCCTGCACCGTGTGGGGCGCCGACGCCGTGGGCATGTCCGTGGCAGACACGCTCGCCTCCCGGGGAACCTCCGTCCTGCTCATCGGCGCGCAGGAGCAGATCGCCCCCGAATCCGGCCGCAGGGCCAAAATCCTTGCTGTCCCGCGCCTGCTCGCCAACCCGGAGGTGCGGATCGTCCTTTCGGCGACCGTGAACGCCATCGGCGCGGACGGGATTTCCGTGACGCATGCCGACGGCCGGCAGGAATGGCTCCACGCGCCAGGGCCGCTGCTGGTCTCCCAGGGCGTCGGGCCGCGGGACGTGCCTAGTCCCGCGGTGACGGACACGACGGCGGGGTCGGCCGTTCTGCACGGGTCAGTAGTGGCGGTGGCGACCGCCACACCGGAGGATGCGCCGTCTACGATCCGCCATGCCGTGCTGCAGGGCAGCGACGCGGCGGCCCGGGTCGCGCGGACACTGGCGCGGGTCCCTGC
>JBIOFK010000155.1:0-5299 GCA_044447065.1 Actinomycetales bacterium | reverse complement strand
GCCGCCGTCGTCGAGCGTGACGTGCGCTCCTCCCACGGAGCCGGCGGCGAGTTCCGGGTGGCCGCGCCGGAACGCCGTCAACTGCCGGTACAGTCCTAGCAGGCCAGCACCGGCCGGCGATTCGGCCTCCGACCAGTCCAGCTTGGAGCGTCGGAAGGTCTGCGGGTCCTGCGGGTCGGGAACGGAGCCCCTGTCCCAGCCCATCTTGGCGAACTCGGCGAACCGGCCTTCTGCGGTGGCCTTGCCCAGCTCCGCCTCCGGGTGCGAGGTGAAGAACTGCCACGGCGTGGTGGCCCCGTATTCCTCGCCCATGAACAGCATCGGCGTGAACGGGGAGAGCAGGTTCACGGCGGCGCCGAGCCTCAGCTGGGCGGCGCTGAGGGTGGCGGAGATCCTGTCCCCCGCGGCGCGGTTGCCGATCTGGTCGTGGTCCTGCATGCAGACGACCAGATCGGCGGCGGGGGTGCCCGGACGGATGGGGGCGCCGTGCTTGGTGCCGCGGAAGCTGGAGTAGGTCCCGTTGTGGAAAAAGCCGTCGCGCAGCACCTTCGCCAGGGACGCCAGCCCCGCGAAATCCGCGTAGTAGCCGGCGGTTTCGCCGGTCAGGTTCACGTGCAGCGCGTGATGGAAGTCATCGCTCCATTGGCCGCCCAGCCCCATGCCGCCGTCCGCCCGGGGGTAGACCATCGCGGCGTCGTTGAGGTCGGATTCGGCGATCAGCGTCAGTGGCCGGCCCAGCCGGGCGGAGAGGGCGCCAGCCTCGTCGGATAGCTGGGCAAGCAGGTGCACCGGACTGTTGTCCTTGAGCGCGTGCACGGCATCCAGCCGCAGCCCGTCCACGTGGAAGTCGCTCAGCCAGCCCAGCGCGTTGTCCAGGATGTAGCGGCGCACCTGGGCCGAATCCGGACCGTCAAGGTTCAGCAGCTCGCCCCACGTGTTGCTGGATCCGCTGCGCAGGTACGGACCGAATTCGGGCAGGTAGTTTCCACTCGGGCCCAGATGGTTGTAGACCACGTCCTGGATCACCCCGAGCCCGGCGGCATGGGCGGCGTCCACGAAGCGCTGGTACGCCGCCGGACCGCCGTAGGCCTCGTGCACCGCGTACCAGAGGACCCCGTCGTAACCCCAATTCCAGCTTCCGTTGAAGTCGTTCACCGGCAGCAGCTCCACGAATGTGGCTCCCAGCCGCACCAGATAGTCCAGTTTGCCGATCGCCGCGTCCAGGGTTCCCTCGTCGGTGAACGTCCCGAGGTGCAGTTCGTAGATGACAGCGCCGGTCAGTCCGGTGCCCTTCCAGTTCCCGTCCGTCCAGCCGAACGACGCCGGGTCGTAGCTGCGCGAGAGACTGTGCACGCCGCCGGGCTGGCGCAGCGACCTCGGATCCGGCCGGGCGTCGGTGCTGCCGTTGAGCAGGTAGCCGTAGTCGGCCCCGGCGCGCCAAGGTTCCTGCGAGCGCCACCACCCGTCCGCGTCCCCGCGCAGGGGGACGGTTGAACCGTCCAGCGTCAGCGCCACCGACGTTGCCGACGGCGCCCAGACGTCGAAGTCCCTGCGCGCCATCAGTTTTCTCCCTCGGCGATGAGCAGCGCTGCGGGCAGTCCCGCCAGCACCTCGGCCACTTCGACGGTGCCGCTGTGCACGGTGCCGGTGAGGACGTTGCGGACCCGGGGAAGCCCGACGACGGTGCCCCGCCAGCCGCCGTCGTCCGCCAGTGAGCGCGGCAGTACGGTGGCGAGCGTGATGGCTCCGCCACGGTCGAAGCCGAGCAGATGGTCCGCGGCGGGGCCGTCGGCGTACAGCGGGGTGTAGCCGGTGAAGGCGTCCGGGGCGCTGTTCCGCAGCGCCAGTGCCCGGTGCGTGATCAGCTGCTTCGCCGCCGGGGTGGACAGCGCCGCGGGGACCGAGGTCTCCTCGGCGAGGGCTGCGAGGCCGGCCTCGGCCGCGTCGAAGTCCACCGCGCGGCGGTTGTCCGGGTCGGTCAGCGACAGTTCCTCCCGTTCGGAGCCCTGGTAGACATCCGGAACGCCGGGAATGGTCAGCTGCAGGGCCTTTCCGGCCAGAATGTTGTTGCGGGCCGCGGCGGCGATCAGGCTGTCCATCCGGGTGATAATGGCACCGACGCCGGCGTTGTCGAAGACGGCGTCCACGCAGCCTGCCAGTACGGATTCAAACTCCGCGTCGGGGTCCAGCCAGCTGGTGGAGTTGCCGGCCTCCCGGGCGGCCTTCTCGGCGTAGCCGCGCAGCCGGTCCCGGCCGGCGGGCCAGGCGCCGAGCACCGACTGCCAGAGCAGGTTGGCCAGCGGGCCATCCGGCAGCGGCGCCAGCGACTGCAATTCGCCCAGCGCCTTCGTCCATTCCGCCGGGAATTCGGCCAGGGTGCTGATTCTGGCCCGGGTGTCCTCGCCCCGCTTTGTGTCGTGTGTGGAGTACGCGTTCATGGCCGCCGGGGAGAGTTCCTGGCGTTCGGCCATGAAGGAGTGGAATGCCGCGGCGTCGACGCTCCAGCCGTCGGGGTCGGCGCCGACCTCGGTGAGGGACACGAGCCTGGTGGCCCGGAAGAACGCGCAGTCCTCCACGCCCTTGGCCATGATCATTCCGGAGGTCTGCTGGAAGCGGTACGCGG
Organism: Actinomycetales bacterium; assembly: GCA_044447065.1. GTDB lineage: Bacteria > Actinomycetota > Actinomycetes > Actinomycetales > Micrococcaceae > JBIOFK01. The sequence continues at coordinate 2,676 of JBIOFK010000155.1, read as the reverse complement.
CCTCGGTGGTTCCCGCCAGGATCCGGTGCACCTGCGCATAGGGCAGGCCGGGCTTCCGCTCGGCGGCGCGGGCGGCGGCGGCATCCAGATCCGCCCTGCCCTGCGGAAGGTAGCTGCGGTAGACGGAAAACGCTGCGGTGATTTCCGCGAGCGCGTCCGCCGCCTGCCCGTGGTCCAGCCCGGTTTCCGCGACGACCAGCCGCGCCAGCCGCTGGATCTCGGAGTTGAGGATTCCGTCCGCCACGGCGCGTTTGGTGCCCGCGCACAGGTCTGCGTAGTCCAGCACGGAACCGCGCAGCCGTGTGTCCAGCGCGGTCAGGGTTTCCGCGCCGGCGGGGTGCACCAGGGCGCGGTCTACCACGCCCAGCGAGTCGTATCCGGTGGTGCCGGCGCAGGCCCAGTCCGCCGGCAGGTTCTCCCCCGGTTCCAGGATCTTCTCCACCAGTACGTAGATGCCGCCGGTGGCTTCGCTCAGCCGCCGGAGGTAGCCGGCCGGGTCCTTCAGTCCGTCCGGATGGTCGATCCGCAGACCGTCCACCCACCCGGCCCGCACCCAGCGGAGGATTTCGGCGTGGCTTTCGTCGAAGACCTCAGGGTCCTCCACCCGGATCCCGGCCAGCGTGCTGACGGCGAAGAACCGCCGGTAGTTCAACCCGCTGGCCTCCACCTGCCACGGAGCCAGCCTGTAGTGCTGGCGGTCGTGCACCGCCTGCGGCGAGTTGTCCGCCCGGTCAGCGGGCCCGGTGCCCGGGGCCACCGGATACTCACGGCCGTCGAGGGCAAGGACGTGGCCGCCGCCGTCGTCCGTGCGGAGCTCCAGCCTGGCCAGGTCATCCGCCCCGCCGAGCACCGGCAGTATCACCCGTCCCCCGCCGGCCTCCCAGTCCACGTCGAAAGCGCGGGCAAAGCGGGAGCCCGTGCCGTGCATCAGCAGGTCCCACCACCAGGCGTTCTCCCGCGGGTCCGCAACACCCATGTGGTTCGGGACGATGTCCACCAGCACGCCGAGGCCGGCCGCGTGCGCGGCGTCCGCGAGCATCCGCAGGCCCGCCTCCCCGCCTCGGGAAGCATCCACCGTGCCCGGATCCACCACGTCGTAGCCGTGCATGGATCCGGCGGCGGCACTCAGCAGCGGCGAGAGGTAGATCCAGTCCGCCCCGAGGTGCTTGAGGTACGGGACCCGGGCGGCCGCGTCCTGGAGGGTGAAGTCCTTGGTGATTTGCAGGCGGTAGGTGGATCGGGGTGTCCGCATGGTCCGGCAGCTCCTGGGATTGTCGTGGTCGGCCTGAATGCCAGCATACGTGCCGCCACCGACGCTCCCCGGTAACGCTTCCCGGCAAGGCTCCGGCCGGATCAGCTCTCCAACGCTGGTTCGGCGGTGGCGGCCCGGCCGGCTGCCAGTGCGGCCGTAATCGCCGCGGCGGTGTACTGGCCCATCCGCACCGCCCCGTCAACGTGCTGGTACCCCTCGGCGGCCAGGTCGGACGAGGACCAGTGGATCGGCCCCACCGGTGTGAGCTGGTCCGCCCCGTAGCGGTGCAGTCCGCCCAGGTCGTAGCTGCTGGCGTAGGCTCCGCGGGTCCACTCCTCCGAACCCCAGTCGGACTCGTAGTAGGCCACCGGCCGGTCCGCCTCCGGGCCCAGGAAGCCCGCTAGGGACGCGAGGATCTCACGACGGCGGTCTGCCGGGCTGAGCGAGAAGGCATAGTCCGCCTTCTCATCCGAGATGAAGCCGACCAGGGTTCCGCGCGGATCCTCGTAGTTCGTATTGTCGTAGACCTCCTGAACCAGCGAGGAGGCGCTGAAGCCCGTACCGGACAGGCCGTCCGCGCGCCAGAACGGCGTCTCATAGACCGCATGGACCTTGATGACCAGTCCGAGGGACTGGTGCTGGTGCATCTGGTGCTGCCGGCGCGGCAGCGGAGGGTCATAGGAGACACGGGAGTACAGGTTCGGCGGCACGGCCATCACGGCCCGGCGGGCCCGCACACTGATGCCGTCGGCGGTCGCCAGCACACCGCCGTCGTGCCATTGCAGGGTACGCACCGGCGCGTTCAGGAAGACGTTTCCATCCAGCGCGGCGGCCAGCCGCTCGGAAACCTGCTGCATCCCCCCGATCACGCGCTTGTCCAGGATGAAGTCCTCGTCCACCAGGTTCGAGAAGGATCCCGCCGAGGCGGCCATCAGCACGGCCTGCAGCGCCGAGAACGCATGCGCGGGCTTGGTGAGCATGCCGCCGGCAATGAACAGGCCGATGTTATTGCAGGCCTCCTCGTCCGCGGACTCGCCGCGCAGCCAATGGTGGAAGGAAATGATGTCCAGTTCGCGGGCCCGCGGATGATTCCACGGCTCGGCCGGATCCATCGCTGCGGCGAGCGAATCGAGCACGCCGATGAGGCGCTCCATTTCCGCGGCCGTGCCCGCGCTGACCGGGAACATCTCTCCGGTGTAGCGGCTGCGGGTGCCGTCCGGGGCAATGTAGACGCATTCACCCTCCCGGTAGCGCGAATAGGTTTCCAGTCCGAGTTCATTCAGCAGTCCGATCAGCGCCGTCTGGTCGGGGGAAACCCACTGGCCGCCGATCTCCAGCCAGGCCCCGTCCTCCACCTTGCTCCAGGTGCGCCCACCCACCCTGTCCCGGGCCACCAGCCCCGCCCCACAGTATCCCGCCGTGGC
>JBIOFK010000154.1:0-5340 GCA_044447065.1 Actinomycetales bacterium | reverse complement strand
GCTGGATATCGCGGCGGCGGGCGTGACCAAGGCCTCGGCCCTGGAGGGACTGAGAGCCAGGCTCGGCGTCGATCCGGCCAATACGGTGGCCGTCGGCGACGGCGGCAACGACATCGAGATGCTCACCTGGGCCGCCCGCGGCGTTGCCATGGGCCAGGCGGCGGAATCCGTCCGGGCCGCGGCGAACGAGGTCACCGCCAGCGTGTACGACGACGGCGCCGCCAAGATCCTGCGCAGCCTGCTGTAGCGCAGGCCAACGGTCCCGCTGAAGAATCCCGCCGTCCGGTATGGTCGCGCCGGCGGCACCCGCGTTCCCACGGGCCCGCCGTCCGGCCGGACCCATGGGGATCACGCACCCCACGGGCCGGCCGGCGTGCGGCTAGTGGCCCTCGGCCTCGAAGCGTTTGATGGAGGCTTCCAGCTCGGCCTCGGCGGCGGCGCGGTCGGCCCAGCCCTCGGCGTTGACCCATTTTCCGGGCTCCAGGTCTTTGTAGTGCGTGAAGAAGTGCTCGATTTCCTTGACCAGGAATTCGTTCAGGTCCGACACCTCCTGGATGTGCTCGTAGCGCTTGTCGTCAATGACACAGATAACCTTGGCGTCCCCGCCGCCGTCGTCCGTCATGTTGAACACGCCGATGGGCCGGGCCTCGACCACGACGCCGGGGTGCAGGTCGTATTCCTGCAGGACCACCAGGGCATCCAACGGGTCCCCGTCCTCGCCCAGCGTGTTGTCGAAGTAACCGTAGTGGGTGGGGTAGCCCATCGCGGTGAAAAGCACGCGGTCCAGGCGGACGCGGCCGGTTTCGTGGTCGACTTCGTACTTGACACGGGATCCGCGCGGAATCTCGATGGTGACGTCATGCTTCATGGGTGCTCCTCGGCGTTGGTGCGCAGGCGCGATCCGCCCGGCTGGATACGACTAAAATCAGAATATAGGCGCAACCGCGCCGCCCAAACTTTGCCCGCCGGCGCCTGTGCGGTGCATGACACCTTTAAGGACCGCCGCCAGCCATGAGCCGAACGTCCAAGCTGCTCACCTCCCTGCTGTTGGTGGTGCTCCTGGCGGTGCTGGCGGTGCCCGTGGTCCTGCACGTCGCTCCCGGCCTCTTTCCGCCGGAGGCCCGCCCCGCCGCGCGGGTCCCCGATGCCCAGCAGCTGCCCGCCTCGCTGGCGGCGGTGACAGGGGTGGGCGCTCTCTCCGGCGCGGCGCCGGTTCCCGTACCGGCCCAGCTGGCCGCGCTGCTGGATTCCGCGTTCCAAACGAATGACGGCGTGTACACCGCCACGGTCAGGGACGCCGCCACCGGAACCGTGCTCTACGACCGCGGTGGCGACGTTCCCAGCATTCCGGCGTCAAACCTGAAGCTGGTGACCGCCGTCGCCGCCCTCAAGACCCTCGGCGCGGACCACCGGTTCAGCACCCGGGTGCTCAGCACCGCGCCCGGCGCGCTCGTGCTCCAGGCCGGCGGCGACGTGCTGCTGGCGCCCGGCCACGGCACCCCGAACGCCACCATGGGCCACGCGGGTGTCGCGGATCTGGCCAAAGAAACCGCGTCGGCGCTCGCCGCCCGCGGCGTCGGCTCCGTGACCCTAGCCGTCGATGACACGCTCTTCAGCGGCCCGGCCGTCAACCCGCACTGGCTGCAGGGCGACCTGGACGCCGGCCAGATCGCTCCCGTGTACCCGATGGCACTCTACGGCGCGCGGTTCGACCCGGCGGTCTCGGTGGGCAACCGTCCGCAGGATTCGTCGATGAACGTTGCGGCCGCCTTCGCCACCGCCCTGGCGGCCGACGGCGTGAAGGTCACCGGGGGCGTGGTGCGGGCCGCAGCCGGGGCTACGGCCACCCCGATCGCGTCAGTGCAGTCGGCGACAGTGGCCCAGCAGGTGGAATACATGCTCCAGGCCTCCGACAACTACGTGGCGGAGGCGATGGCCAGGCTGACCGCCGTCGGGCTTAACCAGCCGGCCACCGTGGCGGGGGCGACGGCTGCTGTGGAGGAAGTGGCGGGAAAACTCGGCCTGCCGCTGGCCGGACTGGTCATGGGGGATGCCTCCGGCCTGGCCCCCGATGACAGAATCAGCGCCAACCAGCTGGCCGCGCTGGTGCGGATCATCCTGGACTCCGACGGCACCGACGTCCGCCAGGCCATCCTCGGGCTGCCCATTGCCGGGCTCAGCGGAACCCTCGGGGACAGGTACCTGGACCAGACCACCGTCGGCGGCGCGGGCCTGGTGCGCGCAAAGACAGGAACGCTCAATGCGGCATTGACCCTGACCGGATATGTGGTCGACGAGGACGGGAGGCTGCTGGTGTTTTCCTTCATGGCCAATGAGCTGGCCGGCGGCAGCTCCGCCGCGAAACCCGTGGTGGACCGGGCGGCCACGGTGCTGGCCGGCTGCGGCTGCCGCTAGCCGGGCAAACTCGCTCCGCCGTCCGACGCCGAGGGCGAAACCGCCCGGCGCGGGGGCTCGTGTGTGATGAGATGGGGGGTATGGACGCACCCGCAGCACCTGCCACCGTTCCGTCGCTCATCAACTGGGAGCTTGCAGCATCCACCGCTGCCAGACTGGCCCCGGCCGGGCCGGCGCTGGGCCGCAAGGAGATCGCCGCCGCCGTCGCCGACCTGCGCATCATGGCCGACAGGGCCGTGGCCCACGTGCACGACATCACCGGCCTGGAAGCGGCCAGGGACCTGCGCGATTCGCAGGTGCTCGTGGTCGACAGGGCATCCTGGGCGAAGGCCAACACGCAGAGTTTCTCCGTGATGCTCGGCTCCACCCTTGAACGGCTCGCGGCCAAGCAGCTGGAGACCGGGAAGGGCGCCGGCCTAGCCGTCAGCGGCACCGTCACCGGCGCCCAGCTGGGCACCGTCCTGGCCTTCCTCGCCAGCAAGGTGCTGGGCCAATACGACCCGTTCGCCGCCCTCGCCGGCGGTGCGGGATCCGCTCCCGGCGGCCGCCTGCTGCTGGTGGCACCGAATATCCTCGCCGTCGAACGCGAGCTCAATGTGGATCCGGCGGACTTCCGCCTCTGGGTCTGCCTGCACGAACAGACCCACCGCGTGCAGTTCGCGGCTGCGCCGTGGCTGCGCCACCACATGATCAGCGAGATCGACAAGCTTGGCGGCCTGCTGATGGGCGACGCCGAGAACTTCAGCCAGCGGATCACCGCGGCCCTGCGCTCGATGGGCGGCAGGCTGCCCGGGACCGCCGCGGGCGGGCAGGCCGCGTCAGACCGGCTGCCATCCCGCGGCGGGTTGCTTGAACTGCTCCAGGATCCGGCGGAGAAGGCGGCGCTGTCCCACCTGACAGCCGTGATGAGCCTGCTGGAGGGGCACGCCAACGTGGTGATGGACGCCGTCGACGCCTCCATCGTGCCCACGGTGAAGACCATCCGGCAGCGCTTCAACTCCCGGGGCAAGGACCGCGGCTCGGTGGAAAAGGTCATCCGCAGGCTCCTCGGCCTCGACGCCAAAATGCGCCAGTACAGCGACGGGGCCGCGTTTGTCCGGTCAGTGGTCGCCGCCGTCGGCATGGAGGGATTCAACCGCGTCTGGGACGCCGAGGAAAACCTCCCCACCGAGGCCGAGATCCACAACTCCCGGCTCTGGGTTGAACGGATGGGCCTGCGGGGGTGAGCCGCCGTCCCCGGCTGAGCCCCGCCGTCGGGAAGGCCCGCAACCTGCTCCGCGAAGTCCTCACCACGGCCGGCGCCGCGGCCGACGGTCCGCCGCCCGGGGAGGGCGCGCCCCTGCTGCTGGTCGCGTGCAGCGGGGGACCGGATTCGCTCGCTCTTGCCTCGGTGGCCGCCTACTTCGGCCGGACCGGGGCCTGGCGGGTGGGTGCCGTCGTCGTCGACCACCAACTGCAGGCGGGCTCCGCCGCGGTGGCCCGGGCAGCCGTCGAGGCCTTGACTGCTATGGGGCTGGATCCGGTGGAGGTCAGCACCGTGACGGTCAGCAGCGCGGGGTCCGGGCCGGAGGCGGCCGCCCGCGCCGCGCGCTACGGCGCCCTGGAGGACGCGGCCCGGCGGCTCGGCGCGACCTCGGTGCTGCTCGGGCACACCCTCGACGATCAGGCCGAACAGGTGCTGCTGGGCCTGGCCCGCGGCTCCGGAACCCGTTCGCTGGCCGGAATTCCGGCCAGGCGGGGACTGTTCCTGCGGCCTTTCCTGGGACTCCGCCGCGCCGAAACCCTGGCGATCTGCCACGCCGAGGGCCTCGCGCCGTGGCACGATCCCGCCAACGCGGATCCCGCGTTCCTGCGCTCGCGGGTGCGCACCGAGGTGATGCCGTACCTGGAGGACGCGCTCGGCCCCGGGATAGCCGAGTCGCTGCACCGCTCCGCCGTCATTCTCGGCCAGGACGCGGATTATCTGGATTCACTGGCCGCCGCCGAATACGCCCGTATCGCCGAGGACGTTTCCGGGGAGGTCCGGCTCGATGAGGACCTGCTGCGGGCGCTGCCGCCCGCGCTGCGCCAGCGCGTCCTGGGGCTCGCCGTCGTCGGCCTCGGCGGCAGCAGGCCCAGCTTCGAGCGGCTGCAGGCGGCCGAGGCACTGCTGCGCAGGCGCGGATCCGCCGGACCCATCCAGCTTGCCGGCAAAGTCAGCGCGTACCGGCAGCCGCGCGGCGCACCGCGCGGTGGCAGGGGCGCGTACGGGAAGCTAGTCTTGAGGCGGAGCGGCAGCTAGCGGGCTCCGGATTTTTCAGCGCGGGAACCGCACCTTAAGCACCGGGAGTAATTGGTGGATTCACAAGACGTCCATGACGATCTCAAGCACGTTCTCTACACCAAGGAACAGATCCGGGACCGGGTTGCGGAACTGGCGGCGGAGATCGACGCGGACTACGAGGACCGCGACCTGCTCATCGTGGGAGTGCTCAAGGGCGCCGTCATGGTCATGGCGGATCTGGCCCGCTCCCTGCACAGCCACGTGACGATGGATTGGATGGCCGTTTCCTCCTACGGCTCCGGCACGCAGTCCTCCGGCGTGGTGCGCATCCTCAAGGACCTCGAAACCGACCTCATGGGCAAGCACGTCCTGATCGTCGAGGACATCATCGACTCCGGCCTGACCCTGTCATGGCTCAAGGCCAACCTGATTTCCCGCGGCCCGGCCTCGGTGGAGATCTGCACGCTGCTGCGCAAGCCCGATGCAGCCAAGGTCCAGATCGACGTGAAGTACGTCGGCTACGAGATCCCCAACGAATTCGTGGTCGGATACGGCCTGGACTTCGCGGAAAAGTACCGCAACCTGGACTTCATCGGCACGCTGGCGCCGCACGTGTACGAGTAAGCCCGCCCGCCCCCGGCCGAGGCCCACCAGTTCCGCTG
>JBIOFK010000153.1:0-5345 GCA_044447065.1 Actinomycetales bacterium | reverse complement strand
TGCCGCTCTGATTTTGCTGGTGTGGGGGGCGGGCGCCGGCGTGCTCCGCGGGGCCGGCGGGCGCGGACCGCGTCTGGTGGGCGGGGCGCGTGCTCCACTGCGCCGCGACTTACATTGCCGCCCCCACGGTCCGGGGCGAACCGTGCGCGGATCGGATCACCGATAAGGGGCTATTCTGGGATCCCGGACAACAGCCGTCCGGGAGCGAGGAAACGAGGCCCCATGGAAAGCAGAGCTCCGTCGAAGGTTCCTGCAGCGGAGAATACGCTGCGCATCCTCAAGCTGCTGGCCTCCAAGCGCGGTCCGCTGGCTGCGTCGACGATCGCGGCCTCGCTCGGCATCCCCCGGTCCACGGCGTACCACCTGCTCGGGGTCATGGAGGACAACGGCTTCGTGCTGCACCTGCACGAGGAGAAACGGTATGGCCTGGGCATCGGCGCCTTTGAACTGAGCAGCGCCTACTCCCGCCAGGAACCGCTGTCCCGGCTGGGCCGTCCGCTGCTCGCGGCGCTGGTGGACGCGGTGGGGGAGAGTGCGCACCTGGCCGTCCTGCACGGGCGCGACGTGCTCTACATCGTGGAGGAGCGGGCCAAGAACCGGCCGTCACTGGTCACCGACGTGGGCGTGCGGCTGCCCAGCCATCTGACGGCCAGCGGCCGGGCGATCCTGGCGCAGCTGCCGAAGGCCCAGGTACGGGCGCTCTACCCGAACGCGGAGGCCTTCTCGGTCAGGCACGACCATGACGGCGCCATCACCAAGTACTCGGCCCTGTCGGCCCATCTGGACCGGGTCCGGATCCGCGGCTTCGCCGACGAACACGGCGAGGTCACCGCCGGCCTGGGATCGCTGGCCGCAGCCGTGACCGACCATGCGGGATGGCCGACGGCGGCCGTCGCCGTCACGTTCGAGCAGGACAGGGTGCCGGAGGAGCAGTGGCCGGCGCTGGCGGCCCGGGTGCAGAAGGTCGCCCGGGAACTTTCGGGACGGATCTACGGCCGGATGTAAGAATGTCCGGTATTCCGGACACGGTCACTCCGGCGTGGGTTCCGGAGCGCCGCCGGAGGGCGTTTAGTGGAAGGTATACCCCTCCCCGCCGAACAGAACGAAGGATCCCCGCATGGCACCCGCTGACTTCACCACCGGCGCCCGGCCGGTCCGCGCGCCCCGCGGCACCACCCTGACGGCCAAGAGCTGGCAGACCGAGGCGCCGCTGCGCATGCTCATGAACAACCTGGATCCGGAGGTGGCCGAACGCCCCGACGAGCTGGTCGTCTACGGCGGCACCGGCCGGGCGGTGCGGAGCTGGTCCGCGTTCGACGCGATCATCCGCACCCTTGAGGGCATGGAAAAGGATGAAACACTGCTGGTGCAGTCGGGCAAGCCGGTCGGGGTCTTCCGCACGAACGAATGGGCTCCCCGGGTGCTGCTGGCCAATTCCAACCTCGTGGGCGACTGGGCCAGCTGGCCCGAGTTCCGCCGCCTCGAGGCCGAGGGGCTGATGATGTACGGGCAGATGACCGCCGGATCCTGGATCTACATCGGTACACAGGGCATCCTGCAGGGCACCTACGAGACCTTCGGCGCCGTCGCCCGCAAAATCTTCGACGACCAGGACGCGACGCTCGCCGGCACGCTGACCCTGACCGGTGGCTGCGGCGGGATGGGCGGCGCCCAGCCGCTGGCCGTTACCCTCAACGGCGGCGCCTGCCTGATCGTGGACGTCGACGAGTCCAGGCTGCGCCGCCGGCTCGGCAAGCGCTACCTCGACGACGTCGAAACGGACCTCGATGCCGCCGTCGCCAGGGTCCTCGCGGCCAAGGCGGACAGGCGCGCCCTTTCGGTGGGCTATGTCGGCAACGCGGCCGAGGTGTTCCCGGAGCTCCTGCGCCGGCACAAGGCCGGCGAGCTCGCGGTCGACATCGTCACCGACCAGACCAGCGCCCATGATCCGCTTAGTTATCTCCCCGAAGGCATCTCCGTGCAGGAATGGCACCGCGAGGCGGAGGCCGATCCCGACGGTTTCACCAAGAAGGCGCAGGCCTCCATGGCGCGCCAGGTGCAGGCGATGGTGGAATTCCAGGACGCCGGCGCCGAGGTCTTCGACTACGGCAACTCGATCCGCGACGAGGCCCGCAAGGGCGGGTACGACCGCGCCTTCGCCTTCCCGGGCTTCGTGCCGGCCTACATCCGACCGCTCTTCTGCGAGGGGATGGGGCCGTTCCGCTGGGTGGCGCTGTCCGGGGATCCGGCTGATATCGCCGTCACGGATGCCGCACTCAAGGAGCTCTTTCCGGAGAACAAGCACCTGCACCAGTGGCTGGATGCCGCCGCCGAGCACGTGGAGTTTGAGGGGCTGCCAGCCCGGATCTGCTGGCTCGGTTACGGGGAACGGGCCAAGGCCGGTGTCCTGTTCAACCAGCTGGTGGCCGACGGCAAGGTCAAGGCGCCGATAGTGATCGGCCGCGACCACCTGGATTCCGGCTCGGTGGCCTCTCCGTACCGGGAGACCGAGGGCATGAAGGACGGCTCCGACGCCATTGCCGACTGGCCGCTGCTGAACGCCATGCTCAACACCGCCTCCGGTGCCACCTGGGTCTCCATCCACCACGGCGGCGGCGTCGGGATCGGCCGCTCCATCCATGCCGGCCAGGTGTCCGTCGCCGACGGCACGCCACTGGCAGCCGAAAAGCTGGAACGGCTGCTGACGAACGACCCGGGCATGGGCGTCATCCGGCACGTCGACGCCGGCTACGACCGCGCCGCCGAGGTGGCCGCCGAGCGCGGCGTCCGCATCCCGATGAACGAATAGTCCCGGACGCCGGTTTTCCTCCGCCGCGATGGGGGCCCCGCCCGCTTCGCGGGCGCCCGCAGCCGCTCCCCGGCCCCCATCGCGGCTCCGGACGCCGGTTTTCCGCCGCGCACCAACGCCGTAACGATCAACACTTATCGGAGGACCTTTCATGAACACCGTCACTCTTTCTTCCGCCGGCGTCAGCGCCGATGACGTGCTCGCCGTCGCCCGCCACGGCGCAACGGTGACCATCGACCCAGCGGCCCTGGACGCCGTCGGCCGCGTCAGGACCCACATCGAGGCGCTGGCCCACTCGGACACCCCGGCCTATGGCATCTCCACCGGATTCGGCGCGCTGGCCAACCGGCACATTCCCGAAGACCTGCGGACCCAGCTCCAGAAGTCCCTGATCCGCTCGCACTCGGCCGGGATGGGACCGGCCGTCGAGCGGGAGGTGGTGCGTGCACTGATGTTCCTGCGCGCCAGGACCCTCGCCTCGGGCCGCACCGGCGTCCGGCCCGTGGTGCTCGAAACCATGGTCGCCGTGCTTAACGCCGGCATCACCCCGGTGGTCCGCGAATTCGGCTCGCTGGGCTGTTCCGGGGACCTGGCCCCGCTCTCGCACTGCGCGCTGGTGCTGATGGGGGAGGGCGAAGCCGCCGGACCCGATGGGGCCATCCGTCCGGTGCCGGAACTGCTGGCCGAGGCCGGGATCGAACCCGTGGTGCTGGCCGAAAAGGAAGGGCTCGCCCTGGTCAACGGCACGGACGGAATGCTGGGCATGCTCCTGATGGCCATTGCCGACATCCGCCAGCTTCTGACCACCGCGGACATCACCGCGGCGCTCTCGGTGGAGGGCCTGCTCGGCACCGACCAGGTTTTCCTTCCCGAACTCCACGGCTCGCTGCGGCCCCATCCCGGCCAGGCGGCCAGCGCCGGGAACATGCTGCGCGTGCTCTCGGATTCGCCGATTGTGGCCAGCCACCGGGTGGGGGACAGCCGGGTGCAGGACGCCTATTCGCTGCGCTGCGCCCCGCAGGTGGCCGGCGCGGTCCGGGACACCGTGGACCACGCCGAGCTGGTGGCCGGCAGGGAACTCGCCGCCTCCATCGACAACCCGGTGGTGCTCCCGGACGGGCGGGTCTCCTCCAACGGCAACTTCCACGGTGCCCCCGTCGCCTACGTGCTGGACTTCCTGGCCATTGTCCTGGCGGACCTGTCCTCGATGGCCGAACGCCGCACGGACCGCATGCTCGATCCGGCGCGCTCGCACGGGCTTCCCGCCTTCCTGGCGGGGGATCCGGGCGTGGATTCCGGGCTGATGATCGCCCAGTACACCCAGGCGGGGCTCGTGTCCGACAGCAAGCGGCTTGCCGTTCCGGCCTCCGTGGATTCGATCCCTAGCTCGGCCATGCAGGAAGACCATGTCTCGATGGGCTGGCATGCCGCGCGGAAGCTGCGCCACAGCGTGGAAAACCTGCGCCGGGTCCTGGCCATCGAGCTGGTCACCGCTGCCCGGGCCATCGACATCAGGGTTGCGCTCTCCAACGGCGAACTGAGCCCCGGCCCGGCCGGCGCCGCCGTGATCGCGGAGCTGCGCAAGACCGTCGACGGTCCCGGCCCTGACCGGTTCCTGTCCCCGGAGCTCGAGGCGGCGGACGCGCTCGTCGCCTCCGGTGCCGTGCGGGCGGCCGCCGAGTCCGCCGTCGGGCCGCTGGACTGACGCCCGCGGTCGCCGGGCGCGGCCGCCGGATGGGGCGCGGGGCCCCCGGCGCTACCGCAGCAGGGTATTGATCAGCCGGGCGGCCACCTTCGCGGTCCGGCCGTCGCTGTCCAGGGCAGGATTGAGCTCCGCCACATCAAGGTGGCGGAGCTTTCCGCTGGCGGCAAGCTGCCGGCACACGGCGGTGATCACGTCCAGCGGGACCCCGAAGGCTGCGGGGGCGCTGACCCCCGGCGCCACCGAGGAGGGCAGCACATCAAGATCGATCGTGAGGTAGACGGCGTCCAAGTCGGCCAGGAAATCCGCCACGAACTTTTCCGCCCGCCCGGCGGAGCAATCCTCGTCGGGCAGGTAGTCCACGCCCAGCCGCCGCGCGGTGTCGAACAGGGCGGCGGTGTTGTTGGGCTCGCTGATGCCGAGCACCGCGTAGTGGAAGCCGCGGCCGGCGGCGGCTTCGGCGCGTGCCATCTGCAGGAACGGCGTGCCGGAACTCGGAACCGGCTCGTCGCGGAGGTCGAAATGCGCATCCAGGTTCAGCACGCCCCAGCGGAGGCCGGACAGCACCGCGGACCCGGCAATACCCAGGTAGCTGGCGAAGGCGGTCTCGTGGCCGCCGCCGAGCACCACGGGCAGCACGCCCGCGTCCAGCAGTGCCGACACCGCCCGCCCGGCCCGTTCCTGCCCGTCCTCCATGGCGCTTCCCGCCACGATGTCCCCCGCGTCGCTGACGCTCCGTCCCAGGTGCCAGGCCAGCGGCCCGAGGGCAGCGCGGATGGCGTCCGGGGCGTCGGCGGCGCCGGGGCGGCCCTGGTTGCGGCGCACGCCCTCGTC
>JBIOFK010000152.1:0-5414 GCA_044447065.1 Actinomycetales bacterium | reverse complement strand
GGGACTGGTGGAGCACCAGCCGTACGGCGCGATCGCCCTGACCGCCGCCGGGCGGACCCTGGCGCTGTCCATGGTCCGCCGGCACCGCCTGCTGGAGACGTATCTGGCCCGGGAGCTCGGCTATTCCTGGGATGAGGTGCACGAAGAGGCGGAGCAGCTGGAACACGCCGTCTCGGACGCCTTCATTGCCCGGATGGACGCCAAGCTGGGGCATCCGGACCGGGATCCGCACGGGGATCCGATTCCCGGCCCGGACGGAACCGTGGAGGTGCCTGCGGCCGTGCGGGTCAGCGAGCTGGAGCCCGGCGGCCGGGGATACATCGTGCGGATCAGTGATGACAACGCGGAGCTGCTGCGTTATCTCAGCCACCATGACGTTGCCCTGGACATGCCGGTCACCATGGTCGGCCGCAGGCCCTTCGGCGGCGCGCTGCAGGTGCGCCTCGGCGCCGGCGCGGATGCCCGCGAGCTGGACCTGGGTGACGAGGCGGCGGCCAGCCTCTGGGTCAGCGCGCCGGGCGGCTGACGGCGGCCTCCGGGCGGGGCCGGCGCGCGGCCAGTGAAGCGCGCCGGGCGGCTGACGGTCAGCCGCGGCGGCGCAGGTACAGCCCCAGCACAAAGTTTCCAACGGCCAGAACCACCATGACCCAGCCCGCTCCGGGCTGCCTCGAGACCATCAGGGCCGCGGCGGCAAGCACGAACAGCGCCAGCGCCACCACCTCGTTCAGCGGCGCCGGCACCCGCCTGGGTGCCTTCGGCGCCAGGAATACACCCCACAGGACAATCAGCGCCGCAGGCAGCCCGATCCCCAGCAGATAGGTCCAAGGCGCGCTGAATCCGCCCTTGAATCCCCAGTAGCCCACCCCGGCCAGCATGGCCACCTCCAGGATGAACGCGAGGACGGGATGGACAAAGCCCAGCAGGCTGGTGGCGTTGCTGGTGGCGGGTGCGGCGCGGCGCCGACTCGCGGATCGGCTAGCGGATCGGCTCACGGGGCGGCGGGGAGCGCGTCGGGGTACATAACCAGCATCTTAGCAACGGTCGTTCAGCGTCCGGCCAGCACCTCCCGGACGGGGTTCCGGATGCCCACCGCCGAGACGATTCCGCCGGTGATCAGCATCGCGGCGGCCGCGGCCATGCAGCGGTGCAGGGCCGGCGTGTCCAGCACGGGACCGGCGACGACGCCGGCGCAGGCGATCGTGACCAGCCCGGCAATGCGGGCCACGGCATTGTTGATGGCCGAGCCGATCCCGGCGCGGCCGGCGGGCACGGAGCCGAGGATGGCCGACGTCAGCGGCGCGACGGTGGCGGCCAGCCCGACCCCGAAGACGATGATGCCCGGCAGCACGGTGAACCAGTAGTTCAGCGGCGAATGAACGGTGGTGATCAGCAGGAACCCGAGGCCCGCCAGCACGGGTCCGCCGGTCATGAACCAGCGCGGACCGGTGCGTCCGGCCCAGGCGCCGAACCGGGACGACAGGGCCAGCAGCAGCACGGTGGCGGGCAGCAGCGCCAGACCGGCCACCGTTGCCGGCAGCCGGCCGACCTGCTGGAGATAGATCCCCAGGATGAACAATCCGAAGGACAGGGCACCGTAGATCAGCAGCGTCGCCAGGTTTCCGGCCGAAAAGTTCCGGACCCGGAACAGCTCCAACGGCATCATCGGCGCCCTGGTGCGTCCCTCATAGAGCACGAAGCCGACCAGGCACAGCACACCGGTGATCAGCGGCAGCAGCACGGCCGGGCTGCCCCAGCCGAAGGCGGCCTGTTCGATCAGGGCGTAGACGGTGCCGCCCAGGCCCACCGCGGCCAGAGCCGTGCCCGCCCAGTCCACGGCCGCCGTCGGGTCCCGCGGGCTGTCCGTACCGCGCAGGCGCGCCAGCAGGGGCAGGGACACCGCCACCGGGATGAGGTTGATGAAGAACACGAGCCGCCAGCTGAGCAGATCCACCATGGCCCCGCCCACCAGCGGCGCGACGATGTTCGCCGCGGAGGTCCACGCCGTCCACCGCCCGATGGCGCGGCTCTGCGCCGGGCCGGAGAAATTCCCCACGATCAGGGCGAGCGAACTGGGCACCAGCAGCGCCCCGGCCGCCCCCTGCAGCGCCCGCCCCACGATCAGCACCGTGCCCGTCGGCGCCACGCCGCACAGCACGGAGGTCGCGGCGAACGCCACAATCCCCCACTGCAGTACCCGCACCCGGCCGAACAGGTCGGAGAGCGATCCGGCCACCAGGATCAGCGCACCGAGGGTCAGCAGGTAGGCGTCCACCGTCCACTGCTGAACTGTCAGCCCGCCGCCGAGTTCCCGGGACATGGCCGGCAGGGCCAGGGACACCACGCTGCCGTCAAGGAACGCCACGAACGACGCGAGGATGGCCACGGCCAGCACCCGCCGCTGGTGCGGATCGGCCGGCGGAATCAGATCGGCGGCCACCTAGCGGCGCCGCCGGAGCACGTAGCGCTGGACCTTGCCGCTGGGCGTCTTGGGCAGCTCCGGCAGGTAATGCACCTGCCGGGGGTAGGCGTGCGCGGCAAACCTGTCCTTGACCAGCCGCTGCAGCTCCGCGGTCAGGGCGGGGCTGCCGGTGTGGCCGGCGTTGAGGACGACGAAGGCCTCCAGCACCTCGCCGCGCAGCTCGTCGGGGGCGCCGACGACGGCGGCCTCCGCCACGGCGGGGTGCGTCACCAGGACGCTTTCCACATCGAACGGCCCGATCCGGTACCCGGACATGATGATCACGTCATCGTCCCTGGCCGAAAAGTACAGGTAGCCGTCCGCGTCGCTGTGGCCCGCATCCCCGGTCAGGTACCAGCGCTCGTCCGGGCTGAACCTGTCCGCCGATTGCTCCGGGGCGTTGGCGTACCGGGAGAACCACATCAGCGGGCTGGCGGGCACGTCGATCGCCACCCGTCCCACGGTGCCCGGCGCCGCGATGGTATCGGCCACGGGGTCCAGGATGGCGGCCGTCCAGCCGGGCAGGCTGCGCCCCATGGAGCCGGGCCGCAGCGGCTCCTGCAGGTCCGGCTGCCAGGCGTTTCCCGCCACCATGCCGTGTTCGGTCTGGCCGTAGTGGTCCCGGACCGGGATGCCGAACGCCTCCTCGGCCCAGCCGATGACGTCCGGTGTCAGCGGCTCGCCGGCGGAGGAGGCCCGGCGCAGCGGATGCCGGAGCCGTGCCGCCGCGGTTCCGCCGGGGCCTCCGTCCGCTGTTCCAGCGGGGCCGGCGCCCGCGGCGGCACCGGCCCGCAGGGTGCGGTAGATGGTGGGCGCGGCGGCAAAGTTCGTTACCTTGAACCGTTCCAGCACCCGCCAGGTCAGCTCCGCGGAGAAGCCCGACTGCACCAGGATGCTCGGAATGCCCGCCGCCAGCGGGGCGAGGATGGCGAAGTACAGGCCGTACGCCCAGCCCGGATCCGCGGCATTCCAGAACACGTCGGTGGGCAGCACGTCCAGGCCGAATTCCTGGTACGCCACGAACGACGCCACGGCGCGCAGGGGCACGGGAACCCCCTTCGGCGCGCCGGTCGTACCCGAGGTGAACAGGCGCACCAGCTCCCCGCCGCCGCCGACGGCCGCGGCGGCCGGTGCGCCGCCGTCGTCGTCCTCCGCCGCCAGCAGCCCGGCAAAGGAGAGGTCGTGTCCGAAGGCTTCCCCGCCGACGACGACGGCCAGCGGCGTCGCGTCCTGCGGCGTGCCCCCGGCCGGCACCAGTTTGCCGCGCTGGTCGGCGTCGACGATCACGAGCCGGCAGGCGCTGGCGTTGAGCCGGTAGAAGACCGCATCCGAGGCGAAGGCGGTGAACAGCGGCACGTGGACCGCGCCGAGGCGCCAGATGGCCAGCAGCGCGACCACCAGTTCCGCGGACTTTCCCATCAGCGTGGCGACCGTGTCGCCCTGTTTCACGCCCAGGCCCGCAAGGGCGGCGGCGAAGCGCGTGGACGCGGATTTCAGTTCGCCGAAGCTCAGGGCCCGGTGCGTCAGGTCCGGCTGCACGATGGTGAACGCCGTGTGGGCGCCGGGGTGCCTGTCGCACAGGAGCTCCGCCGCGCAGGCGTCCGGCCCGGAGAAGTCCGCCACGAGCTCCTGGACGCGTTCCTCGAATGCCATCTGCCCGTCTCCTTCTGCCCGCGGATTCCTCAGTTCCACCAGAATCCCACAGCGGAGCCGGTTTGGCCCGTGCCGGCCGCCGGGCCTGTCCGGATTCCTAGGACGCCTGCGCCCAGTCGGCGAACTTTCGCACGGCGTCCGGGCTGCCGTCGACCCGCACGTGCGCGGCGCCGTGCCGGCCGAACGCGTGCAGCGCCAGCTCGATGGCGGCTCCCGTGAGCAGCACTGCGTCGGGGCCCTTACGCACCGTGCGGCGCCGGCCGTCGGGCAGCGCGAGCTCAACACCGACCGGGCTACTGCGGTAGGCCAGCTTGGCCAGCCCGCCGAGGCGCTGCCACAGAGCCTGCTCCTCGCCCGGCGGGAGGACCCGCGGCGCGGCGGGAGGGTCAGTGGCGCGCCGCACGTCCTCGTGGTGGACGACGTATTCCAGCAACTGGACGGCGTCTCCCAGCCAAGTCATTGGCGACCAGGACGACGTTCCGGCGGCGAAGCGCTGGAGCAGGGCTTGGTAGCCTTCCGGCGTGCGGGCGGAGTCAGCCAGCGGACCGAGGTTTTTCTCCGCCCCGGGCGCCGATTTGCGCAGCTCGTCACCGGCCCGCCGCCAGGGCGAATGTTCGCGCTGGACCAGGTGGGCCAGCAGCCGCCGGACGTTCCAGCCCTCGCACAGGGTCGGGGCCTCCGGGTCCGCGTGCCGGAAGGTGGCCACCAGGGCCGCCCGCTCGGTTTCTGTCCATGCCATCGCAGTTCACTTCCGCTCGAATCGGTCTCGTACCAGTATTGCCGGTGCCGACCGTCTACGATTGATCTGATGATCACCAGACGGCAGGCGGCCCAGTACCTCGATATTCCCGTCGAGATGGCCCAGCGTAACGGTATACCCTCCAGACTGACCGACACTGAGCTGGCGGAGCTGGATCAGCACCCTCCGGCCTGGCTGGCCCAGTCACGGGCGAACCGCACGGGCAAGCGCCCGGTCTGGGTCAACCTGCGCTGCTATGTGTGCGATTTTTCCGAAACTGTCAGGCCGAAAAAGTGGTGGCCGGATTTCGATTACGTGGTCTGCGCCCACCACGGCTTCAGCGAGCTGCCCGACCCGGCGCCGGGCCATACCCGCCGGGAATACGACGGCGTCGGGGACCGGTTCATCGGCATCGTAGAGGAGTCCGGCCCCCGCTGAGCCCCCGCTGAGCCCCCGCTGATAAGGGCGGCAGGGCGCCGAGGGACCTGGTTTCGGACGAGCGGGGCGGGGCGCGGGCCACCCGGTACGGGGGCTAGGCTCAAAAATATGGATCCGTCATCAGAT
>JBIOFK010000151.1:0-5428 GCA_044447065.1 Actinomycetales bacterium | reverse complement strand
GCCAAGACACGGCCAAGGCGGCGCCACGCTAGCCGGCTGATCCTCCGGACCCTCCGGAACGGTCCGGACCCTCCGGACCGTTCCGTTCTGCGCAGGACTCACCGCCGATCTGGCGCACAACAGTGTTCTGCGCAATGCCCGCCATGGACCCTGCGCAGAACGGAACGGATCAGCCGCTGTCACGCCCCGCGCGGAGCCTTTTCGTGCCCCGGCACGGCTTCCAGCGGCGAGGCCGTTTGCTGCGGCTGCAGGGCGCAGCGACAATAGGGCGATGAGCGAGCCGCAGCACCGTATCGGGTGTGCCGAGAAAACCGGGGCAGGTGCGCCGCGGGGGTCCGAGGCGTTGCCCGGCCGTCCGGCAACTGCGCACTCGGCCGCCGTGGGCGCCTGAGATGAGCGCCGAATCTCCCCTGCTGCTTGCGCTGGATCTGACGGGTACGTTCGTCTTCGGTCTCAACGGAGCATTGACCGCGGTGCGGGCGGCCCGGCTGGACATTGTCGGAGTTATCACGCTGGGGATGATCACAGCGCTGGGCGGCGGGATCATCCGCGACGTTCTGCTGGGCGACGCGCCACCGGCCACGTTCCGCGACTGGCGGTATCTGGCGGTGGCCGCCGCGGGCGCGCTGATCGCCTTTGCCTTCAGCCAGCGACTCGACCGCCTCTCCGTGCCCATCGAGGTGCTCGACGCCGTCGGGCTGAGCGTCTTCGCCGTCACCGGGGCCAGCAAGGCCCTTGAGTTTGGACTCGGCCCCGCCCAGGCGGTGATTCTGGGCGCAGTCACCGCCGTGGGTGGAGGGACGCTGCGCGACGTACTGATCCTCCGGATCCCGTCCGTGATGCGTGAAGGCCTCTACGCCGTCCCCGCCCTCGTCGGCGCCGGCATCACGGTCACCGCCGTCCTGGTCGGCTTTTACGGCCTGCCGGCAGCGCTGGCCGCTGCCGCGGCCTGCTTCCTGGTCCGGCTGCTCGGCGTGCGTTTCGGCCTCAACGCGCCCGGACCGCCCCAGCCGCACGGCCACACGGAACCTCCCGCGCGCGAGTGACGAACCGGTGGCTCCGCTCACAGGGCAGTTCACTCAGCGGCGGTTCACTCAGCGGCAAGCCAAGCGAGGGCGGCCACCACCAGCGCCTGGGTGCCGGTCTCGAGGGTAGGCCGGATGACCGGGGCGAAACCGGGGGAGTGGTTCACCGGAATGTCCTGGTTGATCCGGCCCGCATCCGCTGCCTTGCGGTAGATCTCGGGATCGGTGCACCCGAGCCGCCAGTAGGTGTACGGCGTACCAAGGGCGCTCGGGATGTCGCTGAAGTCCTCGCTGGCCGTCTGCTGGTCCATTGGCCCGGCGCGGTCGCCGAAGTAGTCGCTGAACGCCGCGGCCACCCGCCGGGTGGATTCGGCATCGTTATCGGTCAGCGGAAACCGGTCGAACGATTCGAATTCGGCGTCCTGCGGCGAGCCCGAGGCTTCACATTCGGCGTTGACAATACGGTGAATCCCCGCCAGGATCGCCTGCCGGGTCTGCTCGCTGTAGGTGCGGATGTTGAGCTGTAGCACGGCCTTTTCGGGGATGACGTTGCTTTTCGTGCCGGCCTGCAGGCTGCCGACGGTGAGGACAGCGGTTTCTCCCGGTGATGTCTCCCGGGAGACGATGGTCTGCAGCCGGACCACGATCATTGCCGCCAGGACCACCGGATCAACTGTCGCCTGCGGCATCGATCCGTGCCCGCCGCGCCCGTGCACCGTGATCCGCAGGCTATCCGCTGCAGAGAGCAAGGGCCCGGGACGGGTGCCGACGGTTCCGGCCGGTGCCAGCAGGACGTGCTGGGCCAGCGCGACGTCAGGTTTGGGGATGAGGGAGGCCAGTTTGTCATCGACCATGCCGCGGGCGCCGTCGCCGGTCTCCTCGGCCGGCTGGAACAGCGCCACCACGGTGCCGTTCCACGCATCGGCGCCGTCCGCGAGCAACCGGGCCGCGCCGAGCAGGCAGGCGACGTGTGCGTCATGGCCGCAGGCGTGCGCGACCGGCACCTCGTTACCGTCCCCGTCAGTGGCCGTCGCGGTGCTGGCGTACGGCAGGCCGGTCGCCTCCCGCACCGGCAGCGCGTCCATGTCCGCCCGGAGCAGCACCGTGGGGCCGTCACCATTGCGCAGGACCCCCACCACTCCGGTGCCCCCGACGCCGGTGTGCACCTGGAAGCCGAACTGACGGAGCCGTGCGGCAACCTTTTCTGCCGTTGCGTGCTCCTGGTGGGACAGCTCCGGATGCTGGTGCAGGTCCCGATAGAAGTCCTCCTGCCACGAGCGCTGGCCATCCAACCCGGCCAGAACGGATGATGCGGCTGTCATGGCGCCTCCTCGTGGAACCTTCACGCATTCCGGAAAGTTTATACCCGCACAGGATCACGCACCGGACCGGCGCCGCCGCCGGACTCTCCCAACGCAAGATCGCGGGCGCAATCGGCTGAGGCCAGCCGGAGGTGTCGCGGCTTTGCGGTTTCAGGTCACCCTGACCGGCAGCACGAAACCGCTGACGGCGACCCTGGTCGGTACGTACCCGACGGATGACCTGGCGGTCATCAAGGTGAGCGGGGCCAAGAATCTGCATCCGGCTACCTTCGCGGACTCCTCCAAGGTGCAGATCGGCGATATTGTCCTGGCCATGGGCAACCCCCTGGGTCTTTCGGGCAGCGTGACCAACGGGATCGTTTCCGCGGTTGACCGGACCGTCAGCGAACCGACCGGCGGTGGGTCCCCGGGGGCCACCTTGCCGGAGACGATCCAGACCAGCGCGGCGATCAATCCGGGCAACAGCGGCGGCGCCCTGGTGAACCTGAATGGCGACGTGATAGGAATTCCAACCCTGGCGGCCAATGCCCCGCAGGGCGGCGCCGCCCCCGGCATCGGGTTCGCCATCGCCAGCAACATTGTCAAGGACGTGGCCGGGCAGATAGCCGCCAACGGGAAGGTGGTCACCTCGCACCGGGCAACGCTTGGTATCCGTGCCACCACCGTGACCGATGCCAGCGGGAAACCCGCCGGCACCGGCGTGCACAGCACGGTGCCGGGCGGCCCCGCCGAAGCGGCCGGCCTGCAGACCGGAGACGTGATCACGGCGCTCAACGGAAGTCCCACCCCGACGGTTCAGGCGCTCTCCTCGGTGCTGGCGAACCTGCAGCCGGGCAAGTCCGTCCCGCTGGAGGTCGTGCTCCCGGACGGAAGCAAGAAAACCGTCAACGTCACGCTCGGAACCCTGCCCGACTGAGTCCGGGCTCCCCCTACTCACTGATGCTCCCGGGTGGCCGGGCGGCCGCCGGCCACCGGGTCGGCGTGCCGTGCCGGCCGCGGAATCCAGGCGGGGAATGGATAGAAGCGGGGGTCCGGGACTAATTCGTTGCTGTCCGCAGTTATGCAATCTGAGCCGGGACAGGTTTGCGCGCAGCGCTTCGGACGACGACGGGAACGGGATCATATGAGGGCAACGCCCGCCGAGGGGGTCGGCTTCCGCTCCCAGCGGGGCCCCATCCTGATTGCGCTGATGCTCTCGACGGGGCTGGTCGCGATCGATTCGACGATCGTCGCGACCGCAGTGCCTTCGATCGTGCACGACGTCGGCGGCTTCACCTCCTTCCCGTGGCTCTTCTCCGGCTATCTGCTGGCGCAGGCCGTCTCGGTTCCCGTCTACGCGAAGCTCTCCGACATCGTGGGCCGCAAGCCGATTATCCTCATCGGGATCGGCCTGTTCCTGCTCGGCTCCATTCTCTGCGGCGTAGCGTGGAGCATGCCCGCCCTCATCGCGTTCCGCGTGCTGCAGGGCCTGGGCGCCGGAGCGGTCCAGCCGATGGCCATCACCATCGCCGGAGACATCTACACGCTGACCGAGCGCGCCAAGGTGCAGGGCTACCTTGCCAGCGTGTGGGCGATTTCCTCGGTGGTCGGGCCGACCCTCGGGGGCGTGTTTTCCTCGCTGGGCATCTGGCGCGGGATCTTCCTCGTGAACATCCCGCTCTGTCTCCTGGCTGGCTGGATGCTGGTCAGAACGTTCCACGAGCAGGTCGAGCGCACCAAGCACCGCGTGGACTACGGCGGGGCGGCGCTGCTCACCGTCTCCCTCACCCTGATCATCCTTGGGGCGCTGGAGGGCGGCCAGGCATGGGCCTGGAACTCGGCCATCAGTGTCGCGGTGTTCGCGGCCGGAGCCGTCGTGTTCGCCCTGTTCATCCTCGTCGAGCGCAGGGCTGCGGAGCCGGTCCTGCCGCCGTGGGTCGTGTCCCGGCGCCTGCTGACGACGACGGCGATGATCTCCTTCGGCGTCGGCGCCGTCCTGCTCGGCCTCACGTCCTACGTTCCCACCTTCCTCGAAGGTGCCCTCTCGACCTCCCCGATCCTGGCCGGGCTCGCCCTGGCGGCGCTGACGATCGGCTGGCCCCTCAGCGCCTCCCAATCGGGCCGCTTGTATCTTCGGATCGGGTTCCGGAGGACCGCTTTGATCGGCATCACGATTGCTGTCCTGGGAACGGCCGCGCTGGCATTCACCGCGCCCACCCCCAATGTCGCGCTGGTCGCGGGGAGTTGCTTCATTGTCGGACTCGGACTCGGCCTCGTCGCAACCCCGACCCTCATTGCCGCCCAGTCAAGCGTCGAATGGAATGAGCGCGGTGTGGTCACCGGGACCAACCTCTTCGCCCGGTCGATCGGCAGCTCCATCGGGGTAGCCGTTTTCGGCGCGGTCGCGAACGCGGTCTACGCCGGCACGACGGGCGGCGACGCGGATCCGCACACCATCGTGTCCGCGTCCTCCGCCGTCTTCCTGGCCGTGCTGATCGCCGCCGTGCTCACCGTGATCGCGGTGATCGCGATGCCGGCCGCCGGCAGGCCCAGCAGGTCCGCGGCGGCAGCCAAGGCCGGCGCGGCGTCCTAGCGTCGGTACACCCTCCGGTTTCTGGATTGCATCCGGCAGCGGCGCGCACTTCGGGCACCGAGGATCAATCTGCACAGCTTTGAACCGGGAAACGGCGTGTCATGGCTGGACACGCCGGAAAATCCCGGTCGGCGCGGGGAAAGCCGGGCAGGTTGGCACGCCCAAACCCCGGCCGTTACGGCTTGGCTGTTGCGGGTGCGGAATTCTGGCGTCCGGCGGCCAGCCGGGCCTGGATGGCCTTGGCCTCCTTCTGGATCCGGTCGCCGTATCCGCCGTTGAGCGCAGTGTCCCTGATCGTGGTGGCGCCGGCGTCCCGGTCGGGGGCCGCGGCCGCCTCGAGGGCCTTCAGATCGGACTGCAGGTTGGTCGGCAGCGTGCCGAAGGCGATGGTGTGGTGGATCAGGCGGTATGCGGCCGCGTGTGCCGCGTCACCAAAACCGGCATTCCCCTGCAGGCCGATTCTCAGCTCCCGCCGGAGAATCCTGGCGAACGGCTCCCGGGCGTGCTGC
>JBIOFK010000150.1:0-5439 GCA_044447065.1 Actinomycetales bacterium | reverse complement strand
GTCCCGTCCCCGCCCGGACGGGACCCCGGGCCCCGGCCGTAGGCGCCGGCCCGCACATCCAGCAGCAGCGTTGCCTCCGGCGTGGTGACGGATTCCTCCTGCCGCACCATCAGCTGCCCCTGCCGCGCTGTCGCCGGCCAGTGGACCCGGCGCATCGGGTCACCGTGGCGGTATTCGCGGGTCATGACGTCGTCGTCACTGGGGTTGGCCCGCTGCCGGGTGGCCGTGACACCGTCGTTTCCGCGCGCGCCGGACAGCGAAGTGCCGGGAAGTTCGACGGCGGCGGGGGTCACTGTGAGCACATCGGTGCCGTCCAGCCGGTGCAGGCGCCGGCTCAGGCCGAAGGGATCGCTGAACTCCGCCGCCACCGGCCCCACCGGAAACTGGCCGCGCTGCGCGGACCTGAGGTGGTATTCGTAACGGCTGGGACCTCCTGGAAGGGCGGCCCGCGACGGGAACCCGAAGCTGGGCGCGGTGCCGAATCTGGCCGGGAGCTCCTCCGTCATGCTTACCCGGCCGCCGGGGGGCCGGGTGCTGGCCACCGCCAGGCTGACGGTGGTGGTGGAGTGCGTGGGCACGGAGGCGGGCGAGAACTCGCGGTACACGGAGAAGTCCGGCTTCAGCAGCCGCAGCACCAGGACGGCCATCAGCGGCGCCGCCACGAGCACGGCACCGAGGACCAGCAGGTCGCGGCGGCCCATGAACTGGGCCAGGATGAGGGCGAAAATGCCGGCGCCCAGCATCCCCCAGCCGCGGGGCCGCAGGAAGTTCGTGAAGGTGCCCAGTCCCATCAGGTCAGCCCCGTCCGGCCCGTCCTGCCCGGGCCGGAGCGCCGGTGCCGTTCGCGCTGCGCCGGCCAACGCCGTCGCCCGTGACCGGCGTGCGCTCCAGCAGCGCCCCGATCACGGATCCGGCGGTTTCTCCCGCGCTCGCGGCCTTCCGGTCCAGGATGATGCGGTGGCTCAGCACCGGTTCGGCGAGCTCCATCACATCGTCTGGCAGGACGAAGTCGCGCCCCGCCAGCGCCGCCCCGGCCTTGGCGGCGCGGAGCAGCTGCAGCAGCGACCGCGGGCTGGCGCCGAGCCGAAGCTGGGGTGCGAGGCGGGTGGCTCGGCCCAGGGCCACGGTGTACTGTTTGACCGCGTCGGAGACGTACACGGCGTGCACGGTGGCGATCATGGACGCCACCTGGGCGCCGGTCGCCACCGGCCGGACGCTGTCCAGGGGGTTGACCGACTGGTGCGTCTGGAGCATCTCCAGCTCGGCCTCCGCATCCGGATAGCCCATCGAAATGCGGGCCATGAACCGGTCCCGCTGAGCCTCCGGAAGCGGGTAGGTGCCTTCCATCTCGATCGGATTCTGGGTCGCGACGACCATGAAGGTCCCGGCCAGCGGGTAGGACGTGCCGTCCACCGTCACCTGGTGTTCCTCCATGCACTCCAGCAGCGCCGACTGGGTCTTCGCGGACGCGCGGTTGATCTCGTCGCCGATCACGATGTTCGCGAAAACGGCGCCGGGGCGGAACTCGAACTTGTGGGTCGACTGGTTGAAGATCGAGACCCCGGTGACATCGCTGGGCAGCAGGTCGGGGGTGAACTGGATGCGGCTGACAGTGCAGTCGATGGTCCGCGCCAGGGTCTTGGCGAGGAGTGTCTTCCCGACCCCCGGCACATCCTCCACCAGCAGGTGTCCCTCGGCCAGCAGCACCGTCAGCGCCAGCCGGCTGGCTTCGGCCTTGCCGTCCATGACGGTCCCGATGGCCTCCAGGATGCGGGCGGAGATGGCGGCGAACTGTCCGGCCTCCAGCGGCGCGGGGGCGGCCGGGGGAGCACCCGGACCCGGGCGAGGATTCTGGATCATCGTGTGGTTCTGCGAATCCATCGTTGGCCTTTCAGACCGGAAGAACAGGTCAGCTCTACCGACCTGCCCCATAACGTTATGTGACCTAGGTTACTAGCTCAACCGGCAGTCCGGGGAGGAAGTTCCCGGACCCCCGGAATTCGGCCGCTGACGGGCCCGCGGCACGTGGTTCGACGCGGGTCCGGGATAGGCTGAACCCGATGTGCAGCGAAACGATTCCCTGGCCCTACCGACCCGCCCCGGCAGCCGCCGTCGGGCATCCCCAGGAGCCCGGCGAACCCGCCGGCGACGGGCAGGCCGGCGCCCGCCCGTACGCGCCGGCGCCGGAGCCGCTGCCCGTGGCGGTGTATGACAACCACACGCACCTGGACATGCGCCTCGACGGGACTCCCGTGGGCATCGGTGCCGCCCTGGATGCGGCCGAGGCGGTCGGCGTCAAGGGCGCCGTGCAGGTCGGCTGCGACTTGGCGTCGTCCCGCTTCACTGTTGCGGCCCTGGAGGCGGACGCCCGGCTGCTCGGCGCCGTCGCCCTGCACCCCAACGAAGCGCCCGAGCTCGGGGCGCAGGGACGTCTGGACGAGGCGCTGGCGGAGATCGAATCGCTGGCGGCGCATCCGCGGGTGCGGGCCATCGGGGAGAGCGGACTCGACTACTTCCGCACCTCCGGCCCGGGACTGGCGGACCAGCAGTATTCCTTCCGCCGGCACATCGACATGGCTAAGCGGCTGGGGCTCGCCCTGCAGATCCACGACAGGGACGCGCACGAGGACGTTGTCGCGATGCTGGCCGCCGAGGGCGCCCCGGCCACGGTGGTCCTGCACTGCTTCTCCGGTGACGGCGCGCTGGCCCGGATCTGCAACGACAACGGCTGGTACATGTCCTTTTCCGGCACGCTCACGTTCAAGAACGCGGCCAATCTGCGCGAGGCGCTGGCGGTGGCGGATCCGGCGCTGCTGATGGTCGAGACGGACTCGCCGTTCCTGACTCCCCACCCGCACCGCGGACGCCAGAACGCCAGCTACATGGTGCCCTACACGGTGCGTGCCATGGCCGCCCTGCTGGGGCGGGACCTCGGCGGACTCGGGCACCAACTGGCCGCTAACACGGAGGCTGTCTACGGATCCTGGGCCTAGGCCGGCCCGGTCCGCGGGCCGCCCTGGCTGTGACCGTTCCGGGATTTTCTTGGCTTTAAGATCACGGTTAGGTTACGCTGGATAACTATTAGCCGGGGTCGGGGAAGGCCTTCGGATAATTTCACTCCTTGCGCAGCGCGCAAACCGGCCCGTTTTCCGGGCCGGAACCGGGCGCTGCAGGGGTACCCGTTCGCAGTGCCGGAGGCCGTTCAGCCTTTGCCCTACTTCACCGCGGACAGGTGCGCCCTGAGAGCGGGAGTGCGGCGGCGCACCGCCACCTCCGTTGCCTTCGACGGGACTGCCGGTGCGCTATTCCCCGTGCCCGGATCCTTGAGTAGTGACGGGTTACAGTGGCACATTTCATCGGCAGATTGTTTCGGACAAACGGCAAATTGAGCGCCCTGAAAATCGGCGGCCAGGCCATGGTCCTGCTCGCCCTGGTGATGGGGCTGGTGTCCTTTGCCGGAAACAATAAGACGGTGACAGTGAACGTGGATGGCCATGCCAGCGCCATCCAGACGTTCGGCGGCTCGGTCAGCCAGGTGCTGGAGCGGGCCAATGTGACGGTGAAATCCGCGGACCACGTCAGCCCGGCGCTGGACACGGAAGTCAGCAACGGTTCCGTCATCACCGTGGACACCTCCAAGCAGGTCAAGGTCAAGCTCGACGGCACGCAGCGTACCGTGCAGACCACCTCGACAAAGGTTGCGGGACTGGTCAACCAGCTCGGCGTGACCTCCAACGCCGTCGTCAGCCAGCCCAAGGACATGGAACTGACCAGCTCGGACATCATCGTGATCACCACCCCCAAGACGGTGCGGATCATGGTTGACGGCAAGGTCATCCAGACCACGACGACGGCGGGCACCGTGCGCCAGGTGCTCGACGCCGCGGGCGTCACCCTGGGCGCCAACGACGTGCTGTTCCAGGCCGCGGATGCGCCGCTGGTGAACAACATGGTGATCCAGGTGTCCCGGGTAAATCCCTCGGCCGTGGCCACCGAGACCGTCGCCGTTCCCTTCCAGACGGACACCACCGTTGACCCGAACATGTTCAAGGACGAAAAAAAGACCATCCAGGCCGGCACGGCCGGCACGCTGACGAAGACCTTCGCCGTCGTCACCGTGGACGGCAAGGAAGTCAGCCGCACCGAATCCGGCCAGAGCGTCACGACAGCCCCGGTGAACGCCAAGGTCACGGTCGGCGGCAAGGACCGCCCGGCCCCGGCGGCGCCCGCGGCCGGCGGCAACACCGGCGCGGCAGCCCCCGCGGTGATGAACGAAGCCATGTGGGACAAGATCGCCCAGTGCGAGTCCGGCGGCAACTGGTCCATCAACACCGGCAACGGCTACTACGGCGGCCTCCAGTTCGACATCCCGTCCTGGAACGCCAACGGCGGCGCGGCCTACGCATCGCGGCCGGATCTCGCCACCAAGGCCCAGCAGATCGCCGTCGCCAACACCTACTACGCCAAGGCCGGCCTCAGCCCCTGGGGCTGTGCCGCAGCGGCCAGCCGCTAAGCGAGCCCTCGGTCCCGCCGCACCCAACTGGGTCGCACTTAATGCCGTTTTGAGCGCCTCATAGCTGCATTACGTGCGACCCAGTTGGGCCGGGCCGACGGGTAGCATGGCAGGGTGAAAGAACCCGTTCCCCCCGCCAGGCTGCTCGGCGCGTCCGACATCCGCGCGCTGGCCGAGGAAATCGGCGTCCGGCCCACCAAGACGCTGGGCCAGAATTTCGTCATTGACGGCAACACCATCCGGCGGATCGTCGCCGCCGCGCAGCTGGACCCGGGCGAGACCGTCCTTGAGGTTGGCCCCGGCCTGGGCTCGCTCACGCTGGGACTGCTGGACGCCGCCGCGCGCGTGATCGCCGTCGAAATCGACCCCGTCCTTGCCGACAGGCTGCCCGGGACAGTCCGGGCCTACCGCCCGGACCGGGCCGATGCGCTGGATGTGGTCCGTGCCGACGCGATGCGGGTGCTCGACCTTCCGGCCGAACCGACGGCCCTGGTGGCGAACCTGCCCTACAACGTCGCGGTCCCCGTCGTCCTGCACCTGCTGGAGCACTTCCCGTCGCTGCGGCACGGACTGGTCATGGTCCAGGACGAGGTTGCCGACAGGCTGGCGGCCGGGCCCGGCTCGAAAACGTACGGCGTTCCCTCCGTCAAGGCCGCGTGGTATTCGCGGATGCGCAAGGCGGGAGTGATCGGCATGAACGTCTTCTGGCCGGCACCGAAAATCTCCTCCGGCCTGGTGGCCTTCAGCCGGCACGAACCGCCGGCGACGACGGCGACCCGCCAGCAGGTTTTCGCCGTCATCGATGCCGCGTTCGCCCAACGCCGCAAGACCCTGCGCGCGGCGCTGGCCGGCTGGGCGGGAACCCCCGCGCAGGCGGAACTTGCCCTGGTGGCAGCCGGCGTCGACCCGTCGGCCCGCGGCGAAGT
>JBIOFK010000149.1:0-5453 GCA_044447065.1 Actinomycetales bacterium | reverse complement strand
TGGGCCCGGAGCCGATGACCCGCTTCTGCCGGGAGGTCGACCCGAAGGCGGCCACCTTGGCGATCGGACCGAACGCCTGGACCAGCGTGGTCAGGTAGTACGGGCCGATGTCGAACAGCGGTCCGGCGCCCTCCTGGAACAGGAAGGCCGGGTTGGGATGCCAGGACTCGGGGCCGGGGGACTGCATCAGCGTCAGGGCGGTCAGCGGAACCCCGATGCCGCCCTCGGCGATGATCCGCAGGGCCGTCTGCAGCCCCGCGCCCAGGAACGTGTCCGGCGCACAGCCCAGCCGCACGCCGGCGGCGTCCGCGGCCTTGAGCAGGGCCAGGCCGCTGTCCCGGTCCAGCGAGAACGGCTTCTCGCTCCAGACATGCTTGCCCGCGCTGACGGCTGCGGTCGCGACTTCCACGTGGGCCGCCGGGGTGGTCAGGTTCACGACGATTTCGACGTCGGGGTGGGTCAGGGCCGCCTGCACGCCGCCGGACGCCGGGATGCCGAATTCGGCGGCCCGCGCGGCGGCGGCGGCCTCGACCACGTCGGCAACAACATGGACCACCACGTCCGGGAAGGCCGTGAGGTTGGTCAGGTATTCCTTGCTGATCACGCCGGCGCCGATGATGGCGACGCCGACGGGACCCGTCCGCGGTGAGCTGGTCTCCGTCATCACTGGCCTGCCTTCAGGTACGTCAGGGATTCCCCGACGGCGGCGAAAATGTCGCCGTCGAAATCGTCCAGTTCCACGACACCCGCTTCGAGATTCTTCACGGCCGCGATGACCTCCCGGATCGGCATCCGCCCGGCGCCGACGGCGACCTGGTCCTTGTCCACCTTGGTCAGCGGTCCGTCCTTGATATGGATGAAGCGCACCCTGTCCCCGAGCCGTTCCAGCAACGCGACGGGGTCCTCGCCGCCGACGGCGGCCCAGTAGGTGTCCACCTCGAGAATCACCCGCGGGTCCAGATGGTCCGCCAGGACCTCCAGGGCGGCCCGGCCGCCGATCCGGTTTTCCAGTTCGAACTCGTGGTTGTGGTAACCGACGGTGATGCCGTGCTCCGCGCCCTTGGCGGCGGCCGCGTTCAACGCCAGCGCCGTCTCCTTGATATCCGCCTCGGTGGTCCAGCGCTCGCTGTCGACGTGCGGATCGATGACCGTTCCAATACCCAGCTTCCGGGCGGCGAGGAAGATCTCATCCTGGTCGGCCCGCAGCAGGGGAGCATGGCCGGAGGGAGCGGAGAGCCCGTTCGCGGCCAGGGCGGCCGCCAGCGCGTCGGCCGTAGCCACGAAGTTGTACGGTTCCACCGCCGTGTAGCCCAGGTCCGCGACGCGTTTAACCGTGCCGGCCAGATCCGCCTCCAAGGGGCCACGGACAGTGTAGAGCTGAAGGGAGTAAGTCACAGATTCTCCTGGCGTAGGTGCAAGGTCCAAGCGGACGGTTGTTGGTGACCGTCGCATCTGTAAAGCTAGAACAGCTTTTGCCGACGGTCAAGCAAAAGTTGCAGGAAGTGTGCCGGACAAGGGAATTGTGACAGAAATAAGCCCGGCGTGCTTTCATTGGGGCATGCCCATTCCGCCCGCCGTCGAGCTGCATCCCGCCCGTGTTCCCGCGGCCGCGGCAGGCAACCTTTCGCGCACCGGCGAGCTTTTCCAGCTCCTGCGCGACGGCCGGGCGCGCACCCGCGCCGAACTCGCGGACATGACCGGGCTGGCCCGCTCGACCGTTGCCGCCCGTGTCGACGCACTCAGCGCGCTGGGCCTGATCGGTCCGGCCGGCGAGGCGCTCTCCTCCGGCGGACGGCCGCCGTCGCGCTTCGCCTTCCAGCCCTCGGCCCGCGTCGTCATGGCCGTCGACGTCGGCGCCACCCACATCCTGGTCGCCGCGACCGACCTGGGCGGCCGGGTCCTCAGCGAATCGCGGGCGGCCATCGAAATATCCGCCGGGCCGCTTGCGGTCCTTGACCTGGTGGTGCAGCACTGCCGCACGCTGCTGGCCCGGACGGGCCGGGACGCGCGCGAGCTGGCCGGCATCGGCATCGGCCTGCCCGGACCGGTGGAGCACGCCAGCGGCAAGCCGGCGAATCCGCCCATCATGCCGGGCTGGGACGGCTTCGACGTGCCCGGCTATATCCAACGCAGCTTCGACGCCCGGGTGCTCGTGGACAACGACGTGAACATCATGGCCCTGGGCGAACGGGCGTTCTACTGGCCCGATGTGGACAGCCTCCTCTTCATCAAGGTGGCCACCGGAATCGGCGCCGGCATCATCAGCGGCGGCCTGCTGCAGCGCGGCGCGGACGGCACGGCGGGAGACATCGGCCACGTCCGGGTGCCCCGCGGCGACGGGCTGCTGTGCCGCTGCGGCAACTACGGCTGCCTCGAGGCGCTGGCCTCCGGACCTGCCCTGGCCGCGGCCCTGACCGCTGCGGGCGTTCCGGCCGGAACCGGCGAGGATGTGCTGGACCTCGCCCGCCGCGGCAACGTCCAGGCTGTCCAGGCCATGCGCCAGGCGGGCCGGGATGTCGGGGACGTGCTGGCCACCTGCGTGAACCTGCTCAACCCCTCGGTGATCGTCATCGGCGGCGGACTGTCCGCTGCGGGGGAGTACCTGCTGGCCGGCGTCCGGGAGGTGGTCTACCAGCGGTCCCTGCCGCTGGCGACCGCCAGGCTGCGGATCGTCCAGTCGATGGCGGCGGACCAGGCCGGAGTGCTCGGAGCCAGCCGGATGGTCGTGGACGACGTCCTCTCTCCGGCCAGCATCGAGGCCCTGCTGGAGGGGTAGTGGGCGCACTAGGTGCGGGCCGGTGCCGGGCCGTAGTCTGACAAGGCCGGGTCCGCCCGTGCCGCATCCGCCGCCGGTGGACGCGTGGGCAGCCATACTCAGGAACGGGGCGCATGGGCAGGGTAACCATCTCCTCGCTGGCCGGGCAGCTGGGACTTTCCAAGGCCTCGGTGTCGTATGCGCTGAACGGCCAGCCCGGCGTTAGCGACCGGACCAGGGCCAAGGTCCTGGAACTGGCCGCGGAGCTCGGCTGGTACCCCAGCGCCACGGCCCGGGCGCTGACGAACGCCCGTACCGGGGCGATCGGGATCGTCCTGAGCCGGGATCCCGAACTGATCGGCGCCGAGCCCTATTACATGTCCCTGCTGGCCGGCATCGAGTCCGTGCTGAGCGCCGCGGAGATGTCCCTGCTGCTGCGCATGGTGGGCAGCGGGGGCGCGCGCGACCTGGCCGTCTATGAGCGCTGGGCGGGGGAACGCCGCGTGGATGGGGTGATCGTGCTCGACCTGCTGGAGGCCGACCCCCGGCCCGGCCTGCTGGCCGGGCTGCGGCTTCCCTTTGTGCTGCACGGCGCCTCCGGAGCGGTGCGCTACGCCGCCACCACCGTCGACCAGTCCGCCGATGCCGGCACCATCGTGGACCATCTGCGCGGGCTCGGACACCGGCGGATCGCCCACGTCACGGGGCCGCGGACCCTGCTGCATGAAAGGGCGCGCCTCGGCGCCGTCGGCGGGCACGCGCAGCGGGCCGGGATGACGGTGGCCGACGCCGAATCCGACTACGCGATCGATGCGGCCGCCGCGGCCACCCGGGAGCTCCTGGCCGGCGGCCACGGCATGACGGCCGTCATCTACGGCAGCGACCTGATGGCGCTCGGCGGGATCCAGGCCCTTCGGGAGGGCGGGCTGGACGTTCCCGCGGATGTCTCGGTGGTCAGCTGGGACGACTCCATCCTGTGCCGCCTCGGGGTTCCCGGGGTGACGGCGCTCCAGCGCGATCCGGTGGACCACGGCCGCCGCTCCGCGCGACTGCTGCTGGACGTCATCGGCGGCCGGGCTGCGGAGAATGTGCCCACGGGCGCCGGCGAGCTGATCCGGCGGGCGAGCACGGGACCCGTACGGCCAGGATGACGGCTTGGTAACGAATCCGTATCGGGCATTGTCAACTGAACCGGTTCAGTTACACTCGTCACAGGCGCAAAAGTATGCCGTCCCCTGGCGGATGGCGGTCAGGAAAGTCGCGCCACCGTTTCCAGATGGCCGGAAAACGGCGCAGATCCGGCCGGCCACGGACCATTCGAAAATTGTTCTAACAACTAAATATCAACTTTTGATTGACCCTCAACATAAGTTCAACTAGCTTTGTGGGAAAGCCGGATTCCGGGCTTTTGACGTGCATTGCGAATCTCAGACAAGGAAGTCATGACGTGAAAGTTCGTACCCTTGCCGCTACTGCCGCCATCGCGGCGCTGGCGCTGACGACCGCCGCCTGTGGCGGCAACAGCAACTCCTCCTCCTCCTCCGGGTCGGATGGTTCCGCGGGCGGAACCATCACCTACTGGGCCAGCAATCAGGGGACCAGCCTGGACAATGACAAGCAGGTCCTGACTCCGGAGCTGGAGAAGTTCACGCAGCAGACCGGGATCAAGGTCAATCTGGAGGTGATCGGCTGGAACGATCTGCAGACCCGCATCCAGACGGCGGTCACCTCGGGCCAGGCGCCCGACGTCGTGAATATCGGCAACACATGGGCGGCGTCGCTGCAGTCCACCGGCGCGTTCATGCCGTTCGATGACACCGCCTTCCAGGCCATCGGCGGCAAAGACAAATTCGTCAAGACCGCGATGGACACCGGCGGGGCGCCCGGCCAGGATCCGACCTCGGTGCCGCTCTACGGCCTGGCCTACGGGCTGTATTACAACAAGGCCATGTTCAGCGCGGCCGGGCTGACGCCCCCCACCAGCTGGGAGGACCTGGTCACGGACGCCAAGAAGCTCACCACCGGGGACAAGTACGGCTTCGCGCTGGCGGCGGGAAGCTACACCGAGAACGCCCATTTCGCCTTCATTGATGCGGCCCAGAACGGCGCGGACCTGTTCGACAAGGACGGCAAGCCGACGTTCTCCTCGGACGGCGTCGTCAACGGCATCTCCCGCTATCTTGACCTGATGCAGAAGGACAAGGTCGTAAACGTCGCGAATGCCCAGTACGACAACGGAACCAAGGCCGTCAACGACTTCGCCACCGGCAAGGTCGCCATGATCCTGAACCAGAACAATGCCGACAGTTCCATCGCCGCCAACGGAATGACCTCCGACCAGTACGGCGTCGTTCCCTTCCCGGCCCCCTCGGATGCCAAGACCCAGACCGCCAGCCACGTCGCCGGCATCAACCTGTCCATCTTCAAGAACACGAAGAACAAGGACGCAGCGCTCAAATTCGTGAACTTCATGACCAGCGCCGAGACCCAGACCGCCCTCGACAAGCCGTTCTCCTCCCTGCCGGTGCTCAACGGAGCCACCCCGAACTTCACCGATAACGCGGCCGAGGCGAAAACCTTCGCGGATATTTATGCCAACAAGTCCAAGCCGCTTCCGCTGGTGCCCGCCGAGGACCAGTTCGAAAGCACCGTTGGTAAGGCGATGAACCAGATGTTCGCCAAGATCGCCTCCGGCGGA
>JBIOFK010000148.1:0-5466 GCA_044447065.1 Actinomycetales bacterium | reverse complement strand
CGGTGCCGCCGTCGCGGACCACCACGGCGGCCGGCAGCATCCGGAGCCACGGGCCGTCGTCGCACTCCGCCAGGGCCGCGGCGGCGGATTCACCGCTGCCCGCATCGATGCCAAGGGCCGCAAGCACCTTCACCAAAGTGCCCGGCGCGACGTCGTGTTCGCGCCCGTCATAGCCCCGGAGCGAGGTGCCGACGCCGTGCGCCTCCGCAAGCCGGTGCAGGAGCGCCGGGTCGGTCGGGCCGCCGGTCGCGGCGCTGGCCGTGGCCGGGTCGGCCGTGCCGCTGGCCGCCGCACTGGGGATGGAGCTCATGAACGCCTCTTCCTGCTCAATGGTCCGCGCTGCGGATGGCTGACCGCCCCGGCTTTACAGACGCCGGATGAAGGCCTGGTCCAGGTCGGAGATCAGGTCCGCGACGTCCTCGATGCCCACCGAGAGCCGGATCAGGTCCTCGGGTACTGCCAGTTCGGTGCCCTTGACCGAGGCGTGCGTCATCTCCGACGGGTAGTTCATCAGGGACTCGATGCCGCCGAGGGATTCCGCCAGGGTGAACAGACGGGTTGATTCGGCGACAGCTC
Organism: Actinomycetales bacterium; assembly: GCA_044447065.1. Lineage (GTDB taxonomy): Bacteria > Actinomycetota > Actinomycetes > Actinomycetales > Micrococcaceae > JBIOFK01. The sequence continues at coordinate 4,890 of JBIOFK010000148.1, read as the reverse complement.
GGGCGGCCGCCGCGCCGCCGGCGAAGCGGACGGAGATCATGCCGCCGAACTTCTTCATCTGCTTCGCTGCCAGCTCGTGTCCGGGGTGGTCCGCCAGTCCCGGGTAGAGGACGGCGGAGACCTCCTCGCGCCCCCGCAGCCACTCGGCGATGGCCTGCGCGTTGTCGCAGTGCCGGTCCATCCGCACCCCGAGGGTCTTGAGTCCGCGCGTGGTCAGGAAGGCGTCCATCGGCCCGGACACGGCACCCACGGCGAACTGGACGAAGCCGATCTTCTCCGCCAGTTCCGCGTCCTTGACGACGACGGCGCCGCCCACCACGTCGGAGTGGCCGCCGATGTATTTCGTGGTGGAATGCACGACGACGTCGGCCCCCAGCGCGAGCGGGGTCTGCAGGTACGGGGAGGCGAAGGTGTTGTCCACGACCAGCAGGGCACCGGCCGCGTGAGCCACCTCGGCCAGGGCGGCGATGTCGGTGATCTTCATCATCGGGTTCGACGGGGTCTCCACCCAGACCAGCTTCGTCCGGGCGCCGGCGACGGCGGCGGCGACGGCATCCGGTTCGGCCATGTCCACGGGCGTGTTGCCGATGCCCCACTCCCCCAGCACACGGCTGATCAGCCGGTAGGTCCCGCCGTAGGCGTCGTTGCCCAGCACGATGTGGTCACCGGCCCGGCAGAGCGCGCGGATCAGTGAATCCTCGGCCGCCAGCCCCGAGCTGAACGAGAATGCCGCCGTTCCGCGCTCCAGGGCTGCCAGCTGTTCCTGCAGCGAGTCCCGGGTAGGATTCGTGCCCCGGCCGTACTCGTAGCCGTCGCGCAGCCCCCCGATCCCGTCCTGGGCGTAGGTGGTGGAGAAGTGCACCGGGGGCACCACGGCACCGGTGCGCGGTTCGAACTCCTGGCCGGCGTGGACGGCCCGCGTGTTGAATCCCTGGCTCATGAAGGTCCTTTCGTGGATGCTGCTGGTTAGCTGCTGAGGTACGCGAGCAGGTCGTGCCGGGTGAGGATGCCCACCGGGGCCCCGACGAACGTGACCATGACGGTATCCACGTCCGAAAGCAGCTCCCGAGCGGTGGAGAGGGTCTCCAGCGAACCGATCACCGGAAGGTTGGGGCCCATGTGTTCGCTGATCTTGTCCGTCAGCTTGGCCTCGCCGCGGAAGAGCCGGCTGGTCAGGCTGCGTTCGTCGACCGCGCCCAGCACCTCGCCCATGACCACGGGCGGCTCGTGCGAGAGCACCGGGATATGGCTGACACCGTACTCGTTCATGATGTTCACCACGTCGCGCACGGTCTCGTTGGGGTGGATGTGCACCAGATCCGGGATGGAGCCGGTCTTGGACCGCAGGATCTCCTCCACCGACGCTTCTTCCCCGCCGGCCAGGAAGCCGTACGAGCGCATCCACTGGTCGTTGAAGATTTTCCCCAGGTAGCCGCGGCCCGAATCGGGCAGGATGACGACGACGACGGCGTCCTCGTCCAGCGTCCGGGCCGCCTTCAGGGCCGCGACGACGGCCATGCCGGAGGAGCCGCCGACCAGCAGTCCCTCTTCGCGGGCCAGCCGGCGGGTCATGGCGAAGGAATCGGCGTCGGTGACGGCGATGACCTCGTCCGCGACGGTCTTGTCGTAGTTGGCCGGCCACATGTCCTCGCCGACACCCTCGACAAAGTACGGCCGGCCCGTTCCGCCGGAGTAGACCGAACCCTCCGGGTCCGCGCCGATCACCCGCACCCGCCCGCCGTCGGCCTCCGTCCGGTCCGCCGAGACGTCCTTGAGGAAGCGCCCCGTCCCGGTGATGGTCCCGCCGGTGCCGGCACCGATCACCACGTGCGTGATCCGTCCGTCGGTGTCCTGCCAGATTTCCGGCCCCGTCGATTCATAGTGGCTGCCGGGGGCCGCGGGGTTGGAGAACTGGTCCGGCTTATAGGCGCCCGGGATCTCGCGCACCAGCCGGTCCGAGACGCTGTAGTAGCTTTGCGGGCTGTCCGGGGCAACCGAGGTAGGAGTGACGATGACCTGGGCGCCGTAAGCCTCCAGCACCGTCCGTTTGTCGATGCCCACCTTGTCGGGGACGACGAAGATGCACCGGTAGCCCTTTTGCTGGGCCACCAGGGCCAGGCCGACGCCGGTGTTGCCGCTGGTGGGCTCCACGATGGTGCCGCCGGGCTTGAGTGCTCCGGACTTTTCCGCCTCATCGATCATTTTCGCCGCGATCCGGTCCTTGATGGACCCGCCGGGGTTCACGTATTCCAGCTTGACCAAAATCGTCGCCCGGATCCCCTCGGTCACGTGGTTGAGCCGGATGAGGGGAGTGTGGCCGATCAGGTCCAGCACGGAATTGGCAAACTTCATGCCCTTACGCTATCCGTCCGCGCATGCTGCCAGCAAAAGGCCGGGGCGGCCCGCGGACGCGCGGGTGCGAAGATTGACCGGTGAGGAAACTGCGCAGCGCTGCCCTGCCGGCCGGACTGGCGCTGTTGGGAACCGTGGCCGCCGTCACCGGGCTGCTGCCGTGGCCGGCTTTCACCGAATTGGCGGGCCGCACGATTCCGATCCTGCTCTTCGTCCTGGCGATGACGCTGGTGACGGAACTGGCCGACGAGGCGGGACTTTTCCGTGCCGTGACGTCCTGGCTGGCCCGGCGAGGTGCTGACGGGACGGGGCGAGGCAAGGTCTGGCTGCTCTGGCTGATGGTGGTGGCGCTGTCCACCGTCAGCACGGTGTTCCTGTCCCTGGACACCACGGCGGTCCTGGTGACGCCCGTCGTCGTGCTGCTGGCCATCCACGCCCGGATGCCACCACTGCCGTTCGCGCTGACCACCGTCTGGCTGGCCAACACGGCCTCCCTGCTGCTGCCCGTGTCCAACCTGACGAACCTGCTGGCTCAGCACCGGCTGAACCTGTCTCCGGCCGGCTTCGCCGCCCTGCGGTGGGCGCCGGCGCTGGTGGGGGTGCTGATACCCGTGGCACTGCTGGGGCTGATCTTCCGTCGCGACCTGACAGGCACGTACGCCCCGCAGCAGCCCAAACCGGCCCCGGACCGGGTGCTGCTGGTCGCCGCCGGGGTAACGGTGCTCCTGCTGCTGCCGGCGCTGGTCTCCGGCGTCCCCGTAGCCATCCCCTCGGGCATCGCAGCGGCCTTCCTGCTCGTCCTGTTCACCGTCAGGCGACGCTCGGTGCTGCGGTTCTCCATGCTGCCGTGGCGCCCCCTGCTGCTGGCCATCGGCCTGTTCCTGCTGGTGGCCACCCTGCACTCCCACGGTCTCGGGGCCCTGCTGGGACGCATCTCCGGCCAGGGCGACAGCCTGCTCAGGCTGTTGCAACTGGGCGCCCTCGGCGCCCTGGCGTCCAACACAGTGAACAATCTGCCGGCTTACCTGGCGCTGGAACCCGCGGCCGGCTCGCCGGTGCGGCTGGCCGCCCTGCTGGTCGGAACGAATCTCGGACCGCTGGTTTCGCCGTGGGCATCGCTGGCAACCCTGCTGTGGCACGAACGACTGAAATCCTTGAACGTGGTCATCTCCTGGGGCGGCTTCGCCGTGGCCGGACTCGTGGCCGTTGCCGTGACCCTGCCGCTGGCGATCGTGGCGCTGTGGTTCGCGGCGGGCATGCCCTCCTGATGGTCCGAGCGACGTGTCCGTGACCCGTGCGAGGATGGAACGATGACGCTCTCCGCCACGGCCCCGGCCCGCGTCGGGCAGTGGGCGCCGGGAGGCCCGTTCAGCCTCGCCCAGACCCTGGGTATCGTTCCGCGCGGACCCGGCGACAGGACAGTGATAGCCACTGCGGCCGGAACGTGGCTGGCGTTCACAACTGCCGACGGCCCGGCGACGCTGCTGCTCCGCCAGGACGGGCCGCCCCGCCAGCCTGTGGTCCATTTCCAGGCCTGGGGTCCCGGAGCGCAGCGGGCGCTGGACAGCGTTCCCGGTCTCCTCGGGGCGGCGGACGACTGGAGCGCCTTCGATCATCCGGACTTCGCCGCCACTCTGCCCCGCCTCGTCAGCGACGCGCGACGGCGGAACCCCGCCGTCCGCCTCCCGGCCACCGGCCGCATGGTGGACGCGCTGGTCCCGGCCGTCCTGGAACAAAAGGTCACCTCCGTGGAGGCACGCCGCGGGTACCGCTATCTGCTGAGCCGGTTCGGCACCCGCGCCCCCGCGGCGGCTCCGGACGGGCCGGCTCCTGCCGGCCTCACCGTCGCCCCCACTCCGGCAGCATGGGCCCAGGTTCCGTCCTGGGAATGGCACCGGGCGGGGGTGGGCCCGCAGCGCTCCGCGACAGTCATGCGGGTCATGCGGGTGGCGGATGGACTGGAGCGGCTGGCTGCCGCCGATGCCGTAACGGCCTCGCAAAAGCTGCAGACCGTCGTCGGCGTCGGCTGTTGGACGGCGGCGGAAGTCACCCAGCGCACCCACGGCGACTCGGATGCCATCTCGGTGGGCGACTACCACCTCGCCAGTTACGTTGGATGGGCCCTCATAGGCCAGCCCGTGGACGACGCAGGGATGCTGGAACTGCTGGAGCCCTGGCGCGGCCACCGGCAGCGGGTGGTGCGGATGATCATGCTCAGCGGCTTCCGCAAACCCACTTTCGGGCCCCGGCTGACAATCCAGGATCACCGCCGGCACTAACGCGGCGTCGCCCGGTCCAATCCGCCTTGGCGTGCCTGCGTGCTTTTTCAGCGCCCCGGTCTGCATGGGTCAGGTGTGGTGGTAGGTGTTGCGGATCGGGGTTTGGGCGGGGTCGGTCCACGGCGGTACCAGGGAATCCCGCCGGTCATGGTGATCCGCCAGTGGCCTTGGTGGATCAGGTGGTGATGGAACGAACACGCGAGGGTGCCGTTGCCGATGTTGGTCGGTCCGCCGTGTTTCCACCAGGTGACATGGTGGG
>JBIOFK010000147.1:0-5468 GCA_044447065.1 Actinomycetales bacterium | reverse complement strand
TCCGGCCGGGACGGTGCGCCCGTACGTGCAGGGCCTGATCGACCATGCGGGGTCGGGGTTCTCGCTGAGCGCCGGGGACACGAAGGTGGACCTGACGAATTTCACCATCGATCCGGGGACCTCGAAGCTGTACGGTGACGTCGCGGTGAACGGTGCCACGGCGGTGAAGCAGGCGTACCTGTTCAACCTCAACGGCAACACCCTGCAGCCGCTGCAGACCTCCGGGGACACCGCGGTGCTGACCGGTACCGAGGTGAAGATCTCCGACGTCGCGGCGGGGCTGTTGAACAAGACGTTCAAGACCGACGCGGTCAAACCCGAAATGCTCGTCGGCGTCGCGACCATCACCATCAACACCAAATAACCCCCCGCACCAGGCAACACGCACCACCAGACAAGCACCCGCATCACCCAACTGGGTCGCAGCTGATGCCGTTATGGACCGCCCATAACCGCATTAACTGCGACCCAGTTGGGTTTAACCGCGGGGGGACGGAACGGCCGCCAAGGTCCGGGCCGCGTCCGGTGCCTGATCGGGATCCAAGGCCCGGGCCGGGTCCGGTGCCAAGTCCAGATCCGGTGTCCGGTCTGTCGCCAGGGCGGCGTCGCTGTCCGGACACGATGCGGTCCACTGCAGCGCCGCGAGGACCGCTTCGGCGGCGCACTGGATGCCGCAGACCGAGGTGTCGATGACCTGCCCGGCGGGCCGGTCGTGGACCGGGAGGGCGTCGGCCCCGTCCCGGAGGGCTATGTCCTCGGCGCGGTGCAGCTGGTAGGCCAGGTGGTACGGGTCATCGGCGTATCGGGCCGTCAGGCGCTCCCGGATGACAGGAAGCGCAGCAGCCAGCCGGATCACCGTTAGTGCCGGGCCGTCCCCGAATACCTTCCGGCAGACGGGCAGCAGGTCCGGACCCGGTAGGGCGGCGGTCAGCAGAAAGTGGCGGATCCCGTGCGCGGCATAGGTGGCCTTCATCCCGCGCAGGGTTGTTTCGGCGACGCCGAGGTTGAAAGGGTCCCGGGACGGGGCAGGCCACAGGCCGGTGAGGGCGCCAATGTCAATGACCGCGTGCGGAATGCCGGCCTGGGCCAACAGGTTTGCGGCGGTCCTGCTGATCTCTGACAGGTAGGTCCCGGCAGCGCCGAGGATCAGGCACGACCTGGTGCTGGTGTCGCCCTGTCCCTCTCCGATCCTCACTGCAACACCCTACCCGGCGCCGGCAGGAGAGGCCGCACGCGTCGGCACACTCCACGGCCCGCGGGCCCCGGCATTGTGTCTTAAAACGGGACGGCGCCCCGGGCGGGGTGCCCGGAACGCCGTCGTTGTTAAAGAGGTGCGGCCGCGATCAGCGCCCCCGGGCGGTGCTGCGGTTGCGGGTAAGGAGGATGCCGAGCGCGATCATGCCGATGCCCAGGAGCAGGTGCAGCCAGTTGTCGGCCGTGTTCAGGGGCACAAAGTTGGCTGCGGAATCCATGTTGCCGGTGAACAGTCCGTAGATCCACAGAACCAGATAGATGATTCCGCCGCCGATCAGATAGTTCCTTGCGCCGGGGACGGAGCGGGCCATCAGGACCCCGACGACGCCGAAGAGGAGATGGACGATGTTGTGCAGTACGGAGACCTGGAACACGCCGAGCAGCATGGCCATGGAGGCGTGCCCCGCAAGGCCCATGGTGCTGTAGTCGCTGGTGATGCCGGGAATGAATCCGAGGACTCCGACGAGGAGGAAGACCGCGCCGACGACGAGCGCGCCCGTTTGCACAAGGGAACGTGACTGGATGTTTCGGGCTGATGAGGTAGTCATTTAGTCTCCAATGGTAAGAGAGCGAGTGAAACCACGTGCACCGGTATGCCGTTCCATCGGACATGCCGATGTACCGATAGTAGTCCGGCTGATGTTCGGTGAACAGGGCCGCACGCGCGTGATTCTTCGGCGTGAAAGCCCGACGGCGGGCCGCGAGTGACAGGGGCCGTGTCGGGCATGCGCGGATCCCGGTCCGTGCGGTCCCGGTCGTTACTGGCCCGGCGGCAATGCCGGCCCGAAGACGGGGCCGGGCGTCGGCCGCTTGGCGTTGATCCCGGTGGCGGAGGATTGATGCCGCAGCCGTTGGAGGACCCACGGGACCAGGTATTCCTTGGCCCAGACAAGGTCACCGTTCCGTGCCTGGCGCCAGCTTTGGGGAGGCAGCGGCATCGGGTGCCACGGTTGGAGGGAATGCTCGATATTCAAGGAATCCAGCACGAGTGCGGCGACGGTGTGATGGCCCAGCGGGGAGAAATGCAAACGGTCTGCATCCCACATCCGGGGATCCGTGAGCTCGCGCATGGCCCACATGTCGGCGATGACGGCGTTGTGGCGGACCGCGATGGTCCTGAGGTTTTCGTTATAGATGGCGACCTTGCCCCGGGTCCGGCCCAGGATGGGGGTGTCGCCCCAGTCCGGACCGGTGAACAGGACGACGGTGGCGCCGGTGGCTCCGAAAAGCCCCACCGCGGTGTCGAGCTCCTCGGCGAGCCTGTCCGGGTTCCGTCCGTGGACGACGACGTCGTTGCCACCGGCGGAGATCGTGACAAGATCCGGATGCAGGGCCATGGCCGCAGGAACCTGCCGGTCCATAATCTCGCGAAAGAGCAGGCCCCTGACGGCGAGGTTCGCGTAGGCAAAGGAGTTTCCTCCCGAGCTCAGCTCCTCCGCAACACGGTCAGCCCACCCGCGGTGCCCGCCCGGACTGGCCGGTTCCGGATCGCCTATCCCTTCCGTGAAGGAATCGCCCAGGGCCACATACCGGCTCCAGGGAAGCCGAACAGGAACAGCCGCATCGGAGGACCAGAGAGCGCCGCCGGTGCCGAGTCCTTCCGCTACGTCATCCATCGCTCCATCGTGCGCCTCTTCCTACGTCCCGCGCTAGCCATGGGCGACGTCGGTTATCTGCACCCCTGCGGAATGCCGGCGGACAGCGGCCGCCGGACCGGCCTGTCTTAACGGATGGCGTCGGGCGGCGCGCCGTAGGTGCGGACGGCGTCGGGGGAGTAGGGGTCGAACAATCGGGAGGAGGAGTACGGGTCGAACAGGCGCGACGCCCGTCCGGCGGGAGCCTGTAGCCTCGGTTCGCCGACGGCGGGCACCGTCAGGCGGCGCAGGGCGTGCCTGCGCGACCAGGCGACGAGTGCGAGCCCCGACCGGAGCGCGAGACGGTCGAAACCGGTCACCGGCAGGGCGCCGGACGGCATGAAGATCCGTGGTGTGTTGGACATGGTCGTTCCCTTCGAAAGTGCAAGCCGTACGGCGGAGCCCGGGCTATCCGGCACGGTTTGCCGTTACCTAGGAATGACGAAGAGCGCCCGGCCAGGAGGACACCCGGACGGGAATAATGGAGATTCCTTCCCCGCGTGTCCTTTGGGACCGCCGGTGTCCGTCGTCTTCACATGGTGACCCTGACAGGAGAACTCGTGGAGAAGAGAACCCGGACCGCCGCATTTGCCCCGGTGCCGGTGCTTTCGGCTCTCGCGGCGTTGTCCGTGGCGCTTATTCTCTCCGCCGGCAGCTACGGATACCACCGCGACGAGCTCTACTTCAGGATGCTCCCGCCCGCGTGGGGATATGTGGACCAGCCGCCCCTTGCGCCTTTCCTCGCCCGGATGTCCGGGGCGCTGGTAGCCGATAGTGTCTGGGCCGAACGGATACCGGCGATCGTCTTCGCCGTCGCCTCGGTCCTGGTGATCGCCCTGATTACCCGCGAGGTGGGCGGCGGCCCGCTGGCCCAGGGCCTCGCCGCGTGGGGGTACGCCTTCGGCTCCATCACCTTGGTGATGGGCCATGTGTTCCTGACGGCGTCGATGGACCTGTTCGTCTGGCCGGCGTTGATTCTGGCCGTCATGCGCGCCCTGCTGCGGGAAAGACCGTGGTGGTGGCTCATCGCGGGAACCATTGCCGGGCTCAGCCTGTACAACAAATTCCTCATTGCCATGTTGCTTGCGGCCCTGGCCGTCGGCCTCCTCGCCGCCGGACCGCGCGCGGTGGTCTGGTCCAAATGGGTGCTCGGAGCCATCGCGCTGGCGCTCGCGATCGGACTTCCGAACGTCCTCTACCAGGGCGCCACGGGATGGCCGCAACTGGCCATGGGGGCCGCCCTCTCGGCGCACAACGGCGCCGACGTCCGCACTACGATGTGGCCGTTTTTGCTCCTGATGCTCGGCCCGCCGCTCGTGCCGTTTTGGGTTGCCGGCGTGGCCGCTCTTGCCCGACGCCGGAACTGGCGGCCGATCAGGTTCCTGGTGGTCGCTTTCCCCGCCCTGCTGGTGTTCGTGTGGGCAGCCGGCGCGCAGTATTACTATCCCTATGGCATGCTGGCCACGCTCTACGCGATCGGCTGCGTGCCTGTCGCGGAGTTCGCCCGCCGGACGCGCTGGCGTCGGGTGGTGGTAATTGCAGCCATTGTCAGTAACTCCGTGGTCTGCGTGGTGATCTCGCTTCCCGCCGTCCCCGTTGGAGTGCTTGGATCCACGCCCATCCCGGGCATCAACGCCTCGTCCGCGGACCAGGTCGGCTGGCCTGACTATGCCGGTCAGGTGAGCCGGGCCGTCCAGGGGGCGGGCCAGCTGCCTGGCCTGGTCATACTCGCCAGCAACTACGGGGAGGCCGGCGCGCTTGAGCGCTTTGGCGAAGGGCAATTGCCCGCGGTCTACAGCGGCCACAATGCCCTGTACGCACTCGGTCCGCCGCCGGCCGCGGCCACCGCCGCTATCGTGGTGGGCGCAATGCTGGAGCGCGTGCGCCCGTACTTCGCCCGCTGCACCATAGTGGACCGGCTGGACAACGGAGTGCACGTGGACAACGAGGAGCAGGATCAGCCGATCGCCGTATGCACGGGCCGGCTCGCCAGCTGGAGCATCATCTGGCCGGCGCTCCGGCACCTCGATTAGTGCTGCGCCGGACCGGCAGGGCGTCCGCAGGCATGAAGGGCGACGGCGGTACTCCCGGCACTGTTGGCCGTCGCCGGATTGCCGGATCATGGTCCCCATGACTATTGCCTCGCTCGCCGCCTTCGCCGGCTTGTGCCTCGTACTCTCGGTGACGCCGGGGCCCGACACGTTTCTGGTGCTGCGGATCGCCTTGAACCGGCCCAGCGCAGGAATCGCCGCGGCCGCCGGTTCGGCCGGCGCCTCCATCGTGTGGGCGGCACTCGTCGGTGCGGGGCTGGCGGCCGTCCTGGAACAGTCCGCCGAGGTGTTCCGCTGGCTGAAGATCGCCGGTGGGCTATACCTGCTGTACCTCGGTATTTCTTCGTTCCTGAAATCCCGGAAGGCCGCCAAGAACGCCACCGGGAGCGGCGTCGAGGAAGCGCCCCTCCGGTACAACAGGCTTGCGGGGTTCGGCGCCGGGGCGTTGTCGACGCTGCTCAATCCCAAGGTGGGCCTGTTCTACCTGGCGATCGTCCCGCAGTTCATTCCGCGCGGCGGGGACACGATG
>JBIOFK010000146.1:0-5641 GCA_044447065.1 Actinomycetales bacterium | reverse complement strand
GGGCGAGACTCGGGCGGACCCGCGCCCGGCCGGCGCTGCGGTTTACCCGAAGCGGCCGGAAACGTAGTCCTCGGTGGACCGCTCCGCCGGGTTGTTGAAGATCGTGGTGGTTTCCGCGTATTCGATCAGCTTGCCCGGTTTGCCCGTTCCGGCGATGTTGAAGAACGCGGTGCGGTCCGAGACCCGGGCCGCCTGCTGCATGTTGTGGGTGACGATCACGACGGTGAACGTGTCCTTGAGTTCGTTGATCAGGTCCTCGATGGCCAGCGTGGAGATCGGGTCCAGGGCCGAACAGGGCTCATCCATCAGCAGGACCTCCGGCTCGACGGCGATCGCCCGGGCGATGCACAGACGCTGCTGCTGGCCGCCGGAGAGGCCCTGGCCGGGCTTGTCCAGCCTGTCCTTCACCTCGTTCCAGAGGTTCGCGCCCTGCAGCGAGCCCTCCACCAGGGCATCGGCGTCGGAGCGGGAGATCCGCCGGTTGTTCAGGCGCACCCCGGCCAGCACGTTGTCCCGGATGGACATGGTGGGGAACGGGTTGGGCCGCTGGAAGACCATGCCGATCTGCCGGCGCACCGTGACCGGGTCCACGCCCGGGGCGTAGAGGTCGTCGCCGTCCACCAGGACCTGGCCCTGCACGTGGGCCCCCGGAAGCACCTCGTGCATGCGGTTCAGGGTCCGCAGCAGGGTGGACTTTCCGCACCCTGAAGGACCGATGAACGCTGTCACGGACCGGGCGGCGATGTCCATGGACACGCCCTCCACGGCCAGGAACCCGCCGTAGTAGACGTTGAGGTCTTTGATGCTGACATTCTTGGACATGGTTTCCTTTTGCCGCTCAGCGGCTGGTCTTGGGGGCGAAGATCATGGCCACGGCCCGCGCCAGCAGGTTCAGCACCACGACGAGCAGCACCAGGAGCAGCGCCGCGCCCCAGGCCTGGTTGTTGGACAGGGCGATGTCCTGGCCGGGGAATTTGTACCCCGTATAGGCCATCACCGGAAGCGTCTGCATCGGCCCGGACAGCGGGTTGGCATTGAAGGAGTCGGTGAAACTGGCCGCCATGAAAATGGGGGCCGTCTCCCCGATGACCCGGGCGATCGCCAGCGTGATTCCGGTCGCGATGCCGGCGATCGCCGTCGGAATGACGATCCGCAGGATGGTGACGTACTTGGTCACACCCAGGGCGTAGGCGGCTTCGCGCAGGTCGGCCGGGACCAGCCGGAGCATCTCCTCGCTGGAGCGCACCACCGTGGGAATCATCAGCACCGACAGGGCGATGGCGGCGGAGAGCCCGCTGAACGCCTTCGGACCGACCAGGATGCTGAACAGCGAGAACGCGAACAGGCCGGCGACGATCGAGGGTATCCCGGTCATCACGTCCACCATCAGGTTCACGCCGCGCCGCAGCCAGAACGTGGGCGCCGCGTACTCCACCAGGTAGATGGCCGTGAGCAGGCCGATCGGCACGGAAAACAGGGTGGCCATGCCGGTGATTTCCAGGGTGCCGACGATCGCCTGCAGCGCCCCGGAGGAGGTGACCAGCTCCAGCGTGTTCGGATCGATCCGCGCGGCACCGCCGGTGGTGGTGATGAAGTTCCAGTCGAGGATGCCGATGCCCTTGCTGACCACGGTCCACAGCGTGGACACCAGCGGCAGCAGCGCCAGCAGGAACGCGACGGTCACCAGCCCGCGGACCAGCCGGTCCACGGCCTTGCGGCGGTTTTCCACCACGGCGGAGAGGACGGTGAGGGCCACCAGGTAGACCACCGCGGTGAGGACGGCCAGGGCGAACCAGTTGAAACCGATCAGGCCCAGCAGGGCCGCGGCCAGCAGCAGCGCCCCGGCGAACACGGCCAGCGGGGCCCGTTTGTGCAGCTGGCCGGTGGTCAGCCGGTTACGCGGGGCCGGGCGGATGGCGGTTCCTGCGGCACTCATCGGAGCACTCCTTCGTCGTCGTCGGGACCGGCGGCACCATGGTCGGCCAGCACCGAGGCACTGCCGGCGGGCAGCAGCGAAGGCCCGACGACGGCGGCGGCCGGCTTGCGCCGCCGTCGCGCCTTCGGTCCCTTGCCGTTCACGATCAGCCGGGCCACCATGTTGACGGCCATCGAAATGACGAACAGAACCAGGCCGGTGCCGATCAGCGCGTCCCGCTGCAGGCCCGTGGCGATGGGGAAGTTCAGCGCGATGTTCGAGGCGATGGTCTGTGAATTCTGGCCCTCCGTGAGCACCCGGAACGAGGTGATGATCGCCGGGGAGATGATCATGGCGATGGCCATCGTTTCGCCCAAGGCCCGGCCCAGGCCCAGCAGAACGGCGCTGATCACGCCGGAACGGCCGTACGGGAAGACCGCCAGGCGGATCATTTCCCAGCGGGTCGATCCGAGGGCGAGGGCAGCCTCCTCGTGCAGCTTCGGTGTCTGCAGGAAGACCTCGCGGGAAATAGAGGTGATGATCGGCAGCACCATCACGGCCAGCACGACGGCCCCGGTCAGGATGCTGGAACCGGTGGAGGTGACCTTGCCGCTGAAGAACGGAATCCAGCCCAGGTAAGTGTTCAGCCAGTCCTGCAGCGGAAGCAGGAAGGGGCGCATCACCAGGATGCCCCACAGTCCGAACACCACGGAGGGCACGGCGGCGAGCAGGTCCACCACGTAACCCAGGACGTGGGCGAGGCGGCGCGGGCTGTAGTGGCTGATGAACAGCGCAATGCCCACCGCGACCGGCGTCGCCATGACCAGCGCGATGGCCGAGGCGAAGACCGTACCGAACGCCAGCGGCCCCACATAGGCCCAGAAACTCGAGAACCCCTGGGTCACCCCGCCCTTGAGCTGCGCATCGGTCGTCCAGTTGGCGGCGATCGCCGGAACGGCGCGCAACAGCAGGAACAGCGCAACCCCCGCCAGGATCACCAGGATGGAGACCGCGGCGGAGGTGCTCAGGAAGCTGAAGATGCGGTCCCCTGGCCGCGCCCTGGCCGCGGCCAGGCGCCCGGGCCTGCCGGATGGCCTGCCCGAGGGACGCCCGGCCTGGCTGCCGGCCTGGTTCGAGGTGCCGGCCGTGCCGCTGCCCGCGGTACTGCCGGCCGGGCTTTTGGACGGCCCGGCCGGCGGGAGGAGAGTGGATTCGTTCAAGGGATGCTTTCTTCCGGCTGCGTTGGCTGCGGGAACTGCCCGACTAGGAGATCGTGTCCAGGGTGGACTTGATCTTGGCGGCCAGGTCGGCCGGGATCGGGGCCGAGCCGGCGTTCTTGGCGGCAACCTTCTGCCCCTGGTCCGAGATGATGTACCCGATGTAGGCCTTGGCCAGCGTGGCCTGCGCCGGGTCCTTGAACTTCGTGCACAGGATGTCGTAGGAGATCAGCGGGATCGGATAGGCGTCCCCGCCGGTCAGTTTCGTGTAGTCGATGTCCTGGGACAGGTCGCCGGATACGGCGCTCTTGGCGGGGCTGACACTTTCCTGGATGGCCTTGGTGACCGCGTCCTGGGAGAACGCGACATACGTGGACCCGGACTTGATGGACGCACTCTTGAGCTGCCCGATCGAGGAGTGGTCGGCGTAGCCGATCGTGCCGTCGCCGGCCTTGACCGTGTTGACCACGCCGGAGCCGCCCTGCTGGGCGGAGGACCCCGGCACCGGCCACTTGTTGGAGACCGGGGTGGTCCACACGGACGGGGCCACCTGGTGCAGGTAGTTGGTGAAGTTCTGCGTGGTGCCGGAACCGTCGGAACGGGTCACGGTCGTGATCGCGGTGGAGGGCAGCGTCACGCCGGGGTTGTCGGCCTTGATGGCCGGATCGTCCCAGGACTTGATCTTCTGGGTGAAGATCTTGGCGATGGTATCCGCGGAGAGCTGCAGCTTGTCCACGCCGGCCAGGTTGAAGACGATGGAGACCCCGTCCGTGTAGACGGGCAGGTTCACGGCGCCGCCGGGGCCGCAGACGGCCTGGGCCTTGGCGGCCTGGTCCGCCGTCAGGTACGCGTCGGAACCGGCGAAATCGTAAGTCCCGGCGATGAAGTTGGTCACGCCGCCGCCGGAGCCCTGGGACTTGTCGTAGTTCACCGTGACCTTGGGGGCCTGGGCCTTGAACCCGGCGCTCCAGGCGGTCTGGGCGTTGGCCTGTGCGGAGGAACCGCCGGCCGTGATGGTGCCCGAGAGGCTGCTGTTGTCCGCACCGGCGGAACCCGCGCCGGCGGCGCCCGAGGATGCCGCTGAGCCGGAACCGCCGCAGGCGGTGAGCGCGATGGAGCCGGCGGCGATGACTGCCGCTGCACGGCCGAAGCGAAGAGCCTTCACGAAATATTGCCCCTTCCAGGGTAAGAGCCTTGTGTCCGGTACCCGCCGAAGGGGTCCTACCACCGTCGGCGGTGGCTACCTTCCGAAGGTATGGGCGCCAGGTGAAGGGAATGAATGTCCAAGATGAACGGGCGGTTAACGACTGCGGACCATTGCGCTAAGGCGTGCGTCGGAGTCCCGCCTAGAATTGGCCCATGGCATCCGGCAAGGGACCCTCAACGCTGTTGGGCTTTCTTTCACGGCGCACACGCACTGGACTTCGCCGGAGCCGCAACTCGCTGCTTCCCGCCATCCAGATGACCGTCGGCGCCGTGGGCGCCTATGCCTTTGCCGAATTCGTCCTCGGGCATACCGGTCCGCTGTTTGCCGCCACCTCCGCCCTGATCGCGCTCGGGTTTTCCCGGGATCCGCGGCTGCGGAAGGTCCTGGAAGTGGGCTTCGGCTGCTTCCTGGGCATCGTGGTCGGGGACCTGCTGCTGCACTGGCTCGGCTCCGGCGTCTGGCAGGCAGGGCTGGTCCTGATGATTTCCATCCTGCTGGCCAGGTTCCTGGACAGTGGCAGCATCTTCACCACCCAGCTGGCGCTGCAGTCCCTCCTGGTGGTGCTGCTGCCCGTCCCGGCCGGGGGGCCGTTCTCCCGCAGCGTCGACGCCGTCGTCGGCGGATGCTTCGCCCTGGCCATCACCTTCCTCACGCCCAGGGACCCGCGCCACGAGCCAAAAAAGGACGTGCAGAAGCTGCTGGACGCGCTGTCCGACGTGCTGCGGGAGTGCGCCCAGGCGCTGCTGGACAGCGACTCCACGCTCGCCTGGCACGCGCTGATCCGGGCACGCAACTGCCAGCCGATCGTCGACTCGATCCGCACTTCGCTGCGCAGTTCCGGGGAAGTCACCCGCCTCGCCCCGGCCTACCGCCGCTTCCGGGAGGAAATCACCGACCTGGGCGGCACCCTGGACTACCTCGACCTCGCCCTGCGCAACAGCCGTGTCTTCGCCCGCCGCCTCACCAGCGCCATCAACAACGCCGCACTGTCCGATACGGCGGTGGAGAACATTGCCCGGGTGCTGACCGACACGGCGGAAGCGGTGCACGAGCTCGCCACCGGACTGTCCGACGCCGACGCCGGTGTCCGCGCCGTGCGGCTGCGCGCCGCCCGGGTATCGCTGTCC
Organism: Actinomycetales bacterium; assembly: GCA_044447065.1. Taxonomy (GTDB): domain Bacteria; phylum Actinomycetota; class Actinomycetes; order Actinomycetales; family Micrococcaceae; genus JBIOFK01. Next base: position 175 of record JBIOFK010000146.1, on the reverse strand, counting down.
GATATCGCCACCGGGCTGCACCCGGCGAAACTGGGGGTGCAGCGGCTGGAGGGCGAGACAGTGGTGGTGCTGTTCCGGCCGCTGCTGGTGGACCTGATGGAGGCCGCCGGCGTTGACGCGGACGAGGCCCGCAGGCTGCTCCCCCGGCTCTGAGCCGCCGATCGCGGGGGCCGCG
>JBIOFK010000145.1:0-5749 GCA_044447065.1 Actinomycetales bacterium | reverse complement strand
TTCTCCTTGTGCAGTTGTGGTCTGCGGACCGCGCTGGGCCCTGCCACTGACGAAGCCGCCCCCATCCGGTGGGCCGACCGCCGTCGTTCTTGACTTTTGGTTGGTGCCGCGATCCGGGCGGGCCGGATCGGTGGCGGAGTGCCGGAAGCTTAGCCTTCGACGGTGATGCCCATGGAACGGGCGGTGCCGGCGATGATCTTGGCGGCAGCCTCGATATCGTTGGCATTGAGGTCGACCAGCTTCTGCGTGGCGATCTCGTGGACCTGGGCGGCGGTCAGCTTGGCAACCTTGACGGTGTGCGGGGTAGCCGAGCCCTTGGTGACTCCGGCAGCCTTCTTAATCAGCTCGGCCGCCGGCGGGGTCTTGGTGATGAAGGTGAAGGAACGGTCCTCGTAGACCGTGATCTCCACCGGGATGACGTTTCCACGCTGGGATTCCGTCGCGGCGTTGTAGGCCTTGCAGAATTCCATGATGTTGACACCGTGCTGGCCAAGCGCGGGACCGATGGGAGGAGCCGGGTTGGCGGCACCTGCCTGGATCTGCAGCTTGATAAGGCCGGTGACCTTTTTCTTGGGAGCCAATGTAGGGTCCTTCTCTCAATAACTTTCCTAAGCCGACGGAGCGCGTCCTAGGTATTTGGCCGGAATGGCGTCCGGCCGCCGCGCCCGGCGGACTAAGCAGGTCCGTCCGGCGCGAAATTGTGGGGCAACTAGATCTTGGCGACCTGGTTGAACGAGAGCGTCACGGGTGTTTCGCGCTCGAAGATGGAGACCAGCACCACGAGGGTCTGGGATTCCGGCTTGATCTCGGAGATCGTGGCCGGCAGCGTTTCGAACGGGCCGTCCTTGACGATCACGGATTCGCCGACCTCGAAGTCCACGACCGCGGCGGTGTACTTCTGCTTGACCGGCGTGCCTGCCACGGCCTGCTCTTCCTCGAAGACCGGGGCGAGCATGGAGAAGACCTCGTCCAGGCGCAGCGGCACCGGGTTGTGGGCGTTGCCGACGAATCCGGTGACACCGGGGGTGTGGCGGACCGCGCCCCAGGACGCATCCGTGAGGTCCATCCGGACCAGCACGTAGCCGGGAATGCGGACGCGGTTGATGATCTTCCGCTGTGCGTTCTTGATCTCCACGACCTCTTCCATGGGCACCTGGATTTCATAGATGAAATCCTCCATGTCCAGGGTCTGGATGCGGGTCTCGAGATTCGCCTTGACGCGGTTCTCGTAGCCGGCGTAGGAGTGGATGACGAACCAGTCGCCGTCCTGGCGGCGAAGCCGGGCCTTGAATTCCACGGCCGGGTCGACCACCGGCTCGGCAGGAGTCTCGTCGGCGGTTGCGTCGTCGTCGGGCTCGACGGGCGTTGCGTCGTCGGGCGTCGCGTCGTCGTCTGGCTCGACGGCGGTCGCCTCGCCGGCCTCGTCGGAGGGCTCCTCGTCGGCTTCGGGCACAGCAGTAACCTGGCCGTCGTCGGGCTCCGCCTCGGTGTCAACCGACGCAGCGACCACGTCCAGTTCAGTCTCAGTTATTTCGAGCTCGTGCTCAGACTCAGACACTTAATTCCTGCTTTCCTGAAGGTAAATCTTGCTAAACCACTTAACGACGTCGACCGACCCCGTGCCGATAATCGTGACGGAGCCGGCGATGGCGAGCGTGGTCAGTGCTCTACGGGTCCGCTTCCGCCAAAGATCCAGAGCACGGCCTTGCCGAAGGCCAGATCCAGGCCGGTCACGATTGCCATCATGATCGCAACGAAAACCAGCACAACCAAGGTGTAATTGATCAGTTCCTTGCGGGTGGGGGTGACCACCTTGCGCATTTCAGCGATGACCTGGCGGACGAACAACGCCATCCGGGCGAAGAACCCCTTCTTCACGGCCTTCCCTGTCTTGGCGGACTTGCTGGCGGGGCGGTCTTCGGAGCTGCTGGCAGCAGTTTCGGTCACCTTCGCCTCACTTATCTCTTTGACTGGGAATCACTGTTCCGGAACCGGACATCAGCTTGGACACTGCACGTTTCGCTACGCCGTTCCGCCGCTGCGGACCCCGAGGGATCCGGCACGTCGTCCCGACTTTGCGCAGGGCAGACAGGACTCGAACCTGCAACCTGCGGTTTTGGAGACCGCTGCGCTACCAATTGCGCCACTACCCTAAGTGGTAATTCCCACCGCGCTAGTCTATCTGCCCGAAGGCATGGACCATCATGGTGGTTTCAACACCGAGTGACAAGTCTACGCAATCTGCGACGCCACGTCGAACCGGCCCGTGAATCGAACTAAAGTGGAGGAACCAGCCAAGTCCCCCATGAACGGATCCCCATGCCTGCCGAGCTGAGTACCGAACAGACCGCTACCGCTGCCCGCCGGGTCTCCGCGCGCGTTTCCGCCATCGCGGAATCCGCCACCCTGGCCGTTGACGCCAAGGCCAAGGCGCTCAAGGCCGCCGGACGCCCCGTGATCGGATTCGGCGCCGGGGAGCCGGACTTCCCCACCCCCGGCTACATCGTGGACGCCGCCATCGAGGCGGCCCGGCAGCCGAGGAACCACCGGTACTCCCCCGCGGCTGGCCTGCCCGAACTCCGGGCGGCCATTGCGGCCAAGACACTTCGGGATTCCGGCTACGTGGCAGAGGCGTCCCAGGTGGTGGTCACCAACGGCGGCAAGCAGGCCGTCTACCAGGCCTTCGCCACCCTGCTGGATCCCGGCGACGAAGTCCTGATGCCCACCCCGTTCTGGACCACCTATCCGGAGGCGATCCGGCTGGCCGGCGGTGTGCCCGTGGAGGTCTTCGCTGGACCCGAGCAGGACTACCTGGTCACCGTGGACCAGCTCGAAGCCGCCCGCACTGCGCGCACCAAGATCCTGCTCTTCGTCTCGCCGTCGAACCCGACCGGGGCCGTGTATTCGCCCGAGCAGACGGCGGAGATCGGCCGTTGGGCCGCGGAAAAGGGACTGTGGGTGGTCACCGATGAGATCTATGAGCACCTCACCTACGACGGTGTCCCGTTCACCTCAATAGCGACGGCCGTGCCCGAACTCGGCGACCGGGTGGTAATCCTCAACGGCGTGGCCAAGACCTACGCGATGACGGGCTGGCGCGTGGGCTGGATGATCGGACCGAAGGATGTGGTGAAGGCGGCGACCAACCTGCAGTCCCACGCGACCTCCAACGTCTCGAACATTTCGCAGATGGCCGCGCTGGCCGCCGTCGCCGGCCCCCTCACAGCTGTCGCGGAAATGAAGGTGGCCTTCGACCGGCGGCGCAGGGCCATGGTCTCGGCACTGAACAGCATCGGCGGCGTGGATTGCCCGACGCCGCACGGGGCGTTCTATGCCTATGCCGATGTCCGCGGACTGCTCGGCCGTGAACTGGCGGGCGTCCGCCCCGCGACGTCCGCCGAGCTGGCGGCGCTGATCCTGGACAAGGTGGAAGTCGCCGTCGTGCCCGGCGAGGCATTCGGCCCCAGCGGCTACCTCCGCCTCTCCTACGCCCTGGGCGACGACGATCTGGCGGTCGGCGTGGGCCGGCTGCAGGAGTTCCTCGGCTCCGCCAAGTAGTAGCCGCCACCCAACTAGGTCGCAGATAACGCACTCATGGGGGCCCCATAAGTGCGTTATCTGCGACCTAGTGTCCTGCGTCTGAAATCCGGTTCAGAAGTCGGCCGATTGATTCGAGGATCTGTTCTGCTGACTTTGTCCAGGTGAAGGGTGTGGGGTTGGTGTTCCATTCGCTGACCCATTTGCGGATATCGGCTTCGAGGGCTTGGACGCTGCGGTGATCGCTGCGGCGCAGCAGGTCCTCGGTGACGAAGCCGAAAAACCGCTCTACCTGGTTCAGCCAGGAGGAGTAGGTCGGCGTGAAATGCATGTGGAAACGTGGGTGGTTCTGCAGCCATGTCTTCACGACAGGAGTCTTGTGAGTCTGGTAGTTATCGCAGATCAGGTGCACGTCGAGCCCCTCGGGGACCTCGGCGTCGATCTTGGCTAGAAACTTCCTGAACTCGATGGCCCGGTGCTTGCGGTGCAGGCTGGAGATCACGGAACCGTCCGCGGTATTCAGGGCTGCGAACAGGGTCGTGGTCCCATGCCTGACGTAGTCGTGGGTCCGCTTCTCCGGCATCCCTGGCATCATGGGGAAGGCCGGCTGGGACCGGGCCAGCGCCTGGACCTGCGATTTCTCATCCACACTGAGAACCACGGCGGATTCGGGCGGGTTCAGGTAGAGCCCCACCACGTCGTAGACCTTCTCCACGAACAAGGGATCATTGGAGAGCTTGAACCCGTCTGCGCGGTGGGGCTTGAGCTCGAACGCCTTCCAGATCCGCCCGATCGTGGACTTCGACAGACCCGACCGCTCGGCCATCTTCGCCCGCGACCAGTGTGTCGCGTTCTTCGGCGCCGACTCCAGCGTCGCAACCACGACATCCTCGACCTGATCGGTCGTGATGCTGACAGGACGGCCGGGCCTGGGATCATCGACCAGCCCGTCCAGCCGGCGCTCCAGGAACCGGCGCCGCCACTTCGCCACGGTATGAGATTCGACTCCGCACCGGGCGCCCACCTCCACATTGCTCAGGCCTTCGGCGCTGCCCAGCACAATCCTCGAGCGTGTGGCCAGCGCCTGGGACGATTTCGCCCTTCGCGCCCACCGGGACAGGGTCTCCCGCTCTTCATCCGACAGTTCCACAGGGGCCTTCGGCCGCCCAACGTTCGCCATACCCAATTCTATAGTTACGAAGCGAATTTCAGGCGCAGGACACTAGTTGGGTTTGTCAGAGGAGGCGGCGGTCGGCTGCCCAGCGGGTCAGTTCGTGCCGGGAGGAGAGCTGGAGCTTGCGGAGCACGGCGGAGACATGGGTTTCCACCGTCTTGATGGAAATGAAAAGCTCCTTAGCCACTTCCTTGTAGCTGTATCCGCGGGCGATCAGCCGCATGACCTCCAATTCCCTGGCCGACAGCCGGTCCAGCTCATCGTCGACGGCGACCTCGGACGTACCGAACGCGTCCAGCACGAATCCGGCGAGCCTGGGCGAAAACACGGCGTCGCCGCCGGCAACCCGGACCACCGCGTCCGAGATTTCGGCGCCGGAAATCGTCTTCGTCACGTATCCGCGGGCCCCGGCGCGGATCACCGACACCACATCCTCGGCCGCGTCCGAGACGCTCAGCGCCAGGAAACGGGTGCCGGCGAACAGCGGGGCGCACGCCGCCAGGACGTCCCTCGCGCCGCCGCCGCGGCCGCCGGGAAGGTGCACGTCAAGGAGGACCACCTCGGGACGCAGCCTCCCCACGACCTCGATGGCTTCCTCGACGGTGGCGGCCTCCCCCACCACGATGATCCGCTCGTCCACGTCGGCCTTCAGCCCGGACCGGAAGATGGCGTGGTCATCGACGACGACGACGCTGACGGATGGGCTCATGGGGTGTTCTCCTGCTCGGTGGCGTGTAGCTCGGCGGCGCGTGGCTCGGCTGCAGGACGGACGGGCAGGCTGAGGGCCACTTCCGTGCCGCCCGGGCCGCTGGTGATCGCGGCGCTGCCGCCGTGCCGTTTCATCCGGCCCACGATGGATTCCCGCACGCCCAGCCGGTCTGCCCCGATGGCCGCCTGGTCAAAGCCCGGCCCCCGGTCCTTGATGAAGATGTCGGTGCTCGCCGGGCCCGCCTCGATGTAGACCGAGACGGCGGTGCCGGCATGCCGGACGGCGTTGAGCATGGCCTCCCTGGCTGCCTGCACGAGCGCCGCCGTCCC
>JBIOFK010000144.1:0-5933 GCA_044447065.1 Actinomycetales bacterium | reverse complement strand
TCGCTCCAGGACCGGGCGGCCATGACGAGGCGCTGTTCCAGTCCCGCGGCATCCACCTCGCGCAGGTGCGCGCCGCGCGGCAGCCGGATGCGGAAGAACAGTCTGGCCAGGGCGGATTCGCTCATCCTGGCCTCGAAGTCGATCGACTCGGCGTTGAAGGTGCGGGTCAGCTCACCCTCAATCCGGCGCCGGACGGCGGTGGTGTACCTGTCGCGGGGGACGTATACCAGCGCCGACATGAACCGGCCGTAGATGTCGGGGCGCAGGAATAACCGGGTGCGGCGTCGTTCCTGCAGGCGCAGGATGCCCTGCGCCGTGGCGATCAGGTCCGCCACCTCAATCTGGAAGAGTTCGTCGCGGGGGTAGGTCTCCAGCACCGCAAAGAGATCCTTGCCGGAGTGCGAGTCCGGCGGGAAACCGAAGTGCCGCAGCACCGCATCAACCTTCTGCCGCACGACGGGGATGTTGCGCACCGAACCGGTGTACACCACCGAGGCGAACAGGCCGATGAAGCGCTGCTCGCCGTTGACGTTGCCCTGCGCGTCGAAGGACTTGATCCCGATGTAGTCCAGGTATGCGGCGCGGTGGACGGTAGAGCGGGAGTTGGCCTTGGTGATCACCAGGGCGCGCTTCTCCCGCGCCTTGGCCCGGCCGGTGTCGGTCAGATGCTGGAAATGCTTGTATTCCTTGGCGTCCTTGTCCTTCGCGTCGCGCAGCAGGCCAAGGCCGCTGCCCTCGCGGGTGACCAGGACGTCCTCGTCGTGGTCCCGGACCAGGTCATATTCGCGGTAGCCCAGGAAGGTGAAATTGCCGGCGTCCATCCACTGCAGCAGGTCCTCGGCCTCCCGCAGGTCCGTGATGTCCTCGGAGCCGGTGACCTCGGCGAGCAGCCTGGCCCGGCTCAGGGCCTGCTGGCGCATCGGCTGCCAGTCCTCCACCGCGGCACGGACGTCCTTGAGGATCTTCGCCAGGCCGCGCCGCAGCTCGTCGCGCTGTTCGTCGGTGACCCTGTCGATTTCGATGGCGATCCAGGATTCCATCGCTGCGACATTGTCGCCCGCGGCGGCCAGGTGGGGCCGGGCGGGCATGGCGGCCGTGTCGCCGCTGGCAACTCCCAGGTGCGCGGGCACGCGGGACACGCTGGCCAGTTCATGCGATCCGCGGTCGCGCGCGACGACGAACATCGGGTGGATGACGAGCCGGATGGCCGCCTGCTGGCGGACCAGCTCCGCGTTCACGGAGTCCACCAGGAACGGCATGTCGTCGGTGACGAGATAGACCACCGAGGCGTTGTCGGCGGCGGCGATGTCGATCAGCACGGTGCCGGGGGTGCGGACCCGGGCCAGCTCCCGGTGGTGCAGGGCCCGGCGCTGAAGTTCGACGGGCTCGTAGCTGGCAGCGTCTTCTGCCGCCAGCTGCTCGTAGTAGTCCGCTATGAAGGAATCCATAGCTTCGGTGGCCTCAGTGGGATCTGCCATATTGGCTCCGCTCGACATGACGAAAACGCCTCCATCAAAGTTCGGGCCGCCTCTTTGCGGGCCCACAGCGAGCCTAGCCTGAACCGCCGACCTTTGCTGTGGGACTTGGTACAGCGCTTGCACCGATCCGCTGGGCAGGTGCACAAAGCTCGGCGGCCAGTGCGGACAGTGCCCTGCGCAGTGCGGAATCGGGCGCCGATTCGATCAGCAGCCGCCCGGCCAGCAGCGCGGCATCGAGGATCTCCGGGGCCCAGGGCAGGAAGCGGGCTATCGGCGCACCGGGCCCGAAGCGGTCCCAGGCGGCCTCCAGCGCGTGTTCCGGACGGCGGCCGGCGGCACCGGGGCGGACCTTATTGACCACGACGACGACGACGGCGCCCGGGCCCGCCGCGTCCAGCCCGGCGAGCGCCCGCACCAGCCGGGGGATGCCCAGCGGATCCCCGGCACCGACGGCGACCACAGTATCCGCCGCCGCCAGGGAGCACAGCGTGGCGCCGTTGCGCCGCGGCGCAACGGTGTCGTAGCTGAGTTCCTCGTCCGCCTCCAGGCAGAAACCGCAGTCGACGATGCACACCTGCGCCAGGGCCCGGCTGCCGTCCAGCACGCGGCGCAGGGCGGCGGGGCGTACTTCCGGCCAGCGGTCCGCCCGGGTCAGCCCGGTCAGCAGCCGGAACCGGCCGCCGTCAAAGGACACCTCCACCGCGGCCCGCTCCAGCGCCGCCGCATCGAACACGCCCGTGTCGGCCGTCCGGCAGGCCTGTGCCAGCCCGGCCGACTCGTCGAGCAGTCCCACCGTGGCCGCCAGGCTGGCGGCATAGGTGTCCGCATCCACCAGCAGAACCTCCTGTCCGGAGGCGGCCATTTCGGCCGCAAGGTTGGCGGCGACGATCGTGCGCCCGGGGGCGCCGGCCGGCCCCCAGACGGCGATGATCCTCCCGTCCGGCCCCTGGCCGGCGCCGCCGGCCCGCCCCTGCCCTTGACGTTGTTTCCTGCCGGGAGAGGCCATCCCGGCCGCCGTCGGGCCCGGGACCCCGCTGTCCGCCGGCCACCCGGGAGCGCCCGCATAGTGCCGCGGACCATCCGCCGCGTCGGGGACCGCCGCCGTGCGGACCCCGACCGCGTCGGTGATCCGCTCCGCCAGCTCTTGCGCCGCGGCACCTGCCCCGGCCACGGCGGCACCGATGGAGCGCAGCCGCGCCGCCTCGCCGTCGTCGTCCGCCAGCGCGACCACGGCGACTCCGAGTGCGGCGAGGCGGTCCACCAGGCTGGCCGTCAGCGCGCCGGTTCCGGAACCGACGACGGCGGCGCGCGCAAGCCCGCTTTGGCAGGCCGCGAGAACCTCGGCCAGTTCGGCGCAGCGCCGCACCACGATGACCGGACCGTGCAGTCGCTCAAGACCCTCGACCAGGTCCTCGGGACCACCGACGGTCACCACCGGGATCGCCGTCACTTCCCCGCCCCGGGATTCCAAACCACCGCGACCTTGGCGTCGTTTGCCAGCGCGGACAGCAACGCCGGCAGCTCCGACTCCTGCACCAGCACCTGGAGCTGGGTGCTCCGCGACCCGCCGAGCGAGGAGGAGGCGGCGGTGAGTTCGGCGATTTCCGCGCCGGAGAGCAGCTTCTTCGGCGCCGCGAAGCCATTGTGGGTGTCCGGCATCGAAACCCACACGTCCACGTAGGAGCCCACCCCGACTTCCTTGGGCAGCGGCTCGGCCACGCTGACGGCCGCCGGCTTGCGGCCGAGGGCATCCGCGTGGCCGATGCCGGACTTCGCCAGCAGCTCTCCGCGCGGGAGCAGGCGAAGTGCGACAGTGCCCGGCGGAATCTCCGTCCCCGCCGGCAGGTAGGAGTCCTCGGCGTCGCCCAGCCTGACCCGCACTGTGCTCAATGCGTCGGCCGTGATCCGCTGGCCGACGGCGATCGTGTCCCGGGCGGCGTACACCTCGGTCGTGCGTTCGGCCCCGCCCACCAATGCCACCACTGACGCCACCGAGGCCAGCACGAGCAGAACCCCGACCAGCAACCTCGGGTCCTTCCAGGACGGCTTCTTCAGCCGGGCCGCTGCCGGATTTCGTGGCTCGGTCATCTGCTCCCCCTGGTCCAGTCGGCCGGTCGGACCGTGCCGATGTGTCATTTCTAGCGCCTTTCCCCGCCGGGCGGAAGGGGCCGCCGCCGCCGGGGGCCCCGATGTGGATAACTAACGGCGTCAGCGGGCCACAGCTGTGGATAACATATCCAAACGGGGTCAAAGGATGGCATAATGACGCTATGCCACGCTTCCTCACCCTCGCCGATGTCTCCGAGGCCCTGCAGATTTCCGCCGCGGCCACCTATGCCCTGGTGCACAGTGGCGAACTTCCGGCCATCCAGGTGGGCGGCCGGGGCCAGTGGCGGGTCGAGGAGACCAAGTTCGAGGAATTCATCCAGGGCCGGTATGCCGCCGCGCAAAAGCTGACCGGCGCGGGCCGCAGCGGCGAGCACGGCTAGCCTGATTCCGGCAGGACGGAACTGACCGACGCGAGCGCGGCCAGGGGCAGCAGCCTTGATTCCTGCACCGCCGAGGTGCGCCGCGGTTCGCCCGCCGGGACCAGGGCAAGCTGCAGGTAGTCCCGGCCCACGGCGTCGATCACCCCGGCGAGTCCGGCGGCACCGGATTCCCTGGTACTGACCAGCACCGCGGCGCGGTCCCGGGCCAGGCCGCGTAGCGCCGAGGTGAGCGGGAAGGGTGCGCCGCCCCGCAACGGCACGGCCGTCGGCGCCGCCCCGGACGTCCAGAGGATCGCCGTCAACGGGACGAGGACCGATCGCGGACCGTCCCGCAGCAGGAGCCAGTCGTCCCCGCAGCGCAGCAACTCCCCGGCGAGCCGTGCCCCGCCGGCCAATCCCAGGACCACTGTCCTGCCCGTGGAGGCACGGAACCGGTCCATCACGCTGATCGCGGCGGCCTCCATCCGCGCCAGTTCCTGGACCTCCGCCTCGAAGTCGGCCGCTGACTCGGCCGCGAGTTGGCCCGCCAGGTCGTCGAAGAGGGATTCCCACCGCATCGGCACAGCGTACGGTCCGGCGTCCCGGCGGTCAATACTTCGGCGAGACTCATGGAAAGTCCCCGCGTGAAGGGGGCCGTGCCTCAAATAGGAATCCCCGCCAAGCCTTTTACGGGACCTTGGGACACGGCGACGATGGGGTATGGCTGATCAGGACGTTTCGATGGCTACCAGGGTTGAGGTCACGAAGAAGTACGCGCAAGCCTATGGGCACGCCTCGAAGAAGGAGCGGGGTCGGATCCTCGACGCGGTGGTCGAGATCACCGGCTGGAACCGCGACCATGCCCGCCAACAACTCCGCCTCCGATTACGGCAGCCGCCCGGTCGGGCGCGGGCCACGGTCGCGGTGATCGACCGAAGGCGACGGAAGCCATTGAAGTACTCCTACGACGCCATCAAAGTCCTGCAACAGGTCTGGGTCATCGCCGGTGGGATCTGCGGAAAGTACTTGGCCGAGTCGATGAGCGGCTGGCTCGACGCGCTCGAGGCAGAGGGGACCCTCGTCACTGGGCAGGGCAGGTACTCTCCGACAGTCCGGGCCGAACTTGAGGCGATGGCCGCGGCCACGATCGACCGGTACCTCGCTCCAGCCCGCGCGAAAGACCCCTTACGCGGCAAGAGTACGACAAGGCCCGGGACGCTGCTGCGGAACTCGATCAGCGTGCGCAAGGCCGGCGATGAGGTCGAAGCCGAGCCCGGGTTCTTCGAGGTCGACACCGTCGCCCACTGCGGCCCCACACTCAAGGGGGAGTTCGCCCGGACCGTGAACTTCACCGACATGGTCACCGGCTGGGTGTTCACTACCGGGATCCGCAACAACGCCGGCGTGCACATCCTGGCCGCGTTCAACACGTTCGTCCAGCGGGTCCCGTTCCTGGTCACGGGGATCGATTGCGACAACGGCAGCGAGTTCATCAACCACAATCTGATCGGATGGGCCGGGGACCGGACCATCTTCTTCACCCGCTCGCGCCCCTACAAGAAGAACGACCAGGCCACCATCGAATCGAAGAACAACCACCTCGTGCGCCGCTACGGCTTCTACTACCGGTACGACACCCCCGCGGAGCTGGACCTGCTCAACCGGCTATGGCCGCTGGTCAACGACCGGCTGAACTACTTCACCCCAACGAAGAAACCCACCGGATACGCCCAGGACAGGGTCGGGCGGCGAAAGCGCACCTACGACAAACCGCGCACCCCATACCAGCGGCTCCTGAAAGCCGGGATCCTCAGCCCGGCCCAACAAGATGAACTCGCAGCCTACAAAGCGTCGCTGAAGCCGGCCCAAATGAGCCAGGACATCGACTGCCTGCAACAACGCCTGATCAAACTCGCCGCCGCGAAGACCCGCGACCTCGAACGCGAAGTCCAGTCCTCAGTTCTCCCGAACGCCTTGGGTATCAAAC
>JBIOFK010000143.1:0-5945 GCA_044447065.1 Actinomycetales bacterium | reverse complement strand
TGCTGGGCGAGCAGCACGTCGCGGGCAATGATGCTCTCCTCGGCCACGGCCGGCCACCCCGCCAGGCCCAGGACGGAGGACACCTCGCCCTCGTTCATCTGGGCCCCCTCGGTCAGCCGGGGTTCCTGCGCGTGCTGGGCGATCACGCCGTCGAACGCCTTGACGTATTCCAGCGCCCGGCGCATCAGGACCGGATCACTGACGCACATGCCGTCGTCGGAAAAGACCCGGACCCGGGCCCGGGAGTCCGCCATGGCGCCGAGCTCGGCCAGCCGCTCGCCGCGCAGGCCCACGGTGACGGCACCGACCGGACGAACCTCCGCCCAGCCGGCTTCCCGTCCCAGGCTGAAGACCTGTTCAACGACGCCTGCCGTGTCCGCAACCGGGTTGCTGTTGGCCATCGCGTGCACGGCGGTGAATCCGCCGCGGGCGGCGGCGCGGGTCCCCGTCTCCACGGTTTCGGCGTCTTCGCGTCCCGGTTCGCGCAGGTGGGTGTGCAGATCGACCATCCCGGGCAGGGCTATCAGCCCGTCCGCGTCGATGACCTCGGCGCCGGCGGAGCTCAGAGCGTTGCCGCGCTCTTCGATCCGGCCGCCGGCCAGAAGGAAGTCGGTCCGTCCGCCGCCGGGAACGTCGGCGCCGCGGATCAGGTAGCGTACGTGGGAGCTCATTCAGTTCCTCTTTCGGATCGGCGCCGGGGTTCCGGCGGGCACCGCGCCGGCGCGCAGGTCCCCGGAGAGCAGCAGATACAGGGCGGCCATCCGCACCGAGACACCGTTGCGCACCTGGGCGAGCACGGTGGAGCGCGGGGAATCGGCCGCGGCGGCGGAGATTTCCAGGCCGCGGTTCATCGGGCCGGGATGCATGATGATCGTGTCCTTGAGCCCGAGCGAATCGAGCGCCGCCAGCCGCGCGTCGTCGAATCCCCAGCGCCGGGAATACTCGCGGGCCGAGGGGAAGAAGGAGGCGTTCATCCGTTCGGCCTGGACCCGGAGCATCATGACCGCGTCAACGCCGCGTTCGAGCACCTCGTCAAGGTTGTAGCTGACCTCGCACGGCCAGGCGTCGACGCCGACCGGCAGCAGGGTGGGCGGTGCTATCAGCGTCACCGAGGCGCCCAGGGTCTCCAGCAGCCAAACGTTCGACCGCGCCACCCTGGAATGCAGCACGTCCCCGGCGATCGCCACCCGCATGCCGCGCAGGTCCGCCCCGGCCGAGCCGGTGCCCGACAGCGCCGACCAGTGCCGGCGCAGGGTGAAGGCGTCCAGCAGCGCCTGGGTGGGATGTTCGTGTGTGCCGTCCCCGGCGTTGATGACCGTGGCGTCGATCCAGCCGGAACCGGCGAGCCGGGCGGGGGCGCCGGAGGCCCAGTGCCGGATGACGACCGCGTCCGCTCCCATCGCCTCCAGCGTCTGGGCGGTGTCCTTGAACGATTCGCCCTTGGAGACGGAGGAGCCCTTGGCGGCGAAGTTGATCACGTCTGCGGAGAGCCGTTTGGCCGCGGCTTCGAAGGAGATGCGCGTGCGGGTGGAGTCCTCGAAGAAGAGGTTGACCACGGTCCGTCCGCGCAGGGCGGGCAGCTTCTTCACCTCCCGGTCCCCGACGGCGGCCATCTCCTCCGCCGTGTCCAGGATGCTGATGGCGTCGGCCAGGGCCAGGTCCGCGGTGGAAAGCAGATGCCTCACCGGGCGGCCTCGATGACGACCTCGTCGGCGGCCGGCGCCCCGTCCAGGAGATCGGTTTCGTGCAGCCGCACGCGGACGTTCTCCAGCGACGAGGTGGGCAGGTTCTTGCCGACGTGGTCCGCCCGGATCGGCAGTTCCCGGTGGCCGCGGTCCACCAGGACGGCAAGCCGGACGGCCCTCGGGCGGCCCAGGTCGACCAGGGCGTCCAGGGCGGCGCGGATGGTACGGCCCGAGTAGAGCACGTCGTCGACCAGCACCACGACCTTGTCGTCGATGCCGCCGGCAGGGAGCCGGGTGGGCTGCGGGGCGCGGGTGGGTTTGGAGGCCAGATCGTCACGGAACATGGTGACGTCCAGCTGGCCGATCAGATCGGCGGCGCGAAGGCCCGGTTCGGCGGCCGCGAGTTTGTCCGCCAGCCGCTGCGCCAGAGGGTAGCCGCGCTTGGGTATGCCGAGCAAGACCAGGTTGCTGATGCCCTTATTGGCCTCAAGAATCTCATGGGCTATACGAGTAAGTGCACGGTCAATATCCGCCGAGCTCAGCACTATCCGTGCCGGCTGCGCCGAAGTAGCGTCGTGGGTCATAACCCGCCTCCCCTTTCCCCGCCTCACAGGACGGAATTAAAAGGTTTTTGCTTCGTTCAAAACTATCACGCGGGCCCTTGTGGTCCGAACCCGCGCCTGACCCGCGAGCGGCGCCGCGGGCGTTGGATCCGTTGCCGCGGGCTTGCTGCGGCTAGGCCAGCAGCGTGGGTTTGAGCTGCTGCAGGCGGCCGAGCAGCCCGTTGATGAACTGCGGGGAATCGTCGGTGGAGAGCATTTTGGCCAGCTCCACGGATTCGCTCACGGCCACACCGTCGGGAACGTCGTCGTTGTAGAGCAGTTCCCAGGCACCGATCCGCAGGATGATCCGGTCAACGTTGGGCATCCGTTCCAGCGGCCAGCCCTGCGAGTAGCTCTGCAGGAACTCGTCGATGGCGCCCTGGCGGGCCACGACGCCGTCGATGATGGTCAGCGAGTAGGCGTTGATGACCTGGTCAGTGCTGGTACGGCGGCGCTGGACGACGTCGGCCACCGGAACGGAGCGCTGCTCGGCCTCGAACAACAGGTCCAGGGCACGCCGGCGCGCCTTGGACCGGGAGCTGGTCAGCGGAGCGGGGTTCTGCGGTGCGGATTCCTTGCTCACTAGTCGTTGACTCGTCCGAGGTAGCTGCCGTCGCGGGTGTCGACCTTGACCTTGGTGTTGTTCTCCACGAACAGCGGCACCTGGATTTCGTAACCGGTCTCCAGGGTGGCGGGCTTGGTCCCGGCCGAGGAGCGGTCGCCCTGCAGGCCCGGCTCGGTGTAGGTGATTTCCAGGGTCACCGAGGCGGGAAGCTCGATGTACAGCGGGGTTCCCTCGTGGATCGCGATGTTCACCTTGAGGTTTTCCAGCATGAAGTTGGTGGCGTCCCCGACGACAGTCCCGGGCACGGTGATCTGGTCATAGTCCTGGGTGTCCATGAAGACGAAGTCTTCACCGTCCTGGTACAGGTACTCGTAATCGCGGCGGTCCACCGTGGCGGTTTCGATCTTCAGGCCGGCGTTGAAGGTCTTATCAACCACCTTGCCGGACATCACGTTGCGCATCTTGGTGCGGACGAACGCTCCGCCCTTGCCGGGCTTGACATGCTGGAATTCGATGATGTTCCACAGCTGCCCCTCAAGCTTCAGTACGGTGCCGTTCTTAATGTCGTTCGTCGTTGCCACTGCATACCTCTACGTTTCGAGTTATCAAAAAACCACAAGGCCAAAAGACCACTGTTCAGTCTACCCGCCGTGGGCCGGTCCCCGCACACCGCCCCCGGCCGGGTCGGTCGCCCGCTGGGGCCACGCTCACCCGCGTGGGCGACGTTGCCCAGCATCGCCCAAGCGGGCCAACGTCGCCCAAGCGGGCCCGCATGACCGTTGCCGCTCACCGGGCCGGCTGGCGCGTGCGGTACAGGCTGTGTGCGGGCAGCGCGCGCTACGGGCCCAGTTCGGCCAGGTCCATGGCCCGCCGTTTGGCGGTGGTGCTGGCGTAGATCAGGGCCGGTCCTACGCCGGCGGCGACCCGCAGCTCCAGCGCGCCGTTAAAGGCCCGCACCGCCGCGGCGTACCGGCCGCAGGCGAAGTGCACATAGCCGAGCACCTGCAGCGCCTGGTCCTCCTGCGCCGTGCCGGCCGCTTCCGCCGCCAGCAGCCGCAGGCGGTCGGCGGCGCGGTCGCAGTCGCCGGTGGCGCGCAGTACCTCGCCGTCGAGCATCCGCAGCGCGAACGACGACGGGTCCGCCAGCCGCGCCTCCGCCACCAGGTCCGCGGCCTCCCCCGTCCGGCCCAGGGCCAGCAGCCCGATCACGGTGCCTTCCGGATCCGCCGGCCCGGCCAGGGCCGCGTCCAGGGCCTCGCGGTCCACCACTTCCAGGGCCAGCGAGTCGGGATTGCGTGCGGTGCCGGGGAAGCCGCCGTAGGGCCAGTCGTTCACCGCCACCTCAGCCGGCGATTTCCTGGTAGGCGGCGAAAAGCAGTGACGTGTCCGGGACGTCGAGCATGCCCGGTTTTCCGATGCCGTCCAGTACGACGAACCGCAGCAGGTCACCGCGGGATTTCTTGTCCCGGCGCATGCCGTCCAGCAGCCCCTGCCAGCGGTCCCGGCGGTAGCTGACCGGAAGGCCCAACAGCTCAAGGATGCTCCGGTGCCGGTCCGCGTCGGCGTCGCTGAGCCGCCCGACGCTGCGGGCCAGCTCGGCGGCGAACATCATACCCACGGACACGGCGGCCCCGTGCCGCCAGGAGTAGCGTTCCACCAGTTCGATGGCGTGTCCCAAGGTGTGCCCGTAATTGAGGATCTCCCGCGGACCGGCTTCCTTCAGGTCCTCGGAGACCACCGTGGCCTTCACCGCGATGGACCGTTCGATCAGTTCGCGCAGCTCGGCGGAGGCCGGATCGCGGACGGCGTCGGGCCGGTTTTCGATCAGCTCGAGGATGGCCGGGTCCGCGATGAATCCGCACTTGACCACCTCGGCCAGGCCTGAGACCAGCTCATTCGGCGGCAGCGTGGCCAGCGAGTCCAGGTCGGCCAGCACGGCGGCGGGCGGGTGGAAGGCGCCCACCAGGTTCTTGCCCTCGGCCGTGTTGATGCCTGTCTTACCGCCGACGGCGGCGTCCACCATGCCCAGCAGGCTGGTGGGCATGTGGATCACCGTGACGCCGCGCAGCCAGGTGGCGGCGACGAATCCCGCGAGGTCCGTGACCGCTCCGCCGCCGACGGCGACGATGGCGTCGGAGCGGGTGAAGTCGTTCTGGCCCAGCACCTGCCAGCAGAAGGCCGCCACCTGGATGTGCTTGCCCTCCTCCGCATCGGGAATCTCGGCAGTGAGTGCGGTGAATCCGGCCGCGGTGAGTTCGTCCTTGACCGCGTCGCCGGTCAGCCGGAGCGCGCGCGGGTGGATCACCAGGACCCGCCGGACCCGCTCCCCCAGCCGCGCCGGTAGGTCGGCGAGCAGCCCCCGGCCGACGACCACGTCGTAATCAAGTCCGGGGGCGCTGTTGGTGATGGGGATCACGGTGGAAGGCAGGGTCACTGAGGGGAATCCTTTTCGGTTGAATCATGGTGGGCGGCGGCCCCGGGGAGGGTCGGCAGTGCCGCGGCGAGGGCCCGGGCCAGTTCCTCGCAGGATCCGGTCCGCACGTCCAGCCGGAGGGTCGCCAGCCTGCTGTACACGGGTTCGCGCACGGCGGCCAGTTCGTCCCAGCGGCGCAGGGCCGCCTCGGCGGGGGTGACGGACCCGTCCTCCGGGTGTGCCAGCATCGGTCGGCTGATATTGCGGGCGATCCGCTGCCGGACGGTCTCCCTGTCGGCCTCGAGGTAGACCACGGTGGCGCCTGCCAGCAGCTGCTGCGTGCCCGAATCCAGCACCGCCCCGCCGCCGAGGGAGACGACGCCGGGATGGGCGGCCATCCCCTCCAGCACGCCGGCGACGGCGCGGGCCTCCAGCTGGCGGAAGTGGTGCTCGCCGTGGTTGGCAAAGATGTCGGTCACGGGTCCGTGCCGCTGCACCACCACCTGGTCGGTGTCCTCGAAGGGGACGCCCAGCAGCCTGGCCAGTTCGGTGCCGATGACCGTCTTGCCGACCGCCATCGCGCCGATCAGCACCACGGGACGGGCCAGCGGGGACTTCCCGTGCGGCTGGCGCGGCCGGGCGGCGGAACGGGACTCCATCACGGCGCCAGCGAGTCCAGG
>JBIOFK010000142.1:0-6021 GCA_044447065.1 Actinomycetales bacterium | reverse complement strand
GTATTGGGAACAACGACGGCGGCGCCCGGGTTATTTCAGCCCGTCGTCTGGGGCGCGGGATTCACGGCGGCCGCGGCGGCGGATAGGCTGGACGAAGGTTCCGGGCCAGGCCCCGCCTGCCCCCTTAGAGAAAACAGGAGCACCATGGAATTCAGGTATCTCGGAAACAGCGGACTCAAGATTTCGGAAATCACCTACGGCAACTGGCTCACCCACGGCTCGCAGGTGGAGAACGACGTCGCCACCCAGTGCGTGCGCGCGGCCCTGGACGCAGGGATCACCAGCTTCGATACGGCCGACGTGTACGCCAACACGATGGCGGAAACCGTGCTGGGTGAGGCCCTGAAGGGCGAGCGCCGCCAGTCGCTGGAAATCTTCACCAAGGTCTGCGGCCCCACCGGACCCAAGGGGCCAAACGACGTCGGGCTGTCCCGCAAGCACATCATGGAGTCCATCGACGGGTCGCTGCAGCGGCTGCAGACCGACTACGTGGACCTCTACCAGGCGCACCGCTACGACGCGGATACCCCGCTGGACGAGACCATGCAGGCGTTCGCGGACGTGGTCCGGGCCGGCAAGGCGCTGTACATCGGAGTGAGCGAATGGACCGAGGAGCAGATCCGCGCCGGCGCCGCCCTGGCCAAGGAGCTTAACATCCAGCTGATCTCCAACCAGCCCCAGTACTCGATGCTGTGGCGGGTCATCGAGGGCAAGATTGTTCCCGTCTCCGAGGAACTGGGCCTGTCCCAGATTGTCTGGTCGCCGATCGCGCAGGGCGTGCTGACCGGCAAATACGCGCCGGGACAGCCCGCGCCGGAGGGAAGTCGTGCCACGGACGACAAGGGCGGCGCCAGCATGATCAGCCGCTGGATGTCCGACGAGGTGCTGACCGGAGTGCAGAAACTGCAGCCGATCGCCGACGAGGCGGGCCTGACGATGGCGCAGCTGGCGATCGCCTGGGTGCTGCAGAACAAGAACGTCGCCTCGGCAATCATGGGTGCGTCCCGGCCGGAGCAGGTTGCCTCCAACGTCAAGGCCGCCGGCGTCACCCTGGATGCCTCCGCGATGGCCAGCATCGACGACGCGATCGGCTCCCTGGCCGAGCGCAACCCGGACAAGACCAACGAATCCTCGCCCAAGTCCCGCCAGGCATAGGGGGGCACCGGATGAAAATCGCCCTCACCGGAGGAAGCGGGAAACTGGGCCGCAGCGTCCTTGACCGGCTGCGCGGCGAAGGCCACGAGGTCTTCAACCTAGACAGGGCCGGGGCCCGGGATCCGGGCTTCATCGCCATCGATCTGAAGGATTACGGCCAGGTGGTGGACGCCCTGCTGGGGATCGACGACAGGCATACCGGGCTGGACGCCGTCGTCCATCTCGGCGCCATCCCGGCGCCGGGGATCCTTCCGGACGCCGCCACGTTCCACAACAACATGCTCTCCACCTACAACGTCTTCCAGGCCGCGCGCCGGGCGGGTATCAAGACGATTGTCTACGCCTCCAGCGAGACGGTCCTGGGCCTGCCGTTCGACATCGACCCGCCGTACATCCCGGTCGACGAGGAGTACCCAGCGCGGCCGGAGAGCACCTACTCGCTGGTCAAGCACCTCGAGGAGCAGATGGCCATCCAGCTGACCCGCTGGGACCCGGAGCTGAGCATCACGGCCCTGCGGTTCTCCAACGTGATGGATCCGGAGGATTACGCCGCCTTCCCCTCCTTCGACGCCGACCCCAGGGCCCGCAAATGGAACCTGTGGGGCTACATCGACGGCCGCGACGGCGCGCAGGCGGTGCTGCGGGCGCTGCAGAAGGCGCGACCGGGATTCGAGGCGTTCATCATCGCCGCGGCGGATACGGTGATGAGCCGGTCCAGCGCGGAACTGGCGGCGGAGGTCTTCCCTGCGGTGAAACTCAGCCGGGCCGTCGGCGGGCACGAGACCCTGTTGTCCATCGACAAGGCCCGCCGGCTGCTCGGCTTCGTGCCCGAGCACAGCTGGCGCGACCACGTGTAGGCGGCGGTAGGCGGGCGAGGGCGGTCGACGACGGCGGTAGGTGCCGCCGCCGCCGACGGGGGTAGGCGGCGGGGCCGACGGCGGGCCTAGCGGCGGGGCCGACGGCGGGCCTAGCCGACCCCTTCGACCGGCACCGGCGCGGTCCGGGCCAGAAGGATCTCGACCTGGCCCAGGCGGCGGAACGGCTCAAGCTGCTCCGGCGTGGCGTCGGTGTCCGTGATCAGATGCCAGGGCCGTTCCAGCGGCGTCCACCAGTGCGAGGTGTCCAGCCCGAGTTTGGTGGAGTCCGCCAGCACGTAGACCTCCCGCGCATTGTCCACCATCATCCGTTTGAGCGAAGCCTGCTCCGCGGTCCCTTCCGAGAGGCCGCGACCGGCCACCAGCCCGTCGGTGCCCAGAAAGGCCGCGTCGGCGGTGATGTTGTTCATGGCCTGCTCCGCAAGCGGGCCGACCATTCCTGAACTGACATGGCGCAGGGTTCCGCCCAGTACCACCAGCGTGACGCCCTCGCTGTGTTCCAGCAGGCCCGTCGCCGTCAGCCCGTTGGTCACCACCGTGATGCCCTCGTGGTCCACGAGCCGGGCCGCGAGGGCTCCCGCCGTCGTCCCGGCATCCAGGATATTGACCGATCCGGGCAGCACATAGGACACGGCGAGGCGGCCGATCGCCGCCTTCTGCCTCGTCGCTATTGACTCGCGCTCCAGCAGGCTGCGTTCCCCACGGCCGATGGTCCGGGCGCCGCCGTAGGTCCGCACCACCTGGCCGGCGCCGGCCATCGTTTCCAGATCGCGCCGGATCGTGGAGAGCGAGACGCCGAACCGGACCGCCAGCTCCTCCACACTGACCGGCTGCTCGTGGAGAAGTTTCGCTATCTGGCCCCGTCGAAGTTTTGCGCTCACCTATTGATTCTCGCCGCGGTCGGGCGCCAGGTCCACCGCTTGCCTCAAGGCCTCCAGCAGCGACTCGTGATCGGCGATGTTTTTTCCGGCAATGTCGAACGCGGTTCCGTGATCCACTGACGTGCGGACGACGGGCAGCCCGACGGTGATGTTGACGCCGTTTTCCAGACCGAGCACCTTGACCGGGCCGTGGCCCTGGTCATGGTACTGGGCGACGACGAGGTCAAAGTCGCCACGGCCGGCCAGGAAAAACAGCGTATCCGCGGGGAGCGGTCCGAAGGCGTCGATTCCCTCAGCCTGGGCCTTTTCAATGCCCGGCTGGATCTTCTCCTCTTCCTCGCCGTAGCCGAACAACCCGTTTTCGCCCGCGTGCGGGTTGATGGCGCAGACGGCGATCCGCGGGTTCTCGATCCCGGAGGTCACCAGGAGCTCGTGGCCGCGCTTGATGGTCCGGTAGACGAGGTCTCCGTTGATCTTGGCGATCGCGTCGATCAGGCCGATGTGGGTGGTCACGTGGATGACGCGCATTTTCGGCGCCGTGAGCATCATCGAAACCTCCTCGGTGCCTGTCAGTTCGGCCAGCAGTTCGGTGTGGCCGGGGTACTTGTGGCCCGCGGCGTGGAGTGCAGCCTTGTTCAGCGGCCCGGTGCAGATCGCGTCGACCTCGTGGGCCATGGCCAGCGCGACTGCCTTTTCGATGAACAGGTACGCCCCGTGGCCCGCCGCCGCGGAGAGCTCACCCCACGGCAGGTCGGCCGGAATGCACGGAACGTCCAGGACGTCGATGCTGCCGTCCGCGAAGCGCGCCTCGGCGGGGCTTGCGACCTTGTTGATGCTCAACGGGCTGGACACGATGTCCATGGCCAGCCGCACCCTGCCCAGGTCGCCGATGACCAGCATGCGCGCCTTGGACCGCAATTCGGCATCCGCTAGGGCCTTGGCGATGATTTCCGGTCCGATGCCTGCCGCATCGCCCATGGTGATGGCAACTATGGGACGTCCCATTAGGTGGTACTCATTTCACTCGTTGTTGGCTTAAGGGTTTCCACCGTGCGGACCAGGGTGCGGGCATCGCCGAACGCTCCGGCCTTGGTGACGAAAAGCGGTGCGGATCCCGGCAGCCGGTTGACGACCACACCTGGCTCCAGCTGGCCGAGCACCTCCATGTATTTGGTGCCGAGGGCATCCAGGACCGCGCGCGCCGTCTCGCCGCCCGAGACCACCAGCAGGTCGCAGTGCTGCCGCACGGACAGCGCCGCATCCGCCAGTGAGCGCGCCACCGCGGCAGCCTGCGCCGTCGCCAGCGGTGCCGACGGGTCGGGGGTGAGCACCACGTCGCCGGCCATTACTGCCTCGGCCAACCCCGCGGGGATGGCGTCCAAGCGGGAGTGGTCCAACACCAGATGGCTGGCCCCTGCCTCCACGAGTGCCGCCAGCTGCACCGCGGCCAGCGGCGAGTAGCTGCCGATTACGCACAGGGCCCGCGCTCCCGAACCCAGGCGCACCGCCGCGTGGCCGCCGTGGCCGTTTCCCTTCTCGCCGGGGAGGCCGGGCACGCTGGGCTCGCCTGGTAGGAGGTGGCCGGCCAGGCCGCCGGAGCCTACCAGCAGGGCCCGGTCGCCCAACAGCCCGGCTGCGAGGACGACGTCCCGCAGATCCTGGTCCGATTCAGCATCCACGACGGCGGCCCGTACGCCCCGCCGCTGGAGCTCCCTGAGGTGCCCCGCCAGTTCGGCCGGAGTGCGGTCCGCAGTCCAGGAGATGACCGCCGCCTCCAGGCCTCCGGCGGCCAGTGCCCGGCGGATATCGCCACCGAACGGTCCCGCCGTGTGCGGAATCCCGTTGACGTGCACCACACCGCCGAGCGTGGTCCGGCCGGTGCCGGGGAACGCCGGTGCCACCAGCGCGATGCCGGCATCTCCCAGGCAGGACAGTGCCGCGGCCGTTTCGATCCCCGGGTGGCCCCGGAGCAGGGAATCCACCTTCTTGAAGACCTGCCGTCCGAGATCCAGGGACCGCTGCACGCAGTAGCCGGCCAGACCGGCGGCCTCCTCTTCGGGAAGATGGCGGCTCTCCGTATTGACGGCCAGGATCCGGGCATCGGGCCAGTGACCCCTGACGTCGAGGATCACCGTGCTGGAGTGCGCGGCTCCGTAGGCGGCCACGGAATCCGCGGCGCCCGTTAGGTCATCGGCGATCACCGTCCACCGTGCGGTGCCGTTCATGACGGCGAGCTCACCAGTTCCGCGGCCGGTGCCTCCTTGGCCGCCAGCCGCTTGGCATACCACGCGACAACCAGGGGGCACAGGATGGAGGTGACGATGACCGACGCCGAGACCAGCACCGTGGCCGGTCCGGCGGCGGCCTTATAGATCGGGTTCGCCGCCGCCACGAGCATCGGAACGGTGGCGGCGTTGCCGGCGGTGGTGGCCGCGGCCAGTCCGCCCAGCCCGGACCCGCCGGTCAGCTTGTCCGCACCGAACAGCACCGCGCCGCCGACAATGAGCACGAACAGGCCCAGCAGGATGCCGAGCAGGCCGGCGCTGACGACCTTTTGCAGGTTCAGCCCGAACCCGAGGGCCAGCGCGAAGAACGGAATGAGGACGGGAGTGGCGGCGGTGAGGAACTTGCGCATTGCGGGGTCCAGGCCGCCGAGAACGGCCCCCAGGACCAGCGGAATGATGGCACCGACCAGGGCCTGCCACGGGAAGGCGGACAGTCCGGCCACGCCGAGCGTGACCATGGTCAGGAAGGGACCGGATTCCAGCGTCATGACGGAGTACGCGGCCACGTCCTTGGGCTTGCCGTACTGTCCCATCAGCGCCATGTACATGCCGCCGTTGGTATCGTTCATGGCCGCCACAATGGCCAGCACCGACAGACCCGTCAGGAAGCCGCCGTTGATCGGAAGTTCGCTCATGAACCGTCCGGCGATGACGCCGATGACGATGGCCAGAAGGATCTTGGTGCCCAGGAGCACCCCGCCCTTCTTGATGATGTACGGCGTTGCCTTGATGTCGATGCTGGCACCCATACAGACATAGAAGACAGCCAGCACAGTGGTGCCGCCGGTGAACAGCGCACCGGTGAAGGAACCGAAGAACTGTGCT
>JBIOFK010000141.1:0-6049 GCA_044447065.1 Actinomycetales bacterium | reverse complement strand
GGTGGCCGGGATCGCGGACAGCGTCGTGAACACGGAACTCGTCTTCCTGGGCAGCAGCTATGACGAGGATGTGCAGGCGGCCGCCGCCGCGCTGGTGGAGCCCTCCGCCGACCATGTCCGGGCCGGTTTCGAGGCCGAAACGGACGCGGAGCTGCTGCGCCTTGGCCCGGGAATCTGCGGGGCCTCTCAATTCAGGGCGGTGCTCGAGGCCTGGGAATGGGCGCTGCTGCTGGAAGGCCGCCAGCCCGGAGGCCACCTTCCGCCTGGGCTGCTGCCGTTCCTGGCCGCATCGCTCCGGTCACGGATGGTCCGGGACGCGGTGCTGGTGCAGTCGAGCGTCGGCGCGGGAATGGCCTGGACCGGGACGCTGACCGAGGGGTTGCTGAGCCCCGCAGCGCAGCGGCCCGACGCGCCCCACAGCCGGCTTGCCTGGCCGAACGGGACCATAGCCAGGCCCTCCTGCTGGCCGGCGGAGGGTGCCGTGCCGGAGGCGGTGCGCACCGGCTTCATTCCGGCGCCCGGGGCGGATCCGGGCGACTTCGGCCGGATCCTGACGGGCCGCGGCGACAGCCGGCCGGACTGGCGCCGGGTGCAGGCCGCCACCGCCGTGCTGCGCCTGCTGGCCAGGGCCGGACGGGACACGCCGCGGGTGGCCGCGGTGACCATGCTGGCCTGGCTGGAGTGGACCAAGGGAAAGGGGATGCGGGCGTCGGCGCTGTTGGGACTGGCGCTGGCCGAGGACCCCGACTACCGGCTGGCGGTGCTGCTGATGGAACTGCTGGGACGCGGCGTGCTCTGCGGCTGGGCGCAGGACCGGACCCTGGCCTGGCGGCAGCCGGGATAGCGGGTCGTTCCGGAAAGCGTGCGACAATGGAAGCCAGACCCGGTTGGGTCCGTTTCCACTCCTTTGGTTCTCTGGTGGTCAACGGGAACAATGCCGCAGCGGCGGTAGTTGTACCTAGAGACCCCAAAGGTCCGGCAGTGCTGTGGGCAGCAAACGGACTTGACAGGGTCATAGTGGTGTTGCCCGACGGTTCCACCACAGACGCCGCACGAAAGGTTTTCTGTGTCTCCCACTGCCAACAAGAGCGAAACTGCAACGGCTGCCACCGCGAAGGCGCCCCGCTCCGCCGGGAAGGCTCCCGCGCCTGAGACTGTCGACGGACAGGAAGCAGTGCCCGCGACCGCAGCCCAGAAGCGTGCCGCCACCCTCGCGGCAAAAAAGGCCGCCGCCGCCGGCGGCGCCGCTCCGGCGAAGGCCGCACCGAAGGCCACCCGCAGCCGCGCGAAGAAATCCGACACCGTCGAAGAGCATGACGAATCCGCGCACGAGGCCGAGGACGAAAGCGCCGACCCCGCGGAAAAGCCCGAGGCGGCGGAGGAGACCACCGGTTCCGGATTCGTCTACTCCGATGCCGACGATGACGACGCCCCGGTCCAGCAGGTCATGTCCGCCGGAGCGACGGCCGACCCGGTCAAGGATTACCTGAAGCAGATCGGCAAGGTCGCCCTGCTGAACGCCGAGCAGGAAGTCGACCTCGCCCTGCGGATCGAAGCAGGCCTCTTCGCCGAGGAAAAACTTGCCGCCGACAAGGACGGCGCGATTTCCGACTCGCTGCGCCGCGAACTCCAGTGGGTCATCCACGACGGAAAGCGCGCCAAGAACCACCTGCTGGAGGCCAACCTGCGCCTCGTTGTGTCGCTGGCCAAGCGTTACACCGGACGCGGCATGCTGTTCCTTGACCTCATCCAGGAGGGCAACCTGGGCCTGATCCGCGCCGTCGAGAAGTTCGACTACACCAAGGGCTTCAAGTTCTCCACCTACGCCACCTGGTGGATCCGCCAGGCCATCACGCGCGCCATGGCCGACCAGGCCCGCACCATCCGTATTCCGGTGCACATGGTGGAGGTCATCAACAAGCTGGCCCGGGTGCAGCGGCAGATGCTGCAGGACCTTGGCCGCGAACCCACTCCGGAGGAACTAGCCCTGGAGCTGGACATGACTCCGGAAAAGGTCGTCGAGGTACAGAAGTACGGCCGCGAGCCGATCTCCCTGCACACCCCGCTCGGCGAGGACGGCGATTCCGAATTCGGTGACCTGATCGAGGACTCCGAGGCTGTCGTCCCCGCGGATGCGGTCAGCTTCACGCTCCTGCAGGAGCAGCTGCACTCGGTTCTGGACACGCTCTCGGAGCGCGAGGCCGGCGTCGTGGCCATGCGCTTCGGCCTGACCGACGGCCAGCCGAAGACGCTGGACGAGATCGGCAAGGTCTACGGCGTCACGCGCGAGCGGATCCGCCAGATCGAATCCAAGACGATGTCCAAGCTGCGCCACCCCTCGCGCTCGCAGGTCCTGCGCGACTACCTGGACTAGGGCCCGGCGCATAAGCGCCGGCTGCTGGGCCCCCAGCCATAAAGGAAGGGCCCCACCGCTTGGTGGGGCCCTTCCTTTATGGCTGAAAAATTCACACGGGAGGCAGTGTCAGTCGTCGGCGAGGACGGTTTCCTTTTCCAGCAGGCGGTCCGTTTCGTCGTGCCATTCGGAGGACAGCGGGCGGAGCGTGCTTTCCACACCGCGGGCGTGATGGCCGCAGAAGAGCAGTTCGCCGCCGGAGGACTCCAGCGTTACCCGCACATAGGCCTGGGCGCCGCACCGGTCGCAGCGGTCCAAGGTATTGAGCTCGCGGCTTGCTAATGCTGTAGTCATGATGGCCTCCTCGTAGATCTGTATATCCATATAACCAGTATTCGTTGCCGATCGATGGCAGGCTGGGTCGACTTTCGCTGTGCGCGTAGCGGCGCCCGCGGTGTGCGGCAAGTCTGCACGGCCACCGCGGCCGCGCCGGATAAGCTGGAAGGCGGGCCGCAGAAGGCAGCCCGCGATGAATCCGCAGCCCATTCACAGCCAAGGAGTCCGCCGGACGTGGCCCCCAGTTCCGAATACAATGCCCGCCACCTGTCAGTGCTTGAGGGCCTGGAGGCTGTGCGCAAGCGCCCCGGCATGTACATCGGCTCCACGGACTCCCGCGGACTCATGCACTGCATCTGGGAAATCATCGACAACTCGGTGGACGAGGCGCTCGCGGGGTTCGGCCAGAGCATCACGGTGATCCTGCATGCGGATAATTCCGTCGAGGTGCACGACGACGGCCGAGGCATTCCCGTTGACGTCGAACCCAAAACCGGACTCACCGGCGTCGAGGTCGTGCTCACGAAGCTGCACGCGGGCGGCAAATTCGGCGGCGGTTCCTACACCGCCTCCGGTGGCCTGCACGGCGTCGGGGCAAGCGTGGTCAATGCGCTCTCGGCGCGGCTGGACGTCCAGGTGGACCGCGGATCCAAGACGTACCAGATGTCCTTCCGGCGGGGCGAGCCGGGCAGGTTCAAGGACACCGGCAGCAAACCGAGCCCCGAGGCGGTCTTCGAACCCTTCATCGAGGGGTCGGTCCTGGACGTCGTTGGCAAGGCCAAGCGCGGCGTGACCGGAACCCGGATCCGCTACTGGGCCGACCGGCAGATCTTCACCCCGGATGCCAAATTTTCCTATGAGGAACTCACCGGCCGGGCCCGGCAGACCTCCTTCCTGGTCCCGGGACTGCGGCTCACTATCCGCGACGAGCGCCGGCAGCCCGGCACGCCGGGCGAATCCGCGCCGCACGAGGAAATCTTCCACCACGACGGCGGCATCGCGGAGTTCGTCGATTACCTCGCGCGCGATGCGGCCGTCACCGACATCTGGCGCCTGCACGGCTCCAGCACGTTCAAGGAGACCGTGCCGGTGCTGGATGACAAGGGCCACATGCGCAGCGCCGAGGTCGAACGTGACTGCGAGGTCGATATCGCACTGCGCTGGGGTGTCGGCTACGAAACGTCGATGCGGTCCTTTGTGAACATCATTGCCACGCCGAAGGGCGGCCGGCACCAGGAGGGCTTCGAACAATCCCTGCTGAAGACCTTCCGAAAGGTCATCGAGGCCAACGCGCGCAAGCTCAAGGCCGGCAACGACAAGATCGAAAAGGACGACATTCTGGCGGGCCTGACCGCCGTGCTGACCGTGCGGCTGGCCGAGCCCCAGTTCGAGGGGCAGACCAAGGAAATCCTGGGCACCCCGGCGGTGCGGGCCATTGTCGCCAAGGTCGTCGAACAGCAGCTCACCACAAAACTGAACTCCGGAGCGCGGGCGGACAAGACCCAGTCCGCGCAGCTGCTGGAAAAGGTGGTGTCCGAGATGAAGTCGCGGATCTCGGCCCGCGTGCACAAGGAAACCCAGCGGCGCAAAAACGCCCTGGAAACGTCCTCGCTGCCCACCAAGCTCGCCGATTGCCGCACGGACGACGTGGACCGCAGCGAACTGTTCATCGTCGAGGGGGACAGCGCCCTCGGCACCGCAAAGCTCGCCCGTTCCTCGGACTTCCAGGCGCTGCTGCCCATCCGCGGAAAGATCCTCAATGTCCAGAAGGCCTCCGTGGGGGACATGCTGTCCAATGCCGAGTGCGCCGCGCTGATCCAGGTCGTCGGCGCCGGCTCCGGCCGCAGTTTTGCACTGGAGGCCGCCCGCTACGGCAAGGTCATCCTGATGACGGACGCCGACGTGGACGGCGCGCACATCCGCACGCTGCTGCTCACCCTCTTTTTCCGCTACATGCGTCCCATGGTCGACGAGGGCCGGGTCTACGCGGCCGTACCTCCGCTGCACCGGGTGGAGGTCATCAATGCAGGTTCGAAGGCCAACGAGATGGTCTATACGTACTCCGAGCAGGAGCTGACCAGGCTGTTGGCCAAGCTGGAGAAGGCCGGCAGCCGCTACAAGGAGCCGATCCAGCGGTACAAAGGGCTGGGGGAGATGGATGCCGGCCAGCTGGCCGAGACCACCATGGATCCCCGGCACCGCACGCTGCGCAGGGTGACGGCGGCCAACGCGGAGGCCGCCGAAAAGACGTTCGAACTGCTGATGGGCTCCGATGTGGCGCCGCGGAAAGACTTCATCATCGCCGGAAGCGCAGTCCTGGACCGTGAGCGGATCGACGCCTGAGCTGGTGCTGCGCTGAGTGTGGCGGGTGCGTCGGCGTCGCTAACCTATCCGCAGGGCTGCGCTGCCTGAATCCCGCCATTACCGCCGACTCGGGCCTCGGGGTGGTTCCTGTCGCGGTTCGGGGTCCTTGATCCTGAAGCCTGTACTGCGCGGAGTGCGCCGGCCACGCTGTCCTGTCCGCGGTGCTGCGCCGCTGGAACCCCGCCGGTACCGCCGCAGTAGGATCGGCGCGGTTCCTGCTCCCGGTCGGGATCACGGACCCTGAGCCTGTACTGCGCGGAGTGCGCGACCTCGCCGGCCACGCTGTCCTGTCCGGGGGGCTGCGCGGCCTGAAACCGCGACCGGAAGCTGGACGCGGGGCCGGGTCCCGGATCGGGCGGGGTCCCGGACGGATCCGCGCGAGTCCCGGGTCTGGGGCGCGTTCCGTCGGGAAGCCACGTCACGCAATAGAATGTATGTTCGTATTATCTATGGTGTGTTTGGTGATTTAGGAATATAATGGTGGTATGTCCACCTGGTTTGCGGATTTGCGGAGCGCGGGGCTTGCCGGTCCCGAGCAGCATGTGGCCGCGCAGTGGCTGGCGGGGCGCTCGTTTGAGGACGGGCAGGAGCCTCCGGAGCTGCATCCGGGGGTCAGTGCGGCGTCGCTGAATGTGCTGGATCCGTCCCTGCTCGGTGATGATGAGCTGCTGGGGGTGATCCAGGTCGCGGGCAGGCTGGCGTGCTGGGCGTATGCGATGCAGGACAGGGCGCTGGCGGTGTTCGGGGAGCGGCGTCCGGCGTGGAGCGCCGATGAGATCCTGCTGGCCGATGAGCGGCTGGATCCGTACGCGCCGGAGACGGAGGACAACACCTTCGGGGTGGTCATCGACGACGTCGGCCTGAACACGGCCCCCGACGCCGCCCACCACGGCGGCGGTCACGGCGTCGGCGGTTCCGGTGCGGAGGCGGACATCGGCGATGGCGGTACGGGTGCGGATGCGGACGGCGGTGACGGCGGCGGGGTTGGTGCGGGGG
>JBIOFK010000140.1:0-6085 GCA_044447065.1 Actinomycetales bacterium | reverse complement strand
GGCCGACGAGCAAGCCCGACGACGTTTCCCGCGTGGACTCGGTCATGGCCGCACCCGCAAACCGAAGGATCAGCGGCGGGTCTCGGCGAAGAACCATTCGATGTGCTCGCGCAGCAGCCGCGCGGCGAGGTTCCCGTCGCGGGCCAGGACGGCGTCGAGGATGCCGTGGTGTTGGGCCCGCAGCGTCCGGGCCACGGGCCGCCACTGCTCGTCCGTGGTGACGGAGCCGCGTACGTAGTCCATGATCGACAGGCGCAGCGATTCCATCATGGCGGACACGACGGCGTTGCCGGCCAGGGTGCTCAGCAGTACGTGGAACTGCGCGTCGAGGTCGTGGAATGACTCGCGGTCCAGGCCGGGGTCGTCCATCAGGGCCAGCAGTTCCACCGCCCGGGCCAGGGACGGTTCGTCGATCGGCTTTTCCGTTGCCGCCGCGGCCGCGGCCCAGGTCTCCATGAGGATGCGGGCCTGGACAATGTCGGCGACGGGCAGATGCCGGCTTGCCACGTGCAGGCGCAGCGTCGAGGACAGTCCCGCGGCCGGGTCGGAGATGACGATGGCTCCGGAGTTCGG
This sequence comes from Actinomycetales bacterium, assembly GCA_044447065.1. GTDB lineage: Bacteria > Actinomycetota > Actinomycetes > Actinomycetales > Micrococcaceae > JBIOFK01. Next base: position 5,512 of record JBIOFK010000140.1, on the reverse strand, counting down.
CCCCGATCCGACGGCGGTGCGCACGACGCCCATGACGTCGAGGATGCGGATCGCGTCGCGCACCGACGCCCGGGAGATCCCGTGCCGCTCGGAGAGGGTGCGCTCGCCGGGGAGCCGGTCCCCGATGCTCAGCCGGCCGGCACGCAGGTCGGCCTCGATGCTGGCCAGGACCGCCTCATAGGCGCGCGGACCCGCTGGCTGAGCCGTTTTATCTGTCACGGGTCAATCCTGCCACGGGCCCGCGGCCTTCATAGCATCACGCTCAGGGCAGCATCCAGCCCAGCACGGGCGTGGACTGCAGGTAGGTAGACGAGGGTGCACAGCACCAGCAGCATACCCAGGCTCCAGCCGACCACCTTGCGCAGGATGACCGATTCCTGGCCGTCCATGCCCACAGCCGTGGCGGCGATGGCCAGGTTCTGCGGGCTGATCAGCTTGCCGACGACGTGCAGGTCCTCGGTCTGCCAGTAGGCGTAGTCCTCCGACGCATTCGGGTCGAAGGCGATCGTCCGCCTCACGCGTCCGAGAGGTCGTGCTGTTCAAACTCGCCGCGCCGCGCCCGCTCGATCGCCGCGAGCAACCGTTCGGCATTCGCGGGGTTCCGCAGCAGATAGGCCGTCTCTGTCATCGCGTCGTAGTCCTCGTACCGATTCTCCTCTGACCCAGCGATGCCGCCGGCAGGGTTGTGCTGGACATCCGGCGGAGGCTCAAGTATGGTCGGACCACACAATCGGATAAGCGCCGCCGGAGGATGGTCAGATGAGAATTGCGCTCTTTGCCACGTGCATCGTGGATGCCATGTATCCGCGCACGGCCCGCGCCACGGTGGCGGTGCTGGAACGGCTCGGCCATGAGGTCATCTTCCCGGCCGGGCAGGCCTGCTGCGGGCAGATGCACGTGAACTCCGGCTATTTCAAGGAGGCCCGTGCCGTGGTGGCCAACCACGTGAAGGCGTTTGACACCGCCGACTACGACGTCGCCGTGGCGCCGTCGGGGTCCTGCGTTGCGTCCGTGAAGCACCAGCACGAACTGGTGGCCCGGCGCTGCGGTGACACGGCGCTGGAAGCCAGGGCCGCCGTCGTCGGCGCTAAGACGTATGAGCTCTCCCAACTCCTGACCGACGTCCTGGGTGTCACCAACGCCGCCGAACAGCTGGGCTCGCACTTCCCGCACCGGGTGACCTACCATCCCAGTTGCCACGGCATGCGGCTGCTGCGCCTGGGTGACCGGCAGCTGGACCTGCTCCGGTCCGTGGACGGGATCGAGATGCTTCAGCTGCCCGAGGCGGACCAGTGCTGCGGCTTCGGCGGCACGTTTTCCGTGAAGAACGCCGACGTCTCCAGCGCGATGATGGACGACAAGGCCGCCAATATCCGCGGTACCGGCGCCGAACTGTGCTCCGGCGGCGACGCCAGCTGCCTGATGCACATCGGCGGCGGCCTCTCCCGGCAGGGCAGTACCGTGGGCACGCTGCATTTCGCCGAAATCCTGGCCAGCACCCGTGAAAACCCGGTGTCCGTCACCGGCGACGTCCGATGGGCGGGGAGCAGCCGATGAGCAGCACGTTCCTGGGCATGCCGTCGCTGCCGGTGTTCGGCAGCGGCAACCTCAACGCCACCGAGCCGTTCCCGAAGGCCGCGCACCGGGAGCTCGGCAACACCCAACTGCGCGCCAACCTCGGCCACGCCACGCACACCATCCGCGACAAGCGCCTGAAGGTGGTGGCCGAGCTGCCCGACTGGGAGGAGATGCGCGACGCCGGCAGCGCCATCAAGAACGCCACCATGGCCGCCCTTCCGGCCCTGCTGGAGCAGTTCGAGGCGAACTTCACGGCCCGCGGCGGCATCATCCACTGGGCCCGCGACGCCCGGGAGGCGAACAGGATTGTGGCCGGCCTGATCCGGGCGACCGGCGAGACCGAGGTGGTCAAGGTCAAATCCATGGCCACCCAGGAAATCGGCCTGAATGAATACCTCGAAGAGCAGGGCATCGCCGCGTTCGAAACAGACCTGGCCGAGCTCATTGTGCAGCTGGACCACGACAAGCCCAGCCACATCCTGGTCCCGGCCATCCACAAGAACCGCAGCCAGATCCGCGAGATTTTCCTGCGCGAAATGGAGGACGTGGACCCCAGCCTGAGCGATGAGCCAGCACGCCTGGCCGAAGCCGCCCGCCGGCACCTGCGCAGGAAGTTCCTCTCCGCCAAGGTGGCCGTCTCCGGCGCGAACTTCGGCCTGGCGGACACCGGCACGCTCGCCGTCGTGGAGTCCGAGGGCAACGGCCGCATGTGCCTGACCCTGCCGGAAACGCTCATCACGGTGATGGGCATCGAGAAGCTGCTGCCGCGCTTCACCGACCTGGAGGTGTTCATGCAGCTGCTGCCGCGGTCCTCCACCGGCGAGCGGATGAACCCGTACACGTCCCTGTGGACCGGCGTCACCCCCGGCGACGGCCCGCAGAACGTGCACCTCGTGCTGCTGGACAACGGGCGCACGGCGGCGCTGGCGGACGAAATGGGCCGTACGGCGCTGAACTGCATCCGCTGTTCCGCGTGCATGAACGTCTGTCCCGTCTATGAGCGCACCGGCGGCCACGCCTACGGTTCCACCTATCCGGGGCCGATCGGCGCCATCCTTTCGCCGCTGATGACGGGCATCACGAGCGAGGAGAACAATTCGCTGCCTTATGCGTCCTCGCTGTGCGGCGCCTGCTTTGACGCCTGCCCGGTGAAGATCAATATCCCGGAAATCCTGGTGCACCTGCGCGGGGAGGACGTCGACTCCAGGCGTGCCACGGTCAGGGTTCCCAGCCAGATGGACCTGATGATGAAGGGCGCCGAGTGGGCCTTCTCGGAGGGTGCGAGGCTGAACCTGCTGGAGAAGGGTCTGCCCCTCGGCAGGCTGGCGGCGGGCCGTGCCAAGGTCATCAGGAAACTGCCGGGCCTTGCCGGAAAGTGGACGCAGTCCCGCGATATCCCCGCCCCGCCCGGCCGGTCCTTCCGCCAATGGTGGGCCGCGGAGCACGGGGCGCCGGACGACGTCGAACGCCCCGGGGGAGCGGAACCCGACACCGCACACCCTGACCGGGACCAGCCCGACGGAGACCACGCATGAGCGCCCGCGACGACGTCCTGGCCCGCATCAGGTCCGCCCTGCGCGACGCCCCGGCCGCCCCCGACATCCCGCGCGGCTACCGCCGGGCCACGACCATGAGCTCGGAACAGCGGCTCGAGCAGCTGGTGGACCGGTTGGTGGACTACAAGGCCAACGTCGTCGTGGTGCCCGCCGCGAGCGCGCCCGCCAAGCTCGCCGAACTGCTGGCCGGATCCGCATCGATTGCGGTGCCGCACGGGCTGCCGGCGGAGTGGCTTTCCGAGCTTTCCGCCGCCGGAAACGACGACGGGACCCTGACGGTGCTGGTTGACTCGCCGGAGCGCCCCCTCGGCATCGACGAGCTGGACGCCGTGGACGCCGTGGTGACCGCCGCCGCCGTCGCCGTCTCCGAGACCGGCACGATCATGCTGGACGGCAGCCCGTCGCAGGGCCGGCGCGCGATTTCCCTGGTCCCGGACCGGCACATCTGCCTGCTTCGCGCCGGGGACATCGTGGAGGTGCTGCCCGAGGCGGTCGCCCGCCTGGACGCCACCGCCCCGCAGACCTGGATCAGCGGCCCCAGCGCGACCAGCGACATCGAGCTCGAACGCGTCGAAGGCGTCCACGGGCCCCGCACACTGGACGTCATCATCCTCGTCTGAGCCGGCTGCGCGCGCCGGCCACAGAACCGCCGGCCGCGCCCGCACAACGGTCTGCCCGCGCCCGGAAAAGTCCCTGGCGCCCGGCTGCTTGTGGGCCGCCCGATCGGCGCGGGCGCGTCGTTTCCCTCACCGGATCGATCTGCCTGTTGCCTGATACCACATGCGGCGGTAGTGTGACGCACACCACTGAACCGCCACGCCGATACTCAGTCACGAATGACTGGGTAGGCCCGTTACCAGCGGGCCGCAGATGTCGTTGTTACGCATGCAAGGAAGCCAAGGCTGCGAGGTCGCAGGGAAGGGATTCTGGACCCTTCCGCGCGAAGCCACTGTCCCGATCGATGAGAATGTGTGGAACCCGTTATGACCATTGCGTCTCCGAACCGTCGGAAGAAATCCGATCTGTCCGCCATCCCCGCCCAACCGCTGGCGCCTCCGCGCTGTGACGATTGCGGTACGGATGCCTTCCTGATTTTTGAAGACTTCATTCCCGCAGCCTTTACCGGTGACGACAGCGGGCTGCTGCCGCCGTCCGTGAGCTATGTCTGCAGCAACTGCGGTGATTTCAGTGCCCACGACGTTCCCTACGGCTGGTCTCCGCCCGGATGGCACTGGTACTCCTGAGGATCCCGATCGCCGCCCCGAACGAGGCGGCCGTATGGGCTGTTTCCCGGCCGTCGCTCGGCGGGATCCGCCGGCGTCAGTGGGCGGCGTGGAAGCGCCGACGGCGGTGCTTGGGCTGTTCGATTTCGTCGAGGATCGCGCGGGCGAGGTCTGCCGCTGAGATGGTCGAGCGGCCCGTTTCGTCCCTGAGGAGGACGTCGTCGCTGAGCCGGTAAGCGCCGGTTTCTTCCGCGGGGGCCCAGGCGCCGAACTCGGCGGGAGGGCTGACATAGAACCAGTCCACGTCCTCGGGGGCGGCCTTGAGCCTTTCGAGCAGCGCCAGGCCGGTCTTGATCTCCGGAAGGTTCTCGTCGGGGATATCGCTGACGTCGAACAGGCGCGGGCCGCCGGGTGCGATGAGGAGCGAGGACGCCCCGCCAAGGACACCGAGACGGGTGCTGGTACCGGCGGTCAGGCTGATCAACGTGTCCAGGAACCCTTCGACCTTGCCCGCCATATCTCCGCGCGGGGACACCGCTTCGACGACAACGTCCCGGCCGGCGACCGCCGCGGCAAGGAGTTCCGACTCCAGCACCGAACCGGCGACGTAGCTGACCCCTGCCAATGGCTGGGACGGCGCCGAGCGGCTGACCGACGTGACGTCGTGACCGCGCCGGCTGGCCTCCCTCACGATTGCGCTTCCCGCGTATCCTGTCCCACCGAGGACCGTAATGCGTGCCATGTTCCGCTCCATCGTCGACGTTCGTGTCCTGCCGGCCCCGGGCCCTTACCCACCGGACTCTATCGGGGATCGCCGGTCTGTGCTCCGAAGAGAAGTACTTAGCCGGCGAATTACCTGGTATGCTTTACCAGTAAATGAAATATGAATCCGCAGCCATACAGCTTCCTGCCGGGTTGCAAACGACCTCGGGAGTAGACCATGGAAGAGAAAGTCGCCTCAGGCCGCCGCCGCGGCGGATCGGACCCGGGCATGAACGCCGCCGCGGACCCGCAGGGGAGCGCGGAGAAGGGTCCCCGCGACTACATCGACGGGATCCAGGCGCAGTGGGCGTGCATGCTCCCTCAGATCAACAGCGACGCGGCCGGCGTCGTGGGCCGGATCCGCCGCCTGGCCCAGGTCATTCAACTGCGCGG
>JBIOFK010000139.1:0-6137 GCA_044447065.1 Actinomycetales bacterium | reverse complement strand
ATCGGATGGGACCAGCGGCCGGTGTCCGGATCAGGCTCCGCCCGCTCTGGCCCTCCCCTGGCGCGTTCCCGGCCCAGCCGAAGGCACCGTCCAGCCGATGCCGCAGCACGACGGCGTCGCCGCCCATACTGGCGACCACCATGCACCGTTCGCTGACCCGCAACGAGGCCGGGGCACTGGAACTCCCAGATGGCCGTCACATCCGGGGAACAGCCCTCCACCGGGCCCGCGGCGCGGTCGGTCCGCCCGACTTCGCGGTCTATCTGCTTGGCCGCCCTCCCGGGGACCAACCGTGGGAATTCCGCTGGGTGAAATGGCGGGATTTCGGGAGGCCGTCGTCGACGGCGGACGCAGTCGATGCCTTGCGGGAAGCATTCGAGCGGTCTTCGAGGGAACGGGTGGAGATTGCCTGCGATGGTGGAATCGGCAGGACAGGCACGGCGCTCGCCCTGATGGCAATGATGGCCGGAACTCCGTCCGTCGATGCGGTGGCGTGGGTGCGGAAGAATTACCATCCGCGCGCGGTCGAGACCCCCGGGCAACGACGCTGGCTGGACGAAACAGCCGCACGGCTGTGACGGAGCGGTGACCCAATCAGCGCCTGTTACGCCTGGCGGCGCACGAAAGGCGCCCTTCCCTTCGGAAAAGCGCCTTCGACCTGCTGTTTTATCGGTGGGCGATACTGGGTTCGAACCAGTGACCTCTTCGGTGTGAACGAAGCGCGCTACCACTGCGCCAATCGCCCCTGCGTGCTTGAAAATCCTAACGGATTCCGCCGCAGGGTCATAATCGCAGCCGCGTCGCCGTCGCGCGCGGTCCGGGCGATCCGCACCCTCCGGGGCCCCGCCGTCGGCCGTAAATCACAACTCTGTAATCCGCGGTTTCGACACGGTTGCGCGGATTTCCGGCACGGGACCCGCTGCGCAGCCCCGTCTCCGCCGCCCCGATTTGGCGTTTCCGGGAACCTCCAGTAATGTTTTTGTCGCAGGAACACGACGGAAATAGCCGGAAACGGTGTCGAAGTCAGCTGGCTTGAAGAGCTAGAATTGTTCCTTCTGCGGATGTGGCTCAGTGGTAGAGCATCACCTTGCCAAGGTGAGGGTCGCGTGTTCGACTCTCCTCATCCGCTCGCAGGACCCTGACTGCCGTTGCCGGTATCGATTGCGATAACCGGCAACGGCACGGTGGGGTGGCCGAGAGGCGAGGCAGCGGCCTGCAAAGCCGCGTACACGGGTTCGAATCCCGTTCCCACCTCCACTTTTGGCGGTAACAGATTTCAGCAGAAACACCGTTGCTGATCTGGGCGATTGGCGCAGCGGTAGCGCGCTTCCCTGACACGGAAGAGGTCACTGGTTCGATCCCAGTATCGCCCACCAACTGAGCAGTCTCTCCGGAGGCTGCTTTTCGTATTCCCATCCGGGTTCCGGACTTCCCTCGCCTTCCCTCGCCGGCCAACCGCCGAACACCGCCACCGGATTTCCGCCGCCGGATCGTTACGCTCTCGGGGAAATCCGCTTCCCTCGGCCGCCGACCGGTGCTTAGGATCTAAGCCAACGGAGCCGCAATGGCTCCCGAGCGAAAGGAGGTGCCCGTGTCTATTTTTGACGACATCAAGGGCAAGGCCGAGGAACTGATCCACAGCAACATGGATGCGGTGAACCATGGCATCGAGAAGGCTGGCGATTTCATCGACACCAAGACCGGTGGCAAGTTCAGTGACAAGGTTGATGGCGCCCAGACCGCGGGACACGACTACGTGAACCGCGAGGACGCCAAGCACCAGGATCCGGCTGCTGCGACGGTTCCTTCGGAGGGACAGGCCTAGCCTCCCACTTTGCCCGGGAATTGCGTCAAGGGGCGCCGGCCCTGCCGAGAGGCAGTGCCGGCGTCTTCGCCTTTAACGACTCCAGACAGGAGAATGGTCGGGGAATCCGGCCCGCAGTAGATCAAGGAATGTCAATGACGGCAGCACCGAGGCAACACGATAACGGCCGTCCCGCGCACACCAGCCCCGTCATCGCGGGCATTGTCACCGCCCTCGTTGGCTTCACCAGTTCGTTCGCCGTTGTGCTCGCCGGCCTGCGCGCGGTGGGCGCCAGCGATGCGCAGGCAGCTTCGGGCCTGCTCGCCCTCACCGTCACCTTTGCCCTCGGCGCACTGTTCATTTCGTGGCGCACCCGGCTGCCCGTGACCCTGGCCTGGTCGACGCCGGGTGCGGCGCTGCTGGTGAGCACCGGAGCGGCCGACGGCGGCTGGCCGGCCGCCGTCGGCGCCTTCCTGGCGGTTGGGGTGCTGGTCCTGCTCACCGGGCTGGTACCCCCGCTTGGCCGGCTGATCTCAGCCATCCCCGCCGCGCTGGCGCAGGCAATGCTGGCCGGCGTGCTGCTCTCCCTTTGCCTGGCCCCGTTCAGGTCCCTGGGCACCACGCCGCTGCTCGTGGCCCCGGTGATCCTGAGCTGGCTGCTGCTGATGAAGTTCGCGCCGCGCTGGGCGGTCCCCGGTGCGCTCGTGGTCGCGCTGGGCGTGATCGCCGTCGTCCTTGCCGCGTCGGGCACCACCGTTGCCGTCGGGGCCCTGCTGCCCGCGTTTGCCTGGACCACGCCGGCCTTCAGCTGGCAGGCGATGGCGGGGATCGCACTGCCGCTGTTCATTGTCACCATGGCCTCCCAGAACGTTCCCGGTGTGGCCGTGCTGAAGTCCTTCGGTTTCAGCACGCCGTGGCGCATGTCCATGCTGGTCACCGGCGCCGGAACGGTGCTGGGCGCCCCCTTTGGCGGCCACGCCATCAATCTGGCGGCGCTTAGCGCCGCGTTGGCTGCGGGCGAGGAGGCCGGTCCGGACAAGAGCCGTCGGTGGGTTGCGGCCTTCACCTCCGGCTGGGCCTATCTGGTGCTGGCGGCGTTCTCCGCCGCCCTGGTCACGGTTGTCGCGGCCGCGCCGGCCGGGCTGGTGGAAGCAGTCGCCGGACTGGCCCTGCTGGGAACTCTTGCCGGCGCCGTGTCCTCGGCCCTGGCCGAGCCGGCCGAGCGGACGGGCGCCGTCGTGACGTTCCTGGCGGCCGCCTCGGGCCTGAGCTTCGCGGGGATCGGCGCCGCGTTCTGGGCCCTGCTCGCCGGGCTGCTGGTCCGCTGGCTGCTCAACCCGGCCGTGTTCAGGCCGAAACGGCCGCTTTCTCCAGCCCCGCCTCGCGTGTCAGGGCAGTGAGCCGGGACACCGCCCGGTAGTACTTCTTCTGGTATCCGCCGGTCATCATTTCCTGCGTGAACAGCTGGTCCATCGGCACCCCGCTGGCCAGGATCGGCACGTCCCTGTCATAAAGGCGGTCGGCCAGCACCACGAACCGCAGCGCCACCGACTGCTCGGTGATGGTGTGCACGTGGTGCCACACCACGCCGTCGATCCCGTCGATCATCTTGCGGTAACGGCTGGGGTGCACACCGGCCAGGTGCGCGACCAGGGTTCCGAAGTCGTCTTCGGCCACTGTCGCATCCGTGCCCGTACCGAACTCGGCCCGCATCGCCGCGTGCAGCTCGCTGTCCCTCAGCGGCGGCGGCGGGGTGGGCAGCCCCCGGTGGCGGAAGTCGTCGCCGTCGATCCGCACGACGTCAAACTGGTCCGCGAGCACCTGGATCTCGCGCTGGAAGTCGACGGCGGCAAAGCGCCCGTCGCCCAGCGAACCGGGCAGGGTGTTGGACGTCGCCGCCAGCTTCACGCCGGCGTCGGCCAGTTCACGCATCAGCCGGGACATCAGCACCGTGTCCCCCGGATCGTCGAGTTCGAACTCGTCGATGCAGACCAGTGCATACGAGCTCAGGGCCTGGACGGTCTTGCGGAAGGACAGCGCGCCGACCAGGTTCGTGTATTCCACGAACGTGCCGAACGCTTTCGGTCCGGCGGCCGCGTGCCACAGCGAGGCGAGCAGGTGGGTCTTGCCGACCCCGAAGCCGCCGTCGAGGTAAATTCCCGCGCGGGTTTCCGGCTTCTTTTTGGCCAGGAATCCGAACAGGCCCTTGCGTTCCGGCTCCCCCACCCCGGCAGCAAAAGCCTCCAGCGCGCGCACGGCGGCGGCCTGGCTCGGCTGCGCCGGATCCGGGCGGTAGCTGGCAAAGGACACGTCGCCGAAACGCGGTGAGGGGAAAAACCCCGTCAGCAATTCGTCCACCGAAACGGAGGGAGTGCGCGCGGAAAGGTGTTCGAGCTGTACCAAGGGAGTCCGTTCCAGGTCATGTCTGCTGTGCGCCGCGGCAGGCGCACGGTGCATAGCCAGATTACCGTGAGTTAAGAACGGGAAGTTTCTCCGGCCGCTGTTGGTTACGCTGGCCATAGGGCTGTCGCGGACTCCGGCTGCGTGCCGGAGCGGACGGCCGTTCCCAAGAGGTTCAGCGAAATTCGAGGACGGGTAAGGGTAGACATGCCGATTGCAACAGAGACCAATGAGAAGTTCGCGGCGTACGCCCACCCCGAGAGGCTGGTGTCCACCGCATGGCTGGCCGGCCAGCTTGCCGCCGGCGCGCTCGGCAGCGGCTCCCTCGTCGTCGTCGAGTCCGACGAGGATGTCCTGCTCTACGAGACCGGACATATCCCCGGCTCGGTCAAGATCGACTGGCACACCGACCTCAACGATGAAGTCACCCGCGACTACATCGGCGCCGAGGCATTCGCCGCGCTGGCCGGCGCCAAGGGCATCTCCCCCGACACCACCGTCGTCATCTACGGCGACAAGTCCAACTGGTGGGCGGCGTACGCCCTGTGGGTCTTCACCCTCTTCGGCCACCGTGATGTCCGCCTGCTCGATGGCGGCCGGGACAAGTGGACCGCCGAGGGCCGCGAGCTGACCACGGAGAAGACGGCGGTCACCCCGGCCGAATACGCCGTGCCGGTGCGCGACGATGCCCCGATCCGCGCCTTCAAAGATGACGTCCTGGCGCACCTGGGCCAGCCCCTGATCGATGTCCGCTCTCCGGAGGAGTACTCCGGCCAGCGCACCCACATGCCTGCCTATCCGGAAGAGGGCGCGCTGCGCGGAGGCCACATCCCCACGGCCGCGTCGATCCCGTGGGGCCGCGCGGCCGCCGAGGACGGCACCTACCGCAGCCGGGACGAGCTGGAGGCGCTGTACCTCGGTGAGGCAGGGCTAAAGCCCGGCGACGACGTCGTGGCCTACTGCCGGATCGGCGAGCGTTCCAGCCACACCTGGTTCGCGCTGAAATACCTGTTGGGCTTCGACACCGTGCGCAACTACGACGGGTCCTGGACCGAATGGGGCAACGCGGTGCGGGTGCCCATCACCAAGGGCGCCGAGCGCGGCACCTGGCCGCAGTCCTAAGCAGTCCCGGGAGCCGTAATCCTGGCGACGCAGTCGCAGGCCGGAGCGGGGGAAAGCGTAAGCTGGAGCCGATGAGTACATCTAAGCTTCCCCCCGCCCTGGCGGACATCGTGGACGATTTCCAGGCCCTGGACGAACCGGACAGGCTGCAGCTTCTGCTGGAGTTTTCCCGCGGACTGCCCCAGCTGCCCGAGCGCCTCACCGACCACCCCGAACTCCTCGAGCAGGTGGTCGAGTGCCAGACACCGCTATTCCTGACCGTGGAACACGAACGCACCGCCGACGGCGAGGCCGTCCATCTGTTCTTCAAGGCGCCCCGTGAGGCCCCCACCACCCGCGGGTTCGCCGGCGTGCTGCACGAGGGACTGGACGGGCTGAGCCCGGAGGAGATCCTGGCCGTGCCCGACGACATGCCGGACCTGCTGGGCCTGACCCGCGCCATCACCCCCCTCCGCATGCGCGGCATGACGGCAATGCTGGGACGGATCAAGCGCAAGGTCGCCGCCGGCCGCGCATAGTCGTGTGCTCCCGGCCGGGCGCCGCATAAACCGGACGACGGCGGGACTCGCCGAAGAGCGCGGGGAACGGCGGGCGGGCGCTCAGATGCATGCAAAAGCTCTTCAACTATTTGCTGCCTTACACCTTGTGTTCGAACATATTTTCGAATAAACTGAGGTATGGAGCCGTTGGAGGTTGGACCGCTGCCGGGACCGGAACCCGATCCCGTCGGGTTCCTGCCCGCCGGCGTCGGCCGGGGAGAGCTGGAGGATCTGCTGCGGGTCCAGTCCCTGCGCTACGCCACCGAGTGGCT
>JBIOFK010000138.1:0-6287 GCA_044447065.1 Actinomycetales bacterium | reverse complement strand
GCTGACCGGTACAGGTCACGCAGCCGGTTGCGTGCCACGGTCAGCAGCCAGCCCTCCGGATTGTCCGGGATGCCGTCCCGCGGCCAGCGGCGGAGGGCGCGTTCGAGGGCGTCGGCCAGGGCGTCCTCGGCGCTGGCGATGTCACCGTCCGGTGCGGCGAGGATGGCCAGCAGCCGGCCGTAGGAGGCGCGGACGGTGCGTTCCAGCCGCGCCTCCACCGGACTCCGCGGACCGGCGGCGTCCATCTAGCCGGGCAGTCCGGAGGGACGGATCTCGACGTAGCCCCACTGCGCGGCCGGGCACTTCTCAGCCCACGCCAGTGCCGCATCCAGGTCCGGCACCGAGATCACATAGTAGCCGCCCAGGTACTCCTTGGTGTCTGCGTACGGGCCGTCCTGGATCTGCAGCGAGCCGTCCTTGAGCGTGATCGTAGTGGCGGATTCGGGCGGCTGCAGCGCGTCCATCGACACGAACGCGCCAGCCTCGGTCAGTGCCTCGGTGTAGGCGGCAAACGCGGCCCGCCACGGGGCCATGTCCTCCTCGGTGAGGCCGACGTCGGTGCCGTTCTGATGGTAGAAGAACAGTGAGTATTTCATGGCTTTTTCCTTCCCTCTGCGTGAATCCTTGCACTCCTATGACGGACGGGTCGAGGGCAGATCGACACCGGGGGAAGGAAACGGTCAGGGAACCTTGAGCCGGGACACGTTCCGGTAGTTGCGCAGCATGTCCACCGTGAGGAGTGCCAGGGCCAGCCAGACGATGCCGAAGCCGATCCAGCGGTCCGGGCCCATCCGTTCCCCGAGCACCGTCGTGGCGAGAATGAACTGCAGCACCGGGGCGAAATACTGCAGGAGTCCGATAGTGGTCATCGGCAGCCGGCGGGCGGAGGCGCCGAAGAGCAGCAGCGGAACGGCGGTGATGATGCCCGAGGCCGCCATCCACCAGAAATGCGAAGCGCCGTGGTTGCCCAGGGTCGCCGCGCCGTTAAGGGTCAGCACGATCATCACGACGGCCGCAACCGGAGTCAGCGCTGCCGTTTCGATGCTGAGGCTGGAGAGGGCATCAACCTTGGGCCCGACCCGCTTCTTCACGAAGCCGTAAAAGCCGAAGCTAAAGGCCAGGACCAAGGCAATCCACGGCAGCTGCCCGTAGGAGATGGTCAGCACGACGACGGCGGCGAACCCGACGGCGACGGCGGCCCACTGGAGGCGGCGCAGCTTTTCCTTGAGCACGATCACGCCGAGCAGGACGGAGACGAGCGGGTTGATGAAGTAGCCCAGCGAGGCCTCGATCGCATGGCCGGTGGTCACACCGTAGGTGTAGGTGAGCCAGTTGACAGCGATCAGGACGGCCGCCACGGTGAGGGTGCCCAGCACGCGCAGGTCCCGGGCGGCGGTGAGGACACGGCCCCAGGACCGGGTGATGGTCAGTATCAGGACGCAGAACGCCAGCGACCACAGGACCCGGTTGGCCACGATTTCGATGCTTCCCGCGGGGGAAAGCAGTACAAAATACAGGGGCAGCAGGCCCCAGAGGCCGTACGCGCCGATGCCGAAAAGGATTCCGGCGCTGGTTTCACTGCGCGGGGCGCGGCCCTTGACAGCCGCCGGAACCGGTGTGCCCGCCGCCGAAGCGCCGGCGGAGGAGCGGGACGTGGGATCCAGGGAGGTTTTGGCGGCAGTCACACAGCAATAACAGCACGCCGCTCCCGGCTATTCCATGGCCACCCGCGGATCGGTGGACAGCGCACCCGCACCGAGGCGTCCCGCTGGCTTTAGCGTGCCGGAGCCGGGCCACTTAGACTTAACTGGCGCACCGCTCTTAGGCGTGTCCTGGCGCATTCACTCCGGAAGGACTCTTTCTTGGACAACTCGGCTTCCGCCCGCCCCTTTCGGGTAGCGATCATCGGCGCCGGCCCCGCCGGGGTCTATGCGGCAGACATCCTGACCAAGGCGGAGCGCGACTTCGAGGTCAGTATCGACCTCTTTGAGGCCTACCCGGCCCCGTACGGGCTGATCCGGTACGGCGTGGCCCCTGACCACCCGCGGATCAAGGGCATCGTCAACGCGCTGCACAAGGTGCTGGACCGCGGAGACATCCGGTTCCTGGGTAATGTGACCTACGGCCGGGACCTGACGCTCAAGGACATCCGTTCCTTCTACGACGCCGTCATTTTCTCCACCGGCGCCATCAGGGATGCGGGGCTGGATATCAGCGGCGTGGACCTGGCCGGCTCCTTCGGCGGGGCGGACTTCGTTTCCTGGTACGACGGCCACCCCGACGTGCCGCGCGAGTGGCCGCTGGCGGCGAAGGAAATTGCCGTGATCGGCAACGGCAACGTGGCGCTGGACGTTGCCCGGATGCTCTCGAAACATGCAGACGAGCTGCTGGTGACGGAGATTCCGGACAACGTCTACCGCGGCCTGAACGACTCGCCGGTGACCGATGTGCACATCTTCGGCCGGCGCGGACCGGCGCAGGTGAAGTTCACCCCGCTGGAACTGCGCGAACTGTCCCATTCCGGCGACGTGGACATCGTCCTGTATCCGGAGGACTTCGAGTTTGACGAGGCTTCGGATGACGCCATCCGGACCAATAACCAGATCAAGACCATGGTCACGACCATGACCAACTGGCTGGTGGAGGAAACCCACGTCCATGCCCCCGCCTCGCGCCGGCTGCACCTGCACTTCCTGCACAGCCCGGTGGAGATCAAGGGAACGGACGGAAAGGTCTCCGCCATGACCTTCGAACGGATGAAGCTGGACGGCACCGGCGGGGTCCGGGGAACCGGCGAGATCGTCGAGTATCCCGTCCAGGCCGTCTACCGCGCCATCGGGTACTTCGGATCGGAACTGCCCGAGGTGGCCTTCGACGGCCGCCGCGGGATCATCCCGAACGAGGCCGGACGGGTGCTGGACTCCGCCGGGGACGTGGTCCCGGGCATCTATGCGACCGGCTGGATCAAACGCGGCCCGGTCGGGCTGATCGGCCACACCAAGGGCGACGCCTTGGAAACGATTGGCTGCCTGCTGGAGGACAGGACCTCGCTGCCGGCCGCCGCGCACCCGGGCGAGCACGAAATCATCGACCTGCTCGAGTCCCGCGGCGTGGAGTACACCACCTGGGAGGGCTGGCTGAAGCTGGACGCCCACGAACGCTCGCTGGGCGCCGCGGCCAGCCGGAACGGGTCGGCCGCCAGGGAGCGGATCAAGGTCGTTCCCCGCGCGGACATGATCGAGATTTCACGCCGGCCGTAACGATCCCGCCCGCACCCAACTAGGTCGCAGATAACGCAGTTCTGGGCGCCCCATGGGTGCGTTATCTGCGACCCAGTTGGGCCGATGGCGGCTAGAACTTGTTGGCGGCTTCCGCTTCGGAGTCCGAACCGGAGCCGGTGCCTAGGTTGGCGCGGAGCTTGTCGCCCAGCTCCGCATCAACGTTGCTCCAGTAGCCGATCGCGCGCTCCCTGATGCCCGCGTCCTTGACCCCGCCGACAGCGCCGGTGATGGTGTCCAGGAAGCGCGCCCGGGCGCCGTCGTCGAAGACCTCGCGGTACATCGTGCCGGCCTGGCCGAAGTCGCCGTCCTCCGCGCGCAGGGAATGCGCGGAGAGGGTCAGCTCGCCGTCGTTCTCCCAGCCGCCGGCGATGGCGGCCGGCTCCACGGCGGCCGCGCCGCCCTTGGAATTGGGTGCGTAGGTCGGCGTCGCGGCGGAGTTGAAGTGGTAGCGCGCCGCGCCGTTCTGGCTGTAGTTGTGAACCTCGTTCTTCGGTGCGTTCACCGGCAGCTGGGCGTGGTTGGTGCCCACGCGGTAGCGGTGCGCGTCCGCGTAGGAGAAGATGCGGGCCTGCAGCATCTTGTCCGGGCTGGCGGCGATGCCGGGCACGAAGTTCGACGGCGAGAACGCGGCTTGCTCGATCTGGGCGAAGTAGTTCTCCGGGTTGCGGTTCAAGGTCATGGTGCCCACCTTGATCAGCGGGTAGTCCGCGTGCGGCCACACCTTCGTGAGGTCGAACGGGTTGAAGCGGTAGGTCTTGGCATCTTCGTAGGGCATCACCTGGACGTGCAGGTCCCAGGACGGGAAGTTGCCGGCCTCGATGTTCTCGTACAGGTCACGGATGTAGTAGTCCGAGTCGGATCCGGCCAGGCGCTCGGCGTCGTCGTTGCTCATGGCGTTGACGCCCTGGTGGGAGCGGAAGTGGTACTTGACCCAGAAGCGCTCGCCGGCGGCGTTGATCCACTGGTAGGTGTGCGAGCCGTAGCCCTGCATTTCGCGCCAGGAGGCGGGCAGCCCGCGGTCGCTCATCACCCAGGTGACCTGGTGCGCGGACTCGGGGGAGAGGGTCCAGAAGTCCCACTGCATGTCCGCGTCGCGCAGGTTGGAGGCTGGCAGGCGCTTCTGCGAGTGGATGAAGTCCGGGAACTTGATGCCGTCGCGGATGAAGAAGACCGGTGTGTTGTTGCCCACCAGGTCGTAGTTGCCCTCGGTGGTGTAGAACTTCGTGGCGAAGCCGCGCGGGTCCCGCCAGGTGTCGGGGGAGCCCAGCTCACCGGCCACGGAGGAAAACCGGGTCAGCGTCTCGGTCGCCACGCCGGGCTGGAACAGCGCCGCCTTGGTGAACCGGGAGACGTCCTCGGTGGTCCTGAAGACGCCAAACGCGCCGCCGCCCTTGGCGTGCACGATGCGCTCCGGGACGCGCTCGCGGTTGAACTGGGCCAGCTTCTCCACCAAATAGTGGTCGGTGAGGGCAATGGCGCCGTCCGGGCCGACCGACTGGGAGTGCGCGTCCGAGGTTACCGGGGCGCCGGACTGGGTGGTTGACTGCGGTGTAGACGGTGATACTGACTGCGTCATGTCTCTCCTTGGGTGTTTTATCTGTCGGTTTGGTTCGGGAGGGAAGTTGTTGGGGCGGTGTTTTGCGGCACTGGTGCTGTGCGGCGCTACTTCGCGGCGTCGGCGGCGGCGCAGTCCGCGCAGATGCCCTGGTAGAGCACATCGGCAATCCGGATGGTCATGGAGCTGCTGCTCGGCGTCAGGCAGGGCGCGTGCCCGACGGCGCAGTCCACATCCTCGATCCGCCCGCATCCAGTGCAGATCGCGTGGTGGTGGTTGTCGCCGATCCGGGTCTCGTAGCGGGCGGGCGAGTTGGGCGGCTCGATCCGGCGCAGCATGCCCAACTCGGTCAGATCCGCCAGCACCACATACACCGACTGCAGGGTCAGCAGCGGCAACTCCGCCCGGGCGGCCTCGGTGATGGCTTCGGCGGTGGCATGCGGAGAATGCTCGACGGCGGCCAGTACGGCAAGCCGCTGCTTGGTCACCCGACGGTCGCGGGAGTGCAGCTGCTGCGTCCACACCAGCCCTTCGGTGCCCTGCTTCGTCGTCATGCCCCCAGTCAACCACTTATTTTGAGGAATTCGCAATAAGCTGTCCGCAACGTGAGACGACCGCGTCTCCGGCCGTCCCCGCCGCACGCTCGCGCCGCGAGGCTGCACGGTCGGCGGACGATGTGCGGCTAGGCTAGGCCGGTGCAAAACCTCCTGGCCGACATCACACCGCTGCGGGAAAGCCCGGACTACCGGCGGCTGTGGCTGGGGCTGGCCCTGTCCTCGATCGGCACCCAGCTGACCGTCGTGGCCGTGAGCCTGGAGGTTTACAGCCTCAGCCAGTCCACGCTCGCCGTCGGCGTGCTGGGGATGTTTGCCCTGGTGCCGCTGGTGATTGCCGGACTGTACGGCGGCTCGATCGTGGATGCCCATGACCGGCGCACGGTGGCGCTGCTGTCCTCGGGAGTGCTGTGGCTGGTGACCATCTGCATTGCGCTGCAGGCCTGGCTGGGACTGCACGACGTTATGGTGCTGTACATCCTGGTTGCCATCCAGTCCGGGGCATCCGGGATCAACCAGCCGGCCCGCAGCGCCATCATCCCCCGGCTCGTGCGTCCCGAGCTGCTGCCCGCGGCGAACGCGCTGAGCATGATCGTCTTTGGCCTGGGCACGACCGTGGGCCCCTTGGCGGCCGGGGTGCTGGTTGCCGGCGTCGGCTACAGCTGGACCTACACGGTGGACGTGCTCACATTCACCGCCTCCCTGTGGGCGCTGTTCAAGCTCCCGCCGCTGCCACCCGAGGGAGAGGTCCGGCGTGCCGGTTTCCGCTCCGTGCTCGAGGGGCTGAGGTTCCTGGGCAGCCGCCACAACGTCCGGATGACCTTCCTTGTGGATCTGTGCGCCATGGTATTTGCCCTCCCACGCGCCCTGCTGCCCGCCATCGGTGCGGTCTGGCTG
>JBIOFK010000137.1:0-6355 GCA_044447065.1 Actinomycetales bacterium | reverse complement strand
GCTCGAACCGGCGATGGCCTCATGACTCTCTCCCTGGCCGCCCCGCCTGCGCCGAAGAGCGCGACCGGCCCCCTGCGGCGAACCACCGGCCTCTTCGGCACCGGCGGCGCGGAACC
Source organism: Actinomycetales bacterium (assembly GCA_044447065.1). GTDB lineage: Bacteria > Actinomycetota > Actinomycetes > Actinomycetales > Micrococcaceae > JBIOFK01. The sequence continues at coordinate 6,239 of JBIOFK010000137.1, read as the reverse complement.
GTACGAGTCCGCCCTCGGCAGGGGCTCGGGACTGCTCACCCTGCGGCCGGCCGGCGCGGAACACGGCGCGGCCGGCGCGGAGCACGGTGCGGACCCGCAGCGCCGGCCCGCGGACATCGGCTTCCAGGTGGGGGCGTGGTGCCTGCCGGCGACAACGCTGGAGCGTTCGCTGCTCCAGTCCCTGAGCGGGCCGCTGCTTGATGTGGGGTGCGGCCCCGGCCGGATCCTGAGCGCCGCCGCGGGCTTGGGGATCAGGTGCGCCGGCGTCGATACCAGCCCCGCCGCCGTCGAACTTGCGCGCAAACGCGGCGCGGCAGTGCTGCAGCAGTCGGTCTTCGATCCGCTGCCCTACGAGGGTCACTGGGCCAGCGCCCTCCTGCTGGATGGGAACATCGGCATCGGCGGCAACCCCCGGCGCCTGCTGGCACGGATGGGCATGCTGCTTTCACCCGGCGGAGTGCTGCTGGTGGAGGTTGATCCCGATCCCGAGCGCGAGCTGAGCTACCCTGCCATCATCGCCGACCCGGCCGGGCGCCGCAGCGAGCCGTTCCCGTGGTCCGTGGTGGGTGCCGCCGCCCTGGCGCGGGCCGCCGGTCCGGAATGGAAGCCGGCGGTCGGGATTTCCCGCGAAGGACGGGTGTTCAGCAAGCTGGTCCGGCGGGGCTAGTTCCGGTGAGCGCCCCGGAAACTGGCATCCGCCGCCGGGAATCCGCTGAGCGCCCCGGAAACTGGCATGCGCCGCCGAATTATCCAAGGCGCATGCCATTTTCTGCGGCGCTGCCCACCGGCGATGGCGTTAGGGCACGGGCCGTGCGCCGAGACCGCAGCGAGCCTTGTCCATGGTGGGCGCCGCAGCCCTGGCGCGGGCGACCGGTCTGGAATGGAAGCCGACAGTCCCTCTCCCGCGAGGGGCGTGTCCAGCAAGCTGGTCCGGCGTGGCTAGGAACCGGTGGGCGCCCCGGAAACTGGTGAGCGCCCCGGAAACTGGCATGCGCCCCGGAATTATCCGGGGCGCATGCCATTTTCTGCGGCGCTAACCGCCGGCCGTCAGGCGACGTGAAGCTAGGCCATGGGGCGCACTCCGGGGTTAGGCGGCGTGAGCGGACGCCCGTGCGGCCTTGCGAAGCCTGAGCTCGACGGCGGCGATGGCCGCCGCGGCCAGCACCACCAGCGCGAGCCAGAAAATCCCCAGTGCCAGCGCGTACGGCCCCTCATCGACCGTCAGGGTGCGGACCTCCTGCTGGGCCTTCAGCAGCGGTACCACCACCAGTGTCGCGGCCGCTCCGCAGAGCAGCGTTGCGCGGAGGATCACCTGGGAGACGGTGCCCAGCCCGAAGGTGAACCTTTTCAGTCCGGCTCCCGCCAGGGTTGAAAGCGCCACGAGGACTCCGTCGTGCAGCACCACGGCCGCGGCCAGCCAGCCGAGCAGACCTATCAGCTGGGGCGGTCCCAGATCGCCCGGCAGGCCGAGCAGGCCGAAGGCGATTCCGGCGACGCCGGCGGCCCCCAGGCCCCAACGGAGCCATTTCCCGCGGCCGGTCACGGCAACCTCACTTCCAGTCATGCGAGCACCTCGATATCCGCCAGCCACTTGGTCTGCAGCACCCCGGGCCTGCCGGGAGCCATGACCCGGGCCGGAAAGCCGTGTTCCAGATCCAGTGTTTCCCCGTTGAGGGCCAGCGCCACCAGCGTCTGCGGGTCGGCGCTGTAGGCCGCCGGCATGGTGCTCTGGCGGTAGAAGCCGTCCTTTTCCAGGCTGGTGATCCGCAGGTCCGAGTCCGGGGCCGCACCGATGGCCGCCAGCAGATCACGGATGGGCACACCCGTCCAGGCAGCGTTCTGGCTCCAGCCCTCCACGCAGGCGACAGGCAGGTCGAACGTTGCCTGCGGCATGGCCCCCAGTTCGGCACGGCTGAATGAGCGGGTGTGGGACCGGGAGTGGATGCGCAGCACCCAGTCCGCCGCTCCCGCGGCGGTGGCAACGCCGGCCGCTTCGGAGGTCCTGTTCACCGGCACGTTCTGCGGGCCGGTGCCCTGGCGCCGCGGGGCGAAGATGTTGAAAGCACCCAGCGCGGCGAAGGACTGTCCGGCCGTTGTGACCACCAGCAGGGTCGTCGCGGCGGTGACTCCGCCCAGGAAGCCCCGCCGGCTCCACCGGCCGGGGCTGGCCGCGGCAACGGCGCCCTCGCCGGTGGCGGTTGCCGATACTGAGGTTCCGGTGGAGTGTGCAGTTGCTACGGCGCCCGCGGCGTCTGTGGCGCCCGCGTGGGCAGCGGCAGCGGCGCCCTCACGGGGCATGGCGGCGGTGGCGGACGGGCGGCGCCAGTGCGCAGCGATCAGCGGAAGCTTGACGGCAATGTGCACGGCGAGCGAGCCGATAATTACCCACGCCAGCCAATAGTGGGTCTGCCGGAACGGGAACGGCCACGGATACCACTTGTAGGTGTTGATCAGCCCGATGGTGACCTCAACCAGGGAGGACGAGACGAACAGCGCAATTGAGGCGCGTTCCAGTCCGTGCGCCACGCCTCGGACCGGCGGCCAGGCAAGCAGGTTGGGAAAGACCGACCACAATTTAGCCAGCAGCAGCGGAATGGAGGCGATGCCCGCCGTGATGTGCACGCCCTGCGTCAGCTGGTAGATCCACACCGGCCGGAGCGGGTAGACCATCCACGACGGCGGATCCTGCAGCAGGTGGCTGAACACTCCGGTCACGAAACAGAGCAGGAACACGGTTGCGAGGGCACGGCCCAGCACCACCGTCAGCCGTGTTCCCCGTACCGGAGAGGCATAGAAGCGCCCTGCCTGGTCCATGCGCCGGTGCAGGGCCGCCGTCATTCTTTGCATACTCAAAGTCCACCACTGCATCGGCCCCAAAGACCACCTGGAGAGCTTACGGAAAAGGAACGATGCCAGGGTGTGTCGTTGGCCGGCGCCCGGATAGGGGAAAATCGGAAGCGTGGAGCAGCGCGGAGAGATGTCGGAACAGCCGGGATCCGCTGCCGCGCCCGGACGGACCCGCGGCTCCGTGGCCGCAATCGTGGCGGTGGCCGTGCTGCTGCTGGCCGAAGCTGGCGCGGTCTTCTGGACCGTCACCAGCCACGCGCAGGCATCGTGGATAACATTGACCGGAACGGCCATTGCGTGGCTCCTGTCCATTCTGGCCGCCGCGGTGCTGCGCAAGGCGCCCGCCCGTGCCGTTCCCGCCGTCGTGCTGGCAGGCGCTCTGCTGCTCGGGGCAGCCGCCCTCGCCGCTCCCCCCTCGACAAGCAACGACTCCGCCCGCTACGCGTGGGACGGAATCGTGCAGATTTCCGGCGATTCGCCCTACACCCGCGTGCCGGCGGACAGCTCGAATGCCGCGCTGCGCCCCGACTGGCTCTTCGCCCAGCCTGGAGCGGACGGAACCTGCAGCCCCGGGCTGTTCCCCACGGGCACCGAAACCACCACCGAAACCAGCGGCGGCGCCACGCTGTGCACGGCCATCAACCGGCCGCAGGTCCACACCATCTATCCCGCGGTGGCTGAGCTGTACTTTGCGGGTGTCCGGCTGGTGGTGCCTGCCGGCGTGGGATTCGTGGCCTTCCAGGCGGCGGGGGCGGCCATCGCGCTGGCGGTGACGTTCGGACTGCTGATGTTCTTCCGCCGCAGCGGCCTGCCCGCATACCGGACTGCCTGGTGGGCGTTCAGTCCGCTGGTGGTATTCGAGGCGATCAACAACGCCCACGTCGACGTGCTGGGCTCGGCCCTTCTCCTCGTCGCGGTGCTGGCGCTGGCCCGCGGGCGTGTTCTCGGGTCGGGTCTGGCGTTCGGCGCGGCCGTGGCCACCAAACTCATCCCCGCCATCGCGGCGCCCGCGCTGCTCTACCGCCGCCCGGTCCGGTTCGTGCTCGCGGCGGTGGCGGCCTTCGTCGTTTCTTACGTGCCGTATGTCCTCAGCTCCGGCTGGGCGGTTATCGGCTTCCTGCCCGGCTACCTCAAAGAGGAAGGCTACAACTCCAAAAGCACCTCACGCTTTGAGCTGCTGCGGATCTTCCTGCCGGACAGCTGGGATCTTCCGGCCGGATTGGTGCTGCTGGCGGTGCTGGCCGCGTACTGCCTGCTTCGGGTGGACCGTAACCGGCCCTGGACCACGCAGCTGCTGATGATTACGGGAACGCTGCTGATAGTCACTCCCGGATATCCCTGGTACGCGCTGTTGCTGATTCCCTTTGTGGCGATCTCCGGGCGGGTGGAGTATCTCGCCGTGCCCTTGGCCATCACCGTCATGTACCTGACCGTTACCCGCCCCGACAGTCCGGCACTGACGCGCCTGGCCCTGGTGCTGGCACTGCTGGTGGTGTTGGGCGGCGCCGGCTGGCGGCGGCTGCGGCACCGCCGCGGCGCAAACCGGGCCCGGCACGTTTCCGCCGGTCAGGCGAGTTGAGGGCCTGCATGCCCCGCGCGGCCGTGTGGCGTAGCGTGGACCCATGACTACTGTCCCCGTGGGCACTCCCCGCAGCCTGCTCGACGGGCTGACCGATCGTTTCGGCCGCCGCGCCACCGATCTGCGGATCTCCCTTACGGACAAATGCAATCTGCGCTGCACGTACTGCATGCCCGCCGCCGGCCTGGACTGGCTGGCCAAGGACCAGGTCCTCACGGGCGAGGAGATCCGAAGGCTGGTTCGGATCGGCGTTGACTCCCTTGGAGTGCGGGAACTGCGACTGACCGGCGGAGAGCCGCTGATCCGCGCTGATCTGGCCGCCATCATCGCGGGCGTGCGGGGTGACCACCCCGATCTGCCGATTTCCCTGACCACGAACGGCGTGGGCCTGGCTGCCAGGGCGGCGAAACTCAAGGCAGCCGGTCTGACCCGGCTCAACGTCTCGCTCGATTCTCTCCACCCGGAAACGTTCGCCCAGTTGACGAGGCGTCCCTTCCTGGACCAGGTGCTCGCAGGTATCGATGCCGCCGCCGAGGCAGGGCTGACACCGGTAAAAATCAACGCAGTGCTGATGCGCGGGATCAACGACGAGTCTGCCCCGGAGCTGCTGGAGTGGGCGCTGGGCCGCGGCTACGAGCTGAGGTTCATCGAACAGATGCCGTTGGATGCGGACCACGGCTGGACACGCACCGATATGATCACCGCTGCGGAAATCCGGGACATCCTCTCCTCCCGCTTCCGGCTGTCCCGCGATCCCCGGGAACGGGACGGGGCGCCCGCCGAGCGGTTCCTGGTCCACGGGTCCGAATCCGGGGAATCGCTGGGAACGGTGGGCATCATCGCCTCCGTTACGGAACCGTTCTGCGCGGACTGCCGCCGCACGCGGATTACCGCCGAAGGCAAGGTCATGAGCTGCCTGTTTTCGCGCGAGGAGGTGGACCTGCGCTCGCTGCTGCGCTCCGGCGCGGAGGACGACGTCATCGCCGGCCGGTGGCAGGACGCAATGTGGGCGAAGCCTCGCGCCCACGGCATGGACCACACCGGCCTTGGCGCCGAAGACTTCGTCCAACCTGACCGCTCGATGAGCGCCATCGGAGGCTGAATGCTGGTACGTTACTTCGCCGCCGCCCGCGCGGCGACCGGGATGGATGAGGAAACGCTGGTGCACGGCGGCCCGATAAGCGTGTCGGAACTGGCCGAGCAACTCATTTCCCTGCATCCCATTGCCGCGACCCCGCACGCCCCCGACCTGGCCGCCCTGCTGGGCCGATGCAGCTTCCTGCGCAACGAGGTCGCCGTCCGCTCGCTGGAGGCTCTCCTGGATCCGGACGACGTGGTCGACGTCCTCCCGCCCTTCGCCGGAGGCTAGCCCCGGCTCCGCCGTTCCTGACCCGAACCGTACGCGCGGTTAAACCCAACTGGGTCGCAGTTAATGCGGTTATGGGCGGTCCATAACGGCATTAACTGCGACCCAGTTGGGTGATGCGGGTTCTTGCCTGGCGGTGCGTGTTGCCTGGTGCGGGGTGTTATTTGGTGTTGATGGTGATGGTCGCGACGCCGACGAGCATTTCGGGTTTGACCGCGTCGGTCTTGAACGTCTTGTTCAACAGCCCCGCCGCGACGTCGGAGATCTTCACCTCGGTACCGGTGAGCACCGCGGTGTCCCCGGAGCTCTGCAGCGGCTGCAGGGTGTTGCCGTTGAGGTTGAACAGGTACGCCTGCTTCACCGCGGTCTTACCGTTCACCGCGACATCACCGTACAGCTTCGAGGTCCCCGGATCGATGGTGAAATTCGTCAGGTCCACCTTCGTGT
>JBIOFK010000136.1:0-6406 GCA_044447065.1 Actinomycetales bacterium | reverse complement strand
TACTTCGGCACCAGGATCGGAGCGGCCGACTATCCGCGCCTGGACGCCAACCGGCCGGACCAGCTGCGGCTGCTGGTGCTGGGGGAGATTCCTGACTTCCATTCCGTTGCCGCCGATGCCCTTCCCTTGGCGGCCGACGACGGCGACCCCGTCTTCCGCGCGGCGGTGCGGGAGCTGGTGGTCAACCAGCTGTGGTACCGGACGCCGTCCGAGGTGACCGATGCGGCGCTCCGGCTCCAGGATGCGGGAATGGACAGGATGCAGGTCCTGGCCGAGCTCGGCCTGGTCCTGAGCCGGTTCGTGAACCCGGCCAGGCTCGAGGTGCCCACCGAACCGGCCCGGATCAACCGGGCGGTGGACCTGGCCGGCTACCGGGCCACGCTGGCCGGCCTCGGGGCCAAGCGGAAGGGCGGCCACCTGCGCGGGCTCTGATCCGGGGTTTTCCGGGTTCCGCGTCCGCGGCGCCTGTCCCGGTTCCGCCTCCGCCGGACCTGTCTCGGCCCCGTCGCAAGGCGGCCCGACACACGCGGCCCGTCCGCCGTCGTCGGCCGCTGATCAGGCCGGCTGGGCCACGGGCTTGCGGATGAACAGCTTCGCGACCGGCTCAATGTAGCGGGCGGCCACCGGCCCGAACACTGCCATCAGCAGCACATAGGTGGTGGCCAGCGCGGCGAGTTCCTTGGGGACCGCATTGGCGGCCACCGCCAGGCCGGCGATCACGATGGAAAACTCGCCGCGGGCTATCAGGGCCGCCCCGGCGCGGGCGCGCCCCAGCTTGCCGATGCCCTGCCGCGCCGCGGCCCACCAGCCCGTGGCCAGCTTGGTCAGCGCCGTGACAATGCCCAGCAGCACCGCGACCCCGAGCACCGGCGGAATGGACGCCGGGTCCGTGTTGAGCCCGAAGACCACGAAGAACATGGCGGCGAAGAGGTCACGCAGCGGTTCCAGCACGCGGGTGGCGTTGTGCGCCGTCGCCCCGGAAATGGCGATGCCGAGCAGGAAGGCCCCGACCGCCGCGGAAACCTGCATGGCGGAGGCGACGCCGGCCACGAGCAGCGCCGCGCCCAGCAGTTTGAGCAGGAACGTTTCACGGTCCGGGCTGTCGATCACGGCGGAGACGGCGTTGCCGAAGCGCAGGGCCAGCAGCAGGACGACGGTGACCACCACCAGCGCGATGCCGACGGCTGTCAGCCCGCCCAGCAGCGACACCCCCGCGAGCACCGCGGTGAGGATGGGCAGGTACGCCGCCATGGCCAGGTCCTCGATCACCAGGATGGCCAGAATGGTGGGCGTTTCGCGGTTGCCGACGCGGCCCAGATCGTTGAGGACCTTGGCGATGATGCCGGAGGAGGAGATGTACGTGATGCCGGCCATGACCAGGGCGCCCACTGGTCCCCAGCCCAGCAGCAGGGCCACCGCGGCGCCCGGCAGCATGTTGGCCACCAGATCCACCACCCCCGCCAGCCAGGACTGCCTGAGCCCGGTGACCAGCTCCTTGGCGGTGTATTCCAGGCCCAGCATCAGCAACAGCAGCACCACCCCGATCTCCGAGGCGATATGGCCGAAGTCATTGATGCCGCCGAGGGAAACGAGGCCGCCGTGGCCGAAGGCCAGCCCGCCCAGCAGGTAGAGCGGAACGGGGGACATGCCCACCATTCCGGCGAGGCGGCCGAGGACGCCCAGTCCGAAGAACACAATGCCGAGCTGGATCAGGGACAGGGTCGTGGTGGTCATCCGCGCCGCCGGCCTAGGAGGGGGCGAGAATGTCGGCTGCGGCGGCGAGGCCGGCATCGGTGCCCACGATGACGAGAATGTCCCCGGCCTTGAGCTCATCGGCCGGACGCGGGGACGCGCGCACCTCACCGTCGCGCATGATGGCCACGATGGAGGTACCTGTCAGGGTGCGCATCTGGGTGTCCCCCAACGTCCTGCCGTCGTAGCGGCTGCCGGTGTGGATCTGGAACTGCTGGGTGCTGACGCCGGGCAGGTCGCGGTGCTCGGCGGTGAGCTGCGCCACCAGATGGGTGCCCCCGAGCATGCCGCCCAGCGCGGCGGATTCGTCGGCGCTCAGCGGGATGGACGCGGCGCAAGCATCCGGGTCGTCCAGCCGGGAGACGATCAGTTCGGTCTGGCCGTCCCGGTGGATCACCACGCCCACCCTGCGTCCTGAGGCCAGCGAAAATTCCTTGCGGACGCCGATCCCGGGCAGCGGGGTCTCTTCAATGTTCATGCATCCAGTTTAGGGTAGCGGTCCCGCCGGACCCGGGCCCCTTAAGCTAAGGGCATGGCCGTCAAGAAGAACACCCGCAAACTCGAGCAGGGAATCGAAACCGATTTCAGCTCCAAGATGAGCTACGGCTCGTACCTGGCGCTGGATGAGCTGTTGGGTGCCCAGCACCCGGTCAGCGTGCCAGAGCACCACGACGAAATGCTGTTCATCATCCAGCACCAGACCTCGGAGCTGTGGCTGAAGCTGGTGCTGCACGAACTGCGCGCCGTCCGCACCGCCCTGATCAATGACGACCTGCGCGTGGCGATGAAGGGTATTGCCCGGATCAAGCACATCCAACGGTCCCTGACGGAGCAGTGGAGCGTCCTGGCCACCCTGACCCCCACCGAGTACGCACAGTTCCGCGGCGATCTCGGCTCGTCCTCGGGCTTCCAGTCCTACCAGTACCGGGCCGTCGAATTCCTGCTCGGGAACAAGAACGCGGCGATGCTGAAGGTGTTCGCCGCGGATCCGCAGGCCCAGGCGCTGCTGGCCGGGGTGCTCGCGGAGACCAGCATTTATGACGAATTCCTCCGCCTGCTGGCCCGGCGCGGGTTCGACGTGCCGCCGGCCCTGCTGGAACGGGACTTCACCCTGGCGCACGTCTTCAACGAGGAGCTGGTGCAACTGTTCCGGAAAGTCTACGAAAATCCGGCGGAACACTGGGACCTGTACGAGGCGTGCGAGGAGCTGGTGGACCTGGAGGACAACTTCCAGCTGTGGCGGTTCCGGCACATGAAGACAGTGCTGCGCACCATCGGCATGAAGACCGGCACGGGCGGCTCCTCCGGCGTCGGGTTCCTGCAGCGGGCGCTGGAGCTGACGTTCTTCCCCGAGCTCTTCGCCGTCCGGACGGAGATCGGGGCCCCGGCGGCGCAGGCGTAGGATCCGACGGCGGCACGTACGCTATTTTTGTAGGGTGCTGATCTCAGACCGCGACATCCGTGCCCACCTCGACGCAGGGCAGATTGTGCTGGACCCCTACGACCCCGCGATGGTGCAGCCGTCCAGCGTGGACGTGCGCATCGACAGGCTGTTCCGTCTGTTCGACAACCACAAATACGCTCACATTGACCCGGCCGAGGACCAGCCGGAGCTCACCCGGCTGGTCGAGGTGGCCCCGGATGAGCCATTCATCCTGCACCCCGGCGAATTCGTGCTGGGTTCCACCTACGAGGCGGTCACGCTGCCGGACAACGTGGCGGCGCGGCTTGAGGGCAAGTCCTCGCTGGGCCGGCTGGGCCTGCTGACGCACTCAACCGCCGGGTTCATCGATCCCGGCTTTTCCGGCCATGTGACCCTTGAGCTGTCAAACGTGGCCACCCTGCCGATTAAGCTCTGGCCGGGGATGAAGATCGGCCAGCTCTGCTTCTTCCAGCTCAGCTCGCCGGCCGAACACCCGTACGGCTCCGGACAATACGGCAACCGGTACCAGGGCCAGCGCGGCCCCACCGCGTCCCGCTCCCACCTGAACTTCCACCGCACCACGATCGGCAGCATCGATCTCTGACGCGCATGGCCCTCAATACGTATCCGATCCGCCGGCTGGCGGAGGATCCCGGCAACGTTCTTGACCGCGGTCTGTGGCCGGCCCCCCTGCCGCCGGTCGCCCAGGTCCTGGACCGCGGCCTGGATCTGGCCTCGGCCACCGTCCTGGTGGGCGAAAACGGCTCAGGCAAGTCAACCCTGGTGGAAGCCATCGCCGTGGCCTACGGCTTGTCTCCCGAAGGCGGTTCGACAGGGGCGCGGCACACAACGCGGGCCACGGAATCGATACTCGCTGATCACCTGCTGCTGATCCGCAACGCCGGCACCACCCGCCGGGGATACTTCCTGCGCGCGGAAACCATGCACGGCTTCTTCACCTATCTGGAGCAGAACCCGCGCATCTCCGGCACGGACGCCGCCTTCCACGACATGTCCCACGGTGAGTCGTTCCTGAATCTGGCGGTCGATCGATTCCGGGGAGCCGGATTGTGGGTGCTGGATGAACCGGAATCGGCCTTGTCCTTCACGGGATGCCTGAGCCTTCTTGCTCTTCTGAACGACGTGCTGGCCGAGGGACGCTCCCAGGTCATCATGTCCACCCACTCACCTGTCCTTGCGGCCCTTTCCGGTGCGCAGATCCTTGAAGTGGGTCCGTGGGGCTTGAGGTCCAGCGCCTGGGCTGATCTGGATCTGGTCAGCAACTGGCGGTCGTTCCTGGACTCGCCGGAGCGGTATCTGAGGCATCTTTAGCGTCGGAAGCAGTTAGGTACGACGACGACGGCGCCCACCCGCCGCCGTCGTCGTGCCTAACTGCGGGCCGGGGGCCTGACCGGCAACAGGGTCAGCAGCCCGGCCAGCAGCACGATCAGGATGCCGAGGATGCCCCAGCGCTGGGTGCCGAACCAGACGATGAACGCGCCGAACAGCGTCGGGGCCAGGAACGAGGCGGCGCGGCCCGTGGTGGCGTACAGGCCGAAGAGCTCACCCTCGGCCCCGGGCGGCGCGAGGCGGCCCACAAACGTGCGGGCGGACGACTGCGCCGGACCCACGAACAGGCACAGCAGCAGACCGAAAATCCAGAAGAGCGTCTTGCCGGAGGAGAAGAACAGCACCGTGGCGCTGAGCAGCAGCCCGAGCAGGGAGAGCACAATGACGGTCTTCGGGCCGAGCTTGTCGTCCAAGAATCCGGCGGACAGCGCTCCGGCGGCGGCGACGACGTTTCCGGCGATCGCGAAGATCAGCACGTCACCCTTGGCAAAGCCGAAGCTCCCGACGGCGATGACGGCGCCGAACGTGAAGATCGCGGCGAGCCCGTCCCGGAAGATGGCGCTGCTGATTAGGAAGTAGACCGTATGGCGCTCGGTCTTCCACAGCCGCGCAATGGTGCGGAACAGCAGCCGGTAGGACTCGAAGAATCCGATCCGCGGCGATACAGGGTCAGCCGGCTTCTCGGGTACGGCCACGAGCACGGGGATGGAAAACAGCACAATCCAAGCCGCCGAAAAGAGCGCGACCACCCGGTAGGTCAGGCCGTCGGTGCTCGGGACGCCGAAGAAGCCGCCGTTGGCGATCAGGCCGTAATAGACGATGAGCAGGGCGACAATGCCGCCCAGGTAGCCGGCCGACCAGCCGACGCCGCTGATTTTTCCGATGGTCTTCGGAGTTGATATCTGCACCAGCATGGCGTTGTAGTTCACGCTGGCCAATTCGGAGAACACATGGCCGGCGGCGATGGCCAGGCAGCCGAAGAGCAGGAAGGATTCGTGTGGCTGGACGAAAAAGCAGCTGGCCGTCAGCGCCGCCACCATCAGGGTGTTGACGCCGAGCCAAAGCTTGCGGCGGCCGCTGTGGTCCGAACGCTGGCCGGCGACCGGGGCCAGCAGGGCAATGGCCAGGCCCGAGACGGACAGGGCGAAGGCCAGCACCGAGGAGGCATGGTCCGCGCCGCCGAAGTCGTTGCCCGTCAGGTACAGCGCGGTGAAGATAAAGGTCGTCATCACGGCGTTGAACGCCGCCGACCCCCAGTCCCAGGCGGCCCACGCGGTGATCTGGCCCTTGGTGGCGCGCACGCGTCCGGCCGGGGCGGCTTCGGTGAAGGCGGAGTTCATAAAGCTGATGCTATACGCGACCGGCATGGATGAACCGGTTTCGTGGCCCGCCGCCCGGGCGGCTGCGCTATACCTCGGCGGGCGTCCTATTGAACTTCGCGATGGCCTTTTGCGTGCCGCGGTCGGTGAGGACCTTGATCGTCGAGCTGACGACCCCTGATACGAGGGCGAACACCAGCGCCGAGCGCAGACTGTGCTCGAGGTTGTCGCTGTCTTTCGGCGGATTGGTTCCGGTGGTCTTTTTCCACAGGGCATCCACCAGCTTGGTCGCGGCGAATCCTGCGCCGAGGCTGGCGCCGGTGCCCAACAGTTTGAACAGCAGGTTCATCGTGCGCTCCTTTTCTCCGGCGTCCCCCGTTAGTGGCGGCGGCCATCGTTGACCAGCCTAGACGAAATGGCGCGGCCGGGGTGGGGAACTTTCGACGCGGTGGCGGGCTGCGCGGTGGCGGCGGGCTGCGCGGTGTTCGGGGGTGGGCGTTGCGCAGGACGGTGCGCTCGCCTGGTCGCCCGCGGGCGGGGAGGTCGGTGCGCTGGCCTGGGT
>JBIOFK010000135.1:0-6438 GCA_044447065.1 Actinomycetales bacterium | reverse complement strand
GGCGAATTCCGGCTGGTCCGCGTACAGCGCCAGCAGCCTGTCCTGGTAGGCCGAGAGCCTGAAGAAGTAGGACTCCTCCTCGGTCCAGGTCAGCTCGGTGTCGGTCTCCTTGGAATAGCGCTTGCCGTCCGCGCGGAGCTCAATCTCGTCCTCGCCGTAGTAGGTCTCATCCCGCACGGAATACCAGCCCGAGTATTGGGAGAGGTAAATGTCCCCGGCTGCTTCCATCTTCTTCCAGAGCGCCTGGGACGCCGCGTAGTGATCCGCGTCAGTGGTGCGGATGAACCGGTCGTAGGAGATGCCCAGGATCCGGTGCGTGTCCTTGAAAACCTCGACGTTGCGGTCCACTAGGGCCTTCGCCGTCAGGCCCTCCCTGTCGGCGGCCTGCTGGATCTTCAGGCCGTGCTCGTCCGTGCCGGTCAGGAAGAAGACGTCGAAGCCGTCCAGCCGCTTGAAACGTGCCATCGCATCGGTGGCAATGTACTCGTAGGCATGCCCGATGTGCGGTACCCCGTTAGGATACGTGATGGCCGTGGAGAGGTAGTACGGCGTCTGGGGTTCTGTTGAAGTCACCCTATGAAATTACCTTGTCGGCGGGCCGAATGCCGCTTCGTGAATCCGCCGGGACGTTCGACGGCGGGGCGCGGCGCTGGCGTCCGGCCGCCGGTGCCGGGGTGGCGGGATGCGCGCGGGCGGTTCCGGTATGGGTGTGCGCCGTCACCGTGCCAAGCTGCACGGCTTCCCCGGCGCCGGAGGGTTTTCCCCGGCGTGTCCGGCCACGCCACGCCCCCGTCCGCCCCAATGCCGTGCAGCTTGGCACAGCGGGGCGTGCGGAATCAGCCCTCTCCGGTTCAGTCACCGCGCGGCAGCGTGTGACCGCCGAGCCGGGGTTCCAGCCACCGGGTCACGGCCTCTTCCCACCGCGCCGGATCGACGTTCCATTCCTTCGTGTGCAGGGCGCGGCTGAACGGCTCGAACGTCACCATTTCCGGATTCTTCTGCGCCAGCTCGGCGGAGGGGCCAAACGGGACGAACTCGTCGTCCACGCTGTGCAGGATCAGTGTGGGCGTGCGCAGCTCCACCGCCCGGGTTACCCAGTCCATGCTCTTCAGGTCAACCGGGGCCGCCAGCCCGGTCAGCCGGCGGCCCAGCGGATGGCTGAGCATCAGCTGCCCGTAGCGGCCCACGGCTGCCGGGATCCGGTTCAGCTGCGCCTGATGGGCCAGCACGTCGACCCAGTTGATCACCGGTGCGTCCAGCACCAGGGCGCGGATCAGGTGCCGGTACCGGCTCCTGTCGGCGGTTTGCAGCGCGACGGCGGCGCCCATCGAGTAGCCGAACAGGACGACGTCCTTCGCTCCGGCGGCGAGCGCGAAGGCGATAGCGGCCTCGACATCCTGCCATTCGGTCACCCCGAGCGCGTACAGGCCGTCCGCACCGTCGGGTGCGTCGCCGTCGTTCCGGTAGGAAATCAGCAGCGACGTCATCCCCAGCCGGTGGGTGGTGTGGACGGCGCGCAGGCCCTCGTTGCGGGTGGCGCCCCGGCCGTGCACCATGATGGCCCAGGTGGCCTGCCCCGGATCCCCGCGGACGAGCCAGGCCGGCGCCGGCCCGACGGGAAGCTCCACCGTCGCGTCCTCCCAGGCCAGCGCCAGGTCCGCCGGCGACGCATAGACGGCTCCGCTCCACCAACCGCGCTTGGCCGAGTGGATGTCCCCGGAGAGCACCTCCTCCACCTCGCGGGTCACGGTCCCCTCCCGCGGAACATAGGAGAGGATGGCGCCGATCCGCGCGTGTCCGGCCCCGCCGTCGAAGAACAGGCTGTAGGTCCCCTCCACTGTCGTTTCATCCGTGGCGGGCAGGACGACCTGCAGCTGCGGTCCGGAACGGACGACGGCGAGCACCGGCAGATCTTCCTCGCGCACCTTGGAGGGGGTCACCACCCGGCGGGCGAAATACGCCGCCAGCCCGGACGTCGCGGTGCCGACCAGGGCGCCGGCGCCGGCGCCCATGGCCAGGCCAAGCGCCGTCCACTTAACCCCGGGATGGCCGCTGCGCTTTCCCTCCGTCAGGGCAGTACCCGCTCCGGGGGCTGGCACGCGGATGTGGCCCTGCGGGGAAGTAGGCATGCCCCCATTGTTGCCAATAGTTGCGCACCCGTCGAGTCACACCATGAACTCCTTGCACAGCGGTGGCGCTGGCATAGTCTTGTGCCATGACTGATTCGATCATCATCCTGACCGAGGAACCGCTCGGCAGCATTGACGCTGACAACATTGCCGGCACCTACGAGGCCGGGGACGACGTCGAGCTCGTGGTCCTGGTTCCAGCCGACACCAAGCGGAACTTGCTGGCGGATGTGGTGGACCAGCTGACCCTGCTCGATGTCCCCGCCGCCGTGCGGGAATTCCGGCCCAAGGGTTCCCGCGAGGTCCGGGCCAGCGCGGAGGACGCGTTGGCGGCGTCGCTGGCGGCGCTCGCCGGCCAGAGCGCCCCGGTCACCGGCCGGGTCGTGAGCGGCGACGCCGTCGCCTCCCTGGTCGCAGAGGTCACCTCCCGCCAGGCCCGGCAGGCCGTCGTCGTGACCCGCCCGCACGCGCTGGCCGACACCTTCCATCAGGACTGGGCCAGCCAGGCCCAGAACAAACTGGGACTGCCGGTACTGCACCTGTACTCCGGCTCGGGATTTATTGGCGACTCCTAAGCGTTATCCGGATATGACACCGAACGAAGCAAGCGAAGCCGCCGCCCTCACCGACGCCCAATGGCGGGACCGGCTCACCGACGAGGAATTCCGGGTGCTGCGCAAGGCCGGGACGGAACGGCCCTACACCGGCGAATACTGGGAGACCCACACCAAGGGCGTGTACGACTGCCGTGCCTGCGGGGCGGAGCTGTTCACCAGCGCGCAGAAATTCGATTCGCACTGCGGCTGGCCGTCGTTCTTCGCGCCGCTGGCCGAGGACAGGGTGACCTACATCCATGACCGCACGCTGGGCATGGCCCGCGTCGAGGTCCGCTGCGCCAACTGCAACTCGCACCTGGGCCATGTCTTCGAGGGCGAGGGCTACGACACCCCGACCGACCAGCGGTTCTGCATCAACTCCGTCTCGCTCAGGCTCGCACCGGCCGAATAGCGCCGCCGGAACCCGCTAGCCGGCGGCGCCCCCAGGCACGCGTAGTGCTGGGCCAGCGCCGCCTTCCGCGGCCCATTAGCCTAAGTCTTTCTTTTGCATGGACTATTCACCGGTAAGTATTTCTGTCCGAGTGCCTAGCATGGAAGAAAGCCGGGCCGCCACCAGCCGCCGGGCCGAAGCATCCGTCCCCGGCACCCGCCGGGCCTGAAGTGAGGAATCCGCGCCGTGACCCTGACGAGCACCTTCACCGCCCCCCGCACCGCCGCCGAGGTGGCCCAGACCGCCGAGTGGCGAGAGCTGAAATCGGCCGCCGAGGCGCTGTCGCAGCTGCAGGCCAAGGACGGCTCCGTGCCGGAACCGGCGGACCACGGCGCGGCCCTGGCCCAGATCGGCAGCATCACCGCCTCGATCGCGGCCCTGGCGCCGTCCTTCCCGCACGATGCCCATTATCTTGACCTGCTCCGGACCGACTTCACCCGCTGGGGCGAGAACGGGCTGGGCGTGCCTGACTTCCTGGATTCGCTGCTGGCCTTCCAGCCGCAGCAGCACCGGATCAACGGCCTGGGCCACCTGGTGGTTTTCCCGATGTACACCCAGAACGGCAGCACCAACCGCTTCGTCGAGGCTGTCCTGATCGAGGTCGTCTGGCCGGAATTCGTGGCCGAGCTGGAGGCCGGGGACTACTCCAACAGGCTCTTCGTGCCGATCCGCTTCGTGGACTTCACCGCTGGCTACAACACCAATTCCGCGGTGCTGTTCCCGGAGTCCGTGGCCGTCCGGGAGACCCCCACGTTCACCTGGGGCGGCATCTTCGCCGACCGCGAGGCCGCCCGTTTCCGGCGCGTCCTGCGCGCCGCCGCCGCCACCACGTCCCTTGAGCTGCCGGCGGACGCCGCGGAGCTGCTCGATGACCAGGCGCTGACGCAGGAAACGTTCGTCATGTGGGACCTGATCCACGACCGCACGCACATGCGCGGGGATCTGCCCTTCGATCCGTTCATGATCAAGCAGCGGATGCCCTTCTTCCTGTACTCCCTGGAAGAGCTGCGCTGCGACCTCACCGCCTTCCGCGAGTCCGTGAAGGTGGAGCACGACGACGACGCCTCCTCCGAGGCGCGCCGGCACGCCAAACTGGTGCAGTACGCCGTCATTTTCGACAGGATCTTCCGCTTCGCCATCACCGGCACGCGGGTGCGCAACTACGACGGCCTGGGCGGCCAGCTGCTGTTCGCCTGGCTGCACCAGCACCATGTGCTGCACTGGACGGACACCAAGCTCACCATCGACTGGGCCGAGGTCCCCGACGTCGTGATCGCCCTGGGCAGGAAGATCGAGGAACTCTACTGGAGCTCGATTGACAGGCCCAAGACAGCGCACTGGCTTGCCGCCTACGAACTGGTCCGGACCACGGTGACCCCGCATCCCGCCTCCGTCTGGGCCAAGGGCCCGGATGCGCTGCCGCTCGACGGCGCCCCGCGCGGACTGACTGACCAGGTGCTCGACGACGAATTCCCGCTGTCCATGTTCTACGAGGCGCTGGAGAAGAAGCTGCGCACCGTGATCGAGTCCACGGCCGGTATCACCGGCAGCACGCCGGACACGGAGAGCGCCGCGGCATGACGGAGCCCACCACCGCACCGGACGCAACGCGGGACCGGCTGACGGTCCTGATTGCCGGCGGCAGCAGCGCCGCCGGCACGGCCGCCGCGCGGGCGCTTTCCGCCGCCGGCCACCGCGTGCTCTCCGTCGGCAGCGACGCGGGCAGGATCCGTGCCGCCACCGAGGGCATTGCCGGCGCCGTGCCGCTGGTCTGCGACCTGGCCGACCCGGCGGCCGTGGCCGCCCTCGCGGAGGACATCCACCGCGACTACGGCCTGATCGACGGCCTCGTGCAGCTCGTGGGCGGATGGCGCGGAGGCAAGGGGCTGGCGGACCAGAGCGACGCGGACTGGGACTTCCTGGAGCACAGCGTGCTCACCACGCTGCGGAATACCACTAGGACGTTCCTGCCGGACATAGCGGCCTCGCCGTGCGGTCGGCTGGCCGTCATCTCCTCGACCTCGGTGACCGCGCCGACGCCCGGCAACGCCGCGTACGCCGCCATCAAGGCCGCGGCGGAGACCTGGACGTTCGCCGCCGCCGCCGAGCTGGACCCGGCCCGGGGCGCCGCCGTCGTCCTGGTGGTCAAGGCCCTGGTGGACGCCGGAATGCGGGCGGCCGCCCCGGACCGGAAATTCTCCGGCTACACCGATGTGGACGACCTGGCCGGGGCCCTTGCCGGCCTCTTCGACGCGCGGGCCGAGGCCATCAACGGCGCCCGGCTCGAGCTGACTTCTTAAATCCGCCCCCGGCGAGGAAGACTGGACCTGTGACCAACGAACTGAACACTGACCTGCGCCTGCACGACCCCGCCGTCCGCGGATTCGCCTCGGACAACTACTCGGGCGTGCACCCGGAGATTCTCGCCGCGCTCGCCGCCGCCAACGACGGCCATCAGGTCTCCTACGGCGAAGACGCCTACACGGAGCACCTCCAGACACTGATGGAACAGCACTTCGGCGCCGGGGTGGAGGTCTTCCCGGTCTTCAACGGCACCGGAGCCAACGTGCTGTCCCTGCAGTCCGTCCTGCCCCGCTGGGGTGCCGTGGTCTGCGCCCGGACCGCGCACATCAACATGGACGAAAACGGCGCACCCGAGCGGGTGGGCGGCATGAAGCTGCTCGCCGTGGACACCCCCGACGGCAAACTCACCCCCGAACTGATCGCCCGCGAGGCGTGGGGATGGGGCGACGAACACCGCGCGCAGCCGCTGGCCGTCTCCATCACGCAGACCACCGAACTGGGCACCTGCTACACCCCCGCCGAGATCCGCGCCATCGCGGACTTCGCGCACGGCAACGGCATGTCGGTGCACATGGACGGCGCGCGGCTGGCCAACGCGGCCGCCCACCTCGACCTGCCGCTGCGGGACTTTACCCGGGACGCCGGCGTCGACGTGCTCTCCTTCGGCGGAACCAAGAACGGCATGCTCTACGGCGAAGCCGTCGTGGTGCTCAACCCGGAGGCCTCCACCGGGCTGAAATACCTGCGCAAGATGAACATGCAGCTCGCCTCGAAGATGCGGTTCATTTCCGCCCAGTTCATTGCCCTGCTCAGCGATGACCTCTGGCTGCGCTCGGCACGGCACTCCAACGCGATGGCCGCCAGGCTGCGGGCCGCCGTCGACGCCGTCGACGGGGTGCGGCCCACCCCAGGCTCTTATACACATCTCCGAGCCCACGAGACAGATAGTAGCATCTCG
>JBIOFK010000134.1:0-6453 GCA_044447065.1 Actinomycetales bacterium | reverse complement strand
GAGGATCGGAATCAGCGCACCGGCGGCAAAGAAACAAAAACTGGAGGTGGCGGCCCCCCACGCGGTGCCAAGGGTCTCGTGCGCGGTGTCGCCTTCGAATCGTTCAGGGTTCAGCGACAGGCTCGGATCGCAGTCGCAGCTGTACACGCCCATCCGTTCGGCCACCCGGTGCTCGGCGGCTTCCCGGCTCATGCCGCGCGCCAGATAGACCAGCAGCAGTTCGTTGTTCTCCAAGTCCAGGGACGAGGCCGCGGAGAGCGTGACCTGGGTGGGGCGGGAGGCATCGAGGAGTTCGCGCTGCGAGCGGACCGAGACGAATTCCCCCGCCCCCATGGACAGGGCGCCGGCGAGCAGCCCGAAGATGCCGCTGAGCAGCACCACTTGGCTTGCCACGCCGGAGGCGGCGATTCCCATCACCAGGGAGAGGTTGCTGACCAGGCCGTCGTTCGCGCCGAAAACGGCGGGGCGGAAGGAGCCGGACAGCCGGGTCCGGCCCCGGGTGGCCAGCCCACGGACCACTTCCTCGTGGATCTGCTCATCCGCGGCCATGGTCCGGGTGGCGTCCGTATCTGTGGCATAGGGGGAGCGGGACTCCGCGCTCTGGGCCAGCGCCAGGACGAAAACGGAACCGAACCTCCGCGCAAAAAAACCGATCAGCCGGTTCCGGAACGACGGGCGGCGGGGGGCGCCGACGTCGGGCCCCAACAGCCGCAGCCAGTGCGCCTCATGCCTGCCCTCGGCACCGGCAAGGGAGAGCAGGATTTCCCGTTCCTCGCCGTCGCGGCGGTGCGCCAGCTCCCGGTAGACCGAGGCTTCGGCGCGTTCATCGGCCAGATATTGGCGCCAACGCCTGATATCAGCCGGCGTAGGGGTGCGGTCCGGCACGTTAAATCTCCGCTGCTCGTCGTTTGGAATCAGCCTCCACTTTACCGTTTTAGCAGTGCCGTTTCAGGCCGGTGTACCTGCCTCGGAGGTTTAGGCGCGCCTCAACATCCGGGCGTCGCCGCCGTCGCCCCCTCGGCGTCAGCGGGAGAGCCCAAAGACCAGCACGAGGCCCTGGCGGTGGCCGGCGGCGGCAACCGGGACAGCCAGCTCCGCTGAATCCGGGTACCACCGGACCGGCCGCACAGCGCCGGACAACGCCCTGACCAACCGATCAGGCTCCGCCGTCCAAAACCTGAAGGCGGTGCCATCCGCCCGAAGGTCGACCGTCCCGAGGTTGACGTCCACCACCGGAACGACCGCCACGCACCGGGGGAGTCCCGGCGCCGGCTCCCGCGCGTGCCGGGACCCGGCATGACCGGCCTCCCGGGGCGCGGCGCCCGGCGCGAGGGGGCGGACGCCGTCGGCATTGGGTGCGTCGGCGTTGAGGGCGGTGGTGATTGCGGCGCTGGGCGGGACGGCGGAGCCGGCCATGGCATGACCTTTCGCGGTGCTCTTACCCGGCGCGGTGTGTCTCGTCGGCCGCTGCCGGATCGCTTCCTCATCCGAGCCACCCGTGAACATGGGGTTGGCGTGCGGCCAGTCGAAGCTTGGCGCCGCATCTCGTGAAGCCTTCCCAGCCTAGGCCGGTACCCGGCCGCCCCGCCCCGTATGGAGCAGTGTTACGGCCGTTTAGCGGGCCGCACCCGCCGCGGACGGCATGGCATCGGCCGGTTCCGCTGCGCTCAAGGTGGCCCCGGCGACCCGGCGGTCCCACTCGGCGCGGACGCCCGCCGGGGTGCGCGGTGTCAGGAGCGACAGCAGCACGTAGACCACCAGGGATGAGGCAAGTCCGTAGTAGATCGGCTCGTTCGCGTAGACGCCGTCCTTGCTCGGGATGGCGCCGGTGGCGAAGAGGATCAGCAGCGCCAGGGTGACGACGGAGCCGAAAGCCATGGACCAGGCGGCGGCGATGCCCGTGCCGCGTTTCCAGACCAGGCCGCCGAGGATCGCCACCAGCAGCCCGCCGACCAGGATGTCGTACGCAATGGTCAGGGCGACGACGACGTCCCGGGTCGCCATGGCGATAAGCACAGCCACCACACCCAGTCCCAGCACCCAGAAGCGGTTGCCCCGCACATCGTGCTCCGGGTTCTGCGAATCCGAGGAATCCACTGTGCGTCCAAACCAGCTGGCGACGAACGGGACGACGTCGGTGCGGGCCACCGTGGCGGCGGCGATCAGGGCGCCGGAGGCGGTGGACATCATGGCGGCGACGGCGGCGGCCATGACCAGGCCTCCGATGCCAATCGGCAGAATGTGCGTGGCCACCTCCGCATAGACCACGTCCTTGCCCAGGGTTGCGACGTCGATGCCGGGCAGGGCGACCTTCGCGGCCAGACCGATCAGGGCGCCGGCCACGCCGTACAGGATGCAGTAGATCCCCGCCGTCGAGCCGCCCCAGCGGGCCACCGTGGGGGTTTTGGCGGTGAAGACCCGCTGCCAGATGTCTTGCCCGATGAGCAGGCCGAGCGTGTACACCACGAAGTACGTGATGATGGTCTGCACGCCGATACCGTCCAGCGAGAAGAAGCTGGCACCAACCCGGGCGCGAATCCCCTCCAGGCCGCCGGCGGCGTTCAGGTCGAAGGGGAGCATCAGGGCGAATACGCCCACAGTCTTGATGACGAATTGAACCTGGTCCGCCAGGGTGATGGACCACATGCCGCCGATCGTGGAATAGACAAGCACGACGGCGCCGCCCACGGCGATCGCCAGCCAGCGCTCCCAACCGAACAGGACCACGAAAATGGTGGCATACGCGCCCGTCGAGGTGGCGCAGAGCATCAGTGTGTAGGCAAGCATCACGATTCCGGACGTCTGCGTGGCCCGGCTGCCGTAACGCAGCGTGAGCATCTGGGAGACGGTGTAGATCTTCAGCTTCTGGATGGTGCCGGCGAAAAGCAGGCTCAGCAGCAGAACTCCGGCGCCGATGGCCACCACCAGCCACATGCCGGAGAGGCCGAACTTATAGCCGAGCCCGACCCCGCCGACCGTGGAGGCCCCGCCAAGGACGACGGCGGCCATGGTGCCCGTATAGAGCAGCGGGCCGAGCCGACGGCCGGCCACCAGATAGTCGCTGTTGTTGCGGGTACGGCTCTTTCCCCACCAGCCGAAGCCAAGCATGGCCAGCAGATACAGCACGACAATGACAACGTTCAAGACCAAGACGGCTCCCGGGGGTAACGGACGAAAATGCCGTGAATTCACTCACAGACAACAAATGATGCTTAATAGGCTATTCTGTGATCAGGCTTACAGTCAAGGCGCGGGCAGCAACTAGGATGTGGTGAGTTCCGAACGCGACCGCGCCGGCTCGGGGGCCGGCCGGTTCCCGCCGGCGCGGCGCCGCTGAAAGGGTGGTCCATGAAAGCGCTTCCGGTTGAGCCGAGCACCGTTCCCGTTGCCATCGGTTCCCGCATCCGGGCGGCCAGGCAGGCCCAGCGCCTAACGATCGAGCACGTGGCGGATGCGACCGGCCTCACGAAGGGCTTTCTCAGCCGGGTGGAGCGGGACTTGACCTCGCCCAGCGTGGCCTCGCTGGTGACGTTATGCCAGGTGCTATCCATCTCGATCGGCGACCTATTCGCGGTTCCGGAAACCCACCTGGTCCGCCGCAACGAGGGACCGAAAATCTCCCTCGGCGGCGAAGGCATCGTGGAGCGGCTCCTCACCGCCCGCTCGGAGCGCCGCCTGCAGATTATCCAGGCCAGCATCGCCCCCTTCGGCCGCGGCGAAAGCGAGCTCTACGCCGTCGACTGTGAAGTGGACGTGCTGCACATCATGAGCGGGCGGCTGACCCTGGTGATGACCAACGACACCCACGAGCTCAGGGCGGGGGACACCATCTCGTTCCCCGGCCGCGAGCCGCACTCCTGGATCAACCACTTCGACGAGCGGGTCGAGGCGCTCTGGATTCTCGTTCCCGCCGCCTCCGGCAGCTGACCCAACTGGGTCGCAGATAACGCTGTTCTGGGTGCCCATGACAGCATTATCTGCGACTCAGTTGGGAGGGTCCGGGAAACTTTTGATGCACGGCGGGCAACTCTCGGGTTACGATGGCGGAGGACCGCACTACGAGCAGCGTCAACGAAGAGGTTGTAATGAAAGAACTGCGCATTGAGGCCAACGGTAACCTCGGCCCCATCGATTCGTCCCGGGTTCCGCGCTATGCCGGCGCCGCCACGTTCGCCCGGCTGCCGCGGCTGGACCAGGTGGCCAAGGCCGATGTCACCGTCGTCGGGGTACCTTTCGACTCGGGTGTCTCCTATCGTCCCGGGGCGCGGTTCGGTGCCAACCACGTGCGGGAAGCGTCCCGGCTGCTGCGCCCCTACAACCCTGCGTGGGATGTTTCCCCGTTCGAAGACGTCCAGGTGGCCGACGCGGGCGACATGGCCGTCAACCCGTTCAACATCAACAACGCGATCGAGACGATCCAGCAGAATGCCCTCGACCTGACCGCCGACGGCGGCAAGCTCGTCACGCTGGGCGGGGACCACACGATCGCGCTGCCGCTGCTGCGCGCCGCCGCCGAACGGGCCGGCGCTCCGGTGGCGCTGCTGCACTTCGATGCCCATCTGGACACCTGGGATACGTATTTCGGTGCCGAGTACACCCACGGCACGCCGTTCCGCCGCGCTGTGGAGGAAGGCATCCTGGACACCGAGGCCATCAGCCACATCGGTACCCGCGGTCCGCTGTACGGCAAGAAAGACCTCGACGACGACCACCGCTTCGGCTTCGGCATCGTCACCAGCGCGGATGTCTATTATCAGGGCGTGCTGGAAACTGTCGCCAAGGTCCGCGACCGGATCGGCAACCGGCCGCTGTACATTTCGGTGGATATCGACGTATTGGATCCCGCCCATGCCCCGGGCACCGGCACTCCCGAGGCCGGGGGCATCACCAGCCGTGAGCTGCTGGAGATTATCCGCGGGTTCCGGGGCATGAACCTCATCGGAGCCGACGTCGTGGAGGTCGCGCCTGCCTACGACCACGCGGAGATCACCGGAGTTGCCGGCAGCCACGTGGCCTTCGAGCTGGTTACCCTGATGGCCGACAACGCCGTGGAGGGGGATCGCTTCGGAGCTCCCAACGGCTATGCCGCACAGGCCCTGGGGCGGGACCAGAAACGCCAGGCCGCCGGATTCCGGGCCTCGAGCGGGTCAATGGCCGACGGCGGGGTTGCGCTGTGATCGATTTTGATCCCGGAGCCCCGGCACCGACAGTGAACTCCGCAGAGCGCAACGGCGGGGACCTCGTCGTGGAAACCCTGCATGCCCTCGGAGCCAAGACCGTCTTCGGCATACCCGGGCAGCACGCTTTGGGACTGTTCGACGCGCTCAGCCGCTCACCGCTGCACTTCGTCTCCTCCCGGGTGGAGAACAACTCGGCCTTTGCCGCGGACGGCTATTCCCGCGCCACCGGCGAGGTCGGCGTCCTCTTCCTCTCCACCGGACCGGGCGCCCTGACATCCCTGGCCGGTCTGCAGGAGGCGTACGCCACCGGGGTGCCGATGATCGTCGTCGCCAGCCAGATTCCGCTTGAGGGACTGGGCGCGCGCCGCAAGGGGATGCTGCACCAACTCGATGACCAGAAGGCCTCCGCCGCCAACGTCACCAAGAGCCAGCGGCTCATCCAACATGCGTCAGGCATTCCCTCGGGGATCCAGGATGCGTGGACCGAAGCCGTCTCCTCCCCGCAGGGCCCGGTGTGGATCGAAATCCCGCAGAACGTCCTGCTGGATCCGATCATGGTACCGCGGGTGGAGGATGCACTGGCCGAACCCTTCGATAACCCGCCCCGGGTGGAGCTGGTCCGCGAAGCCGTCGCCTGGCTGCGCGCCGCCAAGCGCCCCGCGATCGTCGCCGGCGGCGGCGTGCGCCGAGGCAGGGCCGAGGAATGGCTGCTGAGCGTGGCTGAAAAGCTCAACGCCCCGGTGGTCTGCTCGCCGGGCGGCAACGGCGCCTTCCCCTGGGATCATGAGCTGTCCCTGCAGTCCTGGGTGGAGGACAGATACGTCACCGAGGTGCTTGAAGACGCCGATGTCCTGGTTGTGATCGGATCGTCGCTGGGAGAGGTCACCAGCAACTACTTCACCCTAGCCCCGCGCGGCCGGATCATCCAGATCGACGCCGAGCCGCGGGTCCTCGAATCCAACCGGCCGGCTTTGGGTATCCGGGCGGACGCGGGCCAGGCCCTGCAGACCCTCGATGCCGCACTCGCCGAAGGTGCCGTGGGCCAGGACTGGCACGGCGAAACTCCGCAGGCCCTGGTGGCCAGGACTCTTGCCCGGGTACAGGAACGGCTGGACGGCCAGGGCCTGGAACTGGAGCGGGCGTTCATGGCGGACATCCGGGACGCGGTTCCGGCCGACATGCAGACCTTTTGGGACATGACCATTTCGGCCTACTGGGGCTGGAGCTGCTGGGATTCCCGGGCCGGCCAGTTCCACTCCGCGCAGGGGGCCGG
>JBIOFK010000133.1:0-6472 GCA_044447065.1 Actinomycetales bacterium | reverse complement strand
GCGCGGGTCGGACCAACTTGGGTCGATTCACGTCCCATCACTTGGGCCACATCCGCAGCCTTCTGCGGGTGTGGCCCAAGTTGCGCCATCGCCCTCATGTATGCGGTCTGAAGGGGCGTCGCTCTATCGAGACGAACGCGGAAGAACGAGCCGTCCAACTTCGCTTCGTAGGCTTCCCTCGCATTCGCCACGTCGATCCTCGAAATGTGGATGTCGCTAGCGATGGGCCAAACCTGATAGCCGAGTTCCTGAATAAAATAGGGATAGCCGCTGGCTATTTCGAGCGCCAGATCGACCGCCTCTACATCAAAGTGCACGCCCTCTACAGGAGCAGGTTCGACGAGAGCCTTCCGCGCGTCGTCGGGCGTTAATGATCCGATCTTGGGAAACTTAAACAGGCGTTCGGCATAGGACCTTGCGCCCCTGCCATTTCAGCGATCTGCAGCAGACCAGCGCCGACGAAAGTGACGGGGAGCTTGCGCCGAACCGTTTGTGGATCGCTTGTATTATCGATTCCAACTGTGACGCCTTGAGGAATTGAACCTCGTCAACCAGGATGGCAATACCACGTTTTTGCTCCTTGGCCATGTCGCCAACAGCGACTAGAACATCTGAGAGATCCATGCCGAGGTCTCCGTGATCGGCGAATCTTCGGCGGGAGGAACGTCCCAACTCAGGCTCAAGCTGCCGGTGTTGTTAATGCTCAGCCGCAGCAGGGCCGACCGCAGCTGGGAGAACATCGTCTGCCGAAAGTGGGAGTCGTCGTGTTTACTCGCTTCGATCTCTATGACTTCCCAGGTGGCGGCACGGGCGAGATCGCCAAATTGGCCTAACAGAACTGTTTTCCGACACCGCGGAGACCTGTGATGATCATGGATTGATCTGTCCGCCCGCGCTCAAGACGCTTCAGGAGAGTCTCGAACGCCGCGGTCTGCTCGTCTCTGCCGACAATAATTTCGGGAGCTGCGCCAGCGTTGGGAACTGCGTCAGCGTTGGGCGTGTAGGGGTTGCTGACGTTGTCCATTTGTCTGTTTTAGGAGAGCTTTAGTGCGTTTTAGGAAGAACCAATAAAGTCTGATAAAAATCCTAACCATGCACGGAGGCTGAGGAATGCGCGGCAACCGCTCCGGAAGACCGTGGCGCCTTCCAGGTCGGCCGGCAGCGGCGGGGCGGCGGCATCGACCCTGCCGAGATCCACCGTCCGGGCTTACCGTGCGGTGCGGAGCTCCGGAAGCAGGTCCGCCGGATCGAGCCGGACGATTCCGGGTGTTCCGGCGGTGGCCAGGGCCGCAACGTAGCCCTCGGGCGCCGGCGTCCAGGCGATGTTCATCCCGTCCAGGTCCTCGGTTGCGGCGCAGCGCACGACGGCGCTCCACGGAGCCGCCGTATCGGCCATGAGGATGCTCAGGGTGTGCGGGTCAAGGGCCACGCCATGTCCGGTGGCCTTCAGCGCGGCCTCCTTGGCGACCCACAGCCGGATCCGGCCGGCTACGTCGGGGCCGGCCGCCGATTCCCGCTCCGCCGGGGCCAGGGCGTAGGCGTCGAAACCGGCGAAAAGCCGCCCGGGGACCTGCTCCAGATCGGCGCCCACGGCGCAGCCGGGCGGGGCGGCGGCAATCATGACGGTATCCGCGGAACGGGACAGGCTCAGCTCCACGCCGTCGATCCTCGGCTTGCCGTGCGGACCGCCGCAGGTCCTGCAGGTCCGTTGGACCTCCAGCTCCGCCGGCCGGCCGGCGCCCAGCCACCGGGCGGCCATCAGCCGGAACAGGACATGGGCGCCGGCGTAGGCCTCCCGGTCCCGGGAACGCCGGAACCCGGAGGCCCGGCTGCGCTCCTCCGGCGGAAGCAGCGCGGCCATGGCGGATGGGGCCGTGGAGCCGCCGAACTGCGAGGCGTCGGCGATGAGGTATTCCATCCGCTGTCCGGAGGGACTCATCGTTTGCTGATCCGGCGGTACTGGCCCACGGCCAGCGGAGCGAAAACGGCGATGATGGCCAGGCAGCACAGGAACGCATAGAGCAGGGCGTTGTCCGCGGGCCATCCGGTCGGTGCCGCGAATCCCCGGGGAGCGTGGTTGCCGAAGAGCCGGCGGACCGAGGTGGCCACGGCCGTGACAGGATTCCATTCCGCGATGGCGCGCAGCGGACCGGGCATCGACTGCACCGAAACGAACGCACCGGAGACAAACGTGACCGGGAACAGCCAGATCAGTCCCAGGCTTTGGGCCACCTCGACACTGCGCGCGGTCAGGGCGATGACGGCGCCGACCCAGGAGACGGAGAAGGTGAACAGCAGCAACAGGCCCAGTGCCAGCAGTGCAGCGCCGGGGCCGTTGCTGATCCGCCAGCCGATGGCCAGGCCGCACAGCAGCGTGACGGCGATGGAGATCAGGCTCGTCGCCAGGTCGGCGCAGACACGACCTAGGATGACGGCCGAACGGGACATGGGCAGCGACCGGAATCTGTCGATCAGTCCCAGCTGCAGGTCCTTGGCCAGGTAGACCGCGGTGAAGGAGGCGTTGAAGGTCAGGGTCTGGGCCAGGATGCCGCCGATCAGGAACATCCTGTATTGGGCTCCGCCCAGGGTCCCGCCAAAGACGAAGGCCAGCAGCAGCACGAACATGATCGGCTGTACGAGGCTGGTCACCATCGCCCCGGGGGTTCGGAGGACGTTGCGCAGGTTGCGCCAGGCGATGACTGAACTGTCGCGGGCGGCCGCATTGATGGTACTCATGCCCTGATGGCCTCCTTCCGGGACGGTTCGGCTTGGTCGGCGCCCGGTCCCGCGGGCACCGGTTCAGCCGGCACGGGCTCGTCAGGCTTCTGCCCGGTGAGCTGCAGGAAAACGTCGTCCAGGGTGGGTCGGCGCAGTGAGGCCTCCACCACGGGGAGCCCCGCGTCCTGGAGATCGGTGAGGGTCCGGACCAGCATCCGGTGGCCCTCGGGGGCCGCGGCGCTGATGCGCCGGGTCTGCTGGTCCACTTCCATCCGGGCGCCGGTCCCGGCATTGGCGGAGACCAGGGCCGCCGCAGCAGCCACGTGGTCCCGGCTGGCCATGACGACGTCGATGCGTTCAGATCCGACCTGTGCCTTGAGTTCGTCGGCGGTGCCCTTGGCGATGACCCGGCCGGCGTCGATCACTGCGATGCTGTCCGCCAACTGATCCGCTTCCTCCAGATACTGCGTGGTCAGCAGCACTGTCGTGCCCGAACTGACCAGGGAGGAGATGACCTCCCAGGTGTCAAGGCGCCCCCGCGGGTCAAGCCCGGTGGTCGGTTCGTCCAGGACCACCACCGGGGGCCGGGCAACGATGGCGCCGGCGAGGTCCAGCCGGCGCCGCATGCCGCCGGAGTACGCTCCGGCCCGTTTCCCGGCGACCTCGCTGAGCCGGAACTGGTCCAGCAGTTCGTGGGCCCGTGCGGCGGAGGATCTGCGGTTCATGCCGTACAGCCGTCCGACCATGTACAGATTTTCGTAGCCCGTCAGCTTTTCATCCACCGCGGCGTACTGGCCGGAGAGTCCGATGGAGCGGCGGACACCGTCCGGATCGTCCACGACCGAGTGCCCGGCCACGCTCGCCTCACCCGCGTCGGGCTGCAGCAAGGTGGTGAGCACCCTAACGGTGGTGGTTTTGCCTGCGCCGTTCGGTCCCAGCAGTCCGAGCACCTGTCCCTCCGGGACGTCCAGATCGAGACCGTCCAGTGCCCGGAAGCCGCCGAAGCTCTTGCATAGTCCGCGGATGCGGATCAAGATGCGGCGAGTTCGGCCACGGTGCGCGGAGTCATGTCCGTCCAGTTGCTGGACACGTACTCCAGGCAGGCGTCCCTGCTGTCCGGCCCGTACATCAGGACCCAGCCCTGGGGAACATCGGCGAAGGAGGGCCAGAGGGAATGCTGCTGCAGATCGTTTACCAATACCCGGAAAGTGCCTGTTGTGTCGTCAAATGGATTAGTCACGAATTTTCACCAGATTCCTGTGTTTGTGGGTTTTTTGCCCGAAGACGTGGCAGGGAAAATTCCTTCCGCCTCACTAGTCATTCGGAGCCGCCGTCCAAATGGATGGACAAAACCGGCGAAATATCGTCCAGGGCCGTCTCGCTGAGCATCTGCGAATGCCGTTCGGCAACGGGGGTGTCGATGATCCGGCCCGACACATAGGGCTGCCAGGCGCCGGCGTCGGGCGTTCCCCGCGGCACGTCGTGGGTGGCGCGGAAGACGTGCATGTCGCCGTCGAATTCCTCGACGTCGGCGGTGCGGATCAGCCTCGCCAGGGAGGAGAAGTTATCCACCATGGTTTCCACCGTTGCGAGCGGAATGTTTCCCAGCGGGTTGTGGTTTTCCCTGAGGATTTCCAGCACCCGCGCGGCATCAAGTGACTCCTCATCCGCTGCGGCCACCGGGTAGCCGACCGCTTCCAGATAGCTCGCCAGCAGGGCGGGCCCGGTGCCGACGTCGCTGTTGTGCTCCTGGTTTGTCGGATACGCGTCCAGGATGGCCAGGAACGCCACCTCGTCACCGCGTTCCTGCAGCCGGGTGGCAAGCCGCTGCACCAGGTTGCCGCCAAAGGACCAGCCCAGCAGGTGGTACGGGCCGGCGGGTTGGACGCTCTTGAGCTGGCTGATGTAGTCGTCGGCGAACTCGGTCAGCGTGCCGGCACCGATCCCGGAGTCCGCGCCGGCGGCCATGCCGGGCATCTGCAATCCGATCAGCGGCCGGTCCTTGTCCAGCCGGCGCAGCATGGCGGCGTAACCCCAGCTCACACCCGAGGCCGGGTGCACAGCGAACAGCGGGGCTTTGCCTCCGGTGGCACGCAGCGGCAACACCCGCTCCAATGAGGCGGCCACACTTTCGTCCTCGCCCCGGGAGGCCTCGGCCACCAGCAGTTCCACTGTCGGAGCGCGGAACAGCGCCTGCACCGGAAGCGCGCATCCGAGCGCATCGTTGATCCGCGAGATCAGCGGCTGGGCCAGGAACGAGTGGCCGCCGAGGTCGAAGAACGACTCGTCCACACCGACCACCGGCAGGGAAAGGACGTCGGCGAAGATCTGTGCCACGGCCTTCTCCTTGGGCGTGCGGGCGGGCAGCCCGGCACCGCCGTCGGCCGGGACGGCGTCGGGAAGGGCGCGGACGTCCAGCTTGCCGTGGGCTGTCAGCGGCATCCGGGGGACGGCCACCAGCGCGGACGGGATCATGTACGCCGGCAGCGACGATCTCAGGCGCGCGCGGGCGGCGTCCAGGACCCGCTGCTCAAGCGCATGCTGCCGGGCGATCCCGTCGTCGTCCGCCGCGCCGTCCTGCCGGGCGGCTGGCTCCTCGGGTTTTTCGGCGACCAGATAGGCCACCAGGCGCGACGGCGGGGCGCCGGGCGCGTCGCCAGGTCCGGCGACGGCGAGGACGGCGGCCTCGCGGACGCCCTTCACGGAGCGCAGGACGCTGTCGATTTCGCCCAGCTCCACCCGGAAGCCGCGGATTTTCAGCTGGCCGTCGTTGCGGCCGCGGAAGACCATGGTGCCGTCCCGGTACCGGGTGACGATGTCCCCGGTGCGGTACATCCGTTCGCCGCCGGGGCCGAACGGATCGGCCACGAACCGCTCGGCGGTCAGGTCCGCCCGGCCCCGGTAGCCGCGGGCCAGGCCGGGGCCCGCCAGATACAGTTCCCCGCCGGCGCCGGCGGGAACGTGCTGCAGATGCTCATCGAGCACGTAGGCCCGCGCGTTGAGGACGGGCGTTCCCAGGGTGGGGGTCCCGGACCGGCCGACCTCCGCCAGCAGCGAGTCCACGGTTGCCTCGGTGGGCCCGTACAGATTCCAGGCCCGCACCGAGGTGCGTGAGGACAGATCCCGCCACAGATCCGCGTCGAAGGCTTCTCCGCCGATCGCCAGGTGAAGCGGAGCGGAGCCGTCCCGGCCGTCGAGCATGCCGGCGAACGCGGGTTCCTTCATCAGCTGGCGCAGATAGCTGGGGGTGGTTTCCCAGGCGCCGATCCGGTGGCCGGCAAAATAGTCCGCCAGGCCCTGCGGATTGCGGCGCAGCTCGTCGTCAATCAGGTGCAGTTCGTGCCCCTCCACCATCCACAGCATCGGATCCCACGAGGCATCGAAACCCACGCCGGTGGTGTGCGCCACCCTGATCCGGCCGCCGGCCCGGTCGCTTGCCCGGCCGCCGGCCTGTCCGCCGGCCGCGGGTGCTGCCGCTTCCGCCAGCACCGTGCTCCGGTGCGACGCCAGCAGGTTGGCCAGGGCGCCGTGGGTGATTTCCACGCCCTTGGGACGCCCGGTGGATCCGGAGGTGAACATGGCGTACGCCAGGTGCCGTGGCAGGACGGCCCGCTCAGCCGGTGCCGTGCCGGTGCGGGGCGAGCCGTCCGTGTCCGGCTGCGGAGCCTCCGGGCGAGCGTCGAGGCAGATGACGCTGGCCGAGCCGATCCCGGTCTCCGCCAGCGGTCCGGCCAGCCCGGCGGCCACCGCAGGT
>JBIOFK010000132.1:0-6498 GCA_044447065.1 Actinomycetales bacterium | reverse complement strand
CCGAGTTCGACGCCGAACGCCCCGCGCAGCCCGGCGATCAGGGTCACGGCCAGCAGTGAATGGCCGCCCAGCTCGAAGAAGTCATCGTCCAGGCCCACCCCGGACGCCCCCAGCACGGTTCCGAAGAGAGCGCATACAGTGCGCTCGTCCTCGGTTTCCGGCGCCCGTGCCGAGTGCCCGGCGATGTCCGGCTCGGGCAGGGCGCGCCTGTCCAGTTTGCCGTGCGCGGTGAGCGGGATGTCCGGCACCGCCAGCAGGATCTGCGGCACCATGTAGTCGGGCAGGCGCGCTGCGGCGTGCGCGCGCAGGTCCCCACCGGACGCGTCCCCCACGTAGTAGCCGACGATCCGTTCGGCGGGGGCGGTACCGGCAACGACGACGGCGGCGCGCCGGACAAGCGGATGGGACACCAGTGCACTTTCGATCTCGCCAAGTTCGATCCGGAAACCCCTGATCTTCACCTGGTCGTCGGCCCGGGAGACGAAGGCCAGCGACCCGTCCGGCAGACGCCGCACCAGGTCGCCGGTGCGGTACATCCGTCCGCCGGGTGTGAACGGATCGGCCACGAAGCGTGACGCAGTCTCGGCCTCGCGGCGGTCATAGCCGGTGGCGCTGCCGGCGCCGGCCAGGTACAGCTCGCCCACCATGCCCTGCGGCGCGAGGCCGAGGAAGCCGTCCAGCACGTAGGCGCTGACGTTGTGCACCGGCCGGCCGATGGTAGGCACCGTGCCGGTGACCTCGGCGGTGACCGAATCCACGGTGAATTCCGTGGGACCGTAAAAGTTGTAAGCGGCCACGGCCTCGTTGTCCGCGAGGTCCCGCCACAGGTCATCCGGGACAGCTTCGCCGCCCAGCGCCAGGGTCATCGGGCCGCTCGCGGTACCGTTCCGACGTTCGCTCAGCAGGCCGGAATTGAGCAGCTGGCGCGCATAGGAGGGAGTGGTTTCCAGCACGTCGATGCGGTGCTCGGCGCAGAACCGCACCAGGGCCCCGGCGTCGGTCCTGACATCGTCGTCCACCATATGCAGGTGGGCCCCGGCGACCAGCCAGAGCAGCGGGTCCCAGGAGGCGTCAAAGCCGAGGCCGGCGATGTGCGCCACAGCCACCGCCCCGGCCCGGGTGCTGCCGGAGAAGGTGCGCGCGAAAATGGTCCGGCTGTGCTGGAGGTACAGGTTGGCCAGTGCGGCATGCGCGACGGCGACTCCCTTGGGCCTGCCGGTGGAGCCGGACGTGTAGATGACGTAGGCCGGATCCGCGGGCGAAACCTCCGGGTGCCGGGCGGCGGAGGCGCCGGCGTCCGGCGTGGCGCCGGCCCTCAGCAGCGCCGCGATCCCTGCCACGGCGGAGCCCTCTGCGGCGTGGGCTACGGTGGCGCCCCCTCCCGCGCTGGCGCCCCCGGCAGCGCCGGCGTCCCCGGAGGGCAGCGTGTCCGTTTCACAGAGCACGAGCCGGGGCGCGCTGTCCTGGATGATCATCCTGATCCGCTCCGCCGGGTAGCTCAGATCCACCGGAACGTAGACGGCGCCGGCGCGCAGTACGGCCAGCGCTGCCGTCACGGCGTCCACGGTGCGGGGAAGAGCAACCACCACCCGGTCGCCGGGCCGGACGCCGGAGGCCGCGAGTCCGAGGGCGACAGTGCTGATCCGGGTATCGAGTTCGCGGAAGGTCAGCGTCCGGCCGGTGTCGCTGAGCGCTGCGGCGTCCGGCTGGCGCGTGGCCGTGGCGCGGAATCCTTCCAGCACGGTGGCGGCGCCGCCGTCGGATTCGTCGCCGCGGGACTGCTCCAGGGCGAGCCGGGCCTCATCCGGGCGCAGCAGCGGAATCCGGGATAGCGGCGCGTTGGGCTGCCGGGCGAAGTGCTCGAGGACGTCCAGGAAGCGGCGGGCGATGTCTTCGGCGGTTGACCTCGTGAACAGGGACGGATCGAAGCTCAGCGAGCCCGAGAGTCCCGCCGGAGTGGCGTTTCCGGTGGCGCCGTCGGCCTGGCCGCGTTCGGCGAGGTCCAGCAGCAGATCGAATTTCGCTCCGCCGGGTTCGGCGCCCTGGTCTGCCTCGGCGGCCAGGCCATCCATCGCCAGCCCTGCCGACGGCGTGCCCTGCAGCGTTCAGCATCACCTGGAAGAGCGGGTGGCGGTGCTGCGAACGGGCCGGATTGAGTTCCTCGACCACGCGTTCGAACGGTGCGTCCTGGTTGGCGTAGGCGCGCAGGTTGGCGAAGCGGACGCCCTCCACCAGGTCCGCCGCGCTCGGATTCCCCGAGGTGTCGGTGCGCAGCACCAGGGTGTTGACGAAGAAGCCGACCAGTTCGTCCAGCTGGGTGTCCACCCGGCCGGCGACCGGTGTGCCGATGGGAATGTCCGTCCCGGCGCCCAGCTTGGTCAGCAGCGCGGCGTAGGCGGCCTGCAGCACCATGAAAAGACTGGCATTGCGGGCCCGGCCGAGCCCGACCAGCAGTTCATGGGTGTCCGCGCCGATGTCCAGCCGCACCGATCCGCTGGCAGCCGGCGCATCACCATCACCGGCGCCGCCGTCGGAGTCGAGGCCTACGTCGCCGGTGCGTGAGCCGCGCGGGTAGTCGTACGGGAGCCGGAGCTCCTCGGGGGCATCGGCGAGCTCGGCGGCCCAGAACGCCAGCTGGCTGGAAATGGGGCTGTGCGGATCGTCCTCGCGTCCCAGCTCGGTGCGCTGCCACAGGGTGTAGTCGGCGTACTGCACGGGCAACGGCGGAAAGTCGGGTACCGTCCCGGCGGCGCGGCTGTTGTACGCCAGGGAGAGATCCCGGGCCAGGGGGGCCAGCGACCAGCCGTCCGAGGAAATGTGGTGCAGGGTTATCAGCAGCACGTGTTCCTGCGGTCCCAGCTGGAGCAGGACGGCGCGCAGCGGCAGATCCCTGCCGAGGTTGAAGCCGCGGCCGGATTCGGAGCGCAGCACATGCTCCAGCCGTTCGCTGCCGGTTTGGATGGCAACAAGTTCAACGTGCGCTTCGGAGGCGGGCAGCACCAACTGTTCCGGGACGCCCGAGCTGAACGGGAAGACGGTGCGCAGGCTTTCGTGCCGGGCGACGACGTCATTGATGGCATTCTGCAGCGCCGTCACGGCCAGCGGACCCGTCAGCCTGACCACAACGGGGATGTTGTACGCCCCGGATGCTGGGTCGAAGCGGTTCAGGAACCACAACCTGCGCTGGGCGTAGGACAGCGGGATCCGCTCCGGGCGCTCCTGCGGCAGCAGGGGGTTGTCCGTGCTGACGGCCGGTTCCAGCCGTTCGGCCAGGGCCGCAACGGTGGGGTTTTCGAAGACGGTCCGCAGCGAGGGGGCGGATCCGTGGCGCTCCCGCAGCACCGATACCAGCCGGGTGGCCAGCAGCGAATGGCCACCCAATTCGAAGAAGTCATCGTCCATGCCGATCGCCGCCAGGCCGAGGACCTCCCTGAAGGCTTCTGCCACCAGGCGTTCGGAGTCGTTGCGCGGTGCCACCGCCGTGCCGTTCTCGTCCGGCTGGGGCAGCGAGGCGCGCTCCAGCTTCCCGTTGGGGGTCAGCGGGATTGCCTCCAGCTGCACAATCGCCGAGGGCACCATGTAATCCGGCAGCGTGCGCCGTGACGCACCGCGCAGGGCGGCGGTGTCCAGCGGCCGGGACCCTGTCACATAGGCCAGCAGCTGGTCGTAGCCGGCGCGGTTCTTGGCCACGACGACGGCGGCCTGCTCGACCCCGTCGGCCGCGAGCAGGACTGCCTCGATTTCCGACGGTTCGATGCGGAAGCCCCGGATCTTGACCTGTTCGTCGATCCGGCCGAGGAACTCCACAGTCCCGTCGGACAGGCGGCGGACCACGTCGCCGGTGCGGTACATCCGGGACCCGTCGGAGGCGAAGGGGTCCGCGACGAAGCGCTCCGAGCTCAGCTGCGGCCGGTCCAGGTAGCCGCGGGCCACGTTGACGCCGGCAACATACAGTTCACCGATGGCGGTGGCCGGTACCGGATTCAGGCCGGCGTCCAGAATGTAGTGCCGGCTGTTGCGCACCGAACTGCCCAGGGTGGGCGCGGTGCCGGACTCGATGGGCGCCGTCATGGAGTCGACGGTGGTTTCGGTGGGTCCGTAGAAGTTGTAGGCGCTCACGCCGCGGATTTTGGCGAGCGCGCCCCACAGGGCGCCGTCGACGGCCTCCCCGCCCAGCGCGACGACGCTCGGGTGCCCGGCCGCCTCGAACAAGCCCTGCGCCAGCAGGACCTTCGCGAAGGACGGCGTGGTTTCGATGCTGTCGATCCGCGCGGCGAGTAGGTATTCCATCAGCGCCTCGGGGTCGCGCCGCGTCCGGTTCTCCACCAGATGCAGTTCGTGGCCGGCGAGCAGCCACAGCATCGGGTCCCAGGAGGCGTCGAACGACAGGCCGGCGGTGTGCGCCACCCGCAGGGTGCGTCCCAACCTGGCGGCGGCCGGTGCGAAAATGTCCTGCCGGTGGCCCAGGAAGAGGTTCAGCAGCGCCCGGTGCTCGACGCCGACGCCCTTGGGCCGTCCGGTGGATCCGGAGGTGAAGATGACGTAGGCCAGATCGTGCGGGGCGGCCGAGGGGGAGGCGGGCCGTCCGGCCGGCCTGGCCGCCAGCGACGAGGCGACCAGCTCGGAGTCCAGAACCACCACGGGAACGCCGGTGTCAATCCCGGAATCGGCGCCGTCGGAGTGCTCCGGGCCGGAAAGCGCGGCGGAGCTGAGCAGCAGCAGGGGTGCGGCGTCGTCGAGCATTCCTTCGACCCGGCCGGCGGGGTAGTCCGGGTCAAGCGGCAGGTACGCGGCACCGGATTTCAGCACGCCCAGGATCGCGATGGGCAGCAGAGTGCTGCGCTCCAGCCTGACCGCAACGGTCGTGCCCGGCCCGGCACCCTGGGCCCGCAGGAAGTGCGCCAGCTGGTTGGACCGGCGGTCCAGCCCGGCGAAATCCAGTTCGCCGTCGGCGGCGACGACGGCGCGCGCGCCGGGGACGGCGTCGGCTCGGTCCTGGAACTCCTCCACCACGGTGTGTCCCGGCAGCTCGGAGGTCTGCGCTTCGCCCAGGTCAAGCTGCCGCTGCGCCTCGTCGGCGGTGGTCAGGGACAGCGTGGCAACAGGGGCGTCGGGGGCGGCGGTGAGCTCGGCCAGCAGACGCACGAACCGCCGCAAGTGGGCCGCAACCGTTTCCCGGCTGTAGAGCGCCGCGTTGGCTTCGAACTGGACCGTGACCGTGGCCTCGGAATCGGCAGTGCTGCCGCCGGCTGCCATGCCCGCGCTGCGGCCCAGGCCGTGGAAGACAATGGAGAGGTCATCGATGGGACCCGTGGAGAGCACATTCATGGTGCCGCCGGCCGGACCGAATCGCAGCTCGTCCAGCACCGGCAGAATGTTGACAGAGGGGCCCGCATAGCTGGACGCCGACGCCAGGCTTTCGTGGCGGAAACGCTGGTGGATGAGCGCGTTGCGCAGCGCGGCGCCCATCGCGGCGACGGTTTCCTCCACCGTGGCCTCCGGCCGGATCTGCAGCCGGACCGGCACCACGTTGGACATCATCGACGGTACCGACTTCGCCAGCGCGCCGCGGCGGGCCGTCACCGGCAGCCCCACCGAAACGCTGCGCTCACCCGTCATTTTGTGCAGGTAGATCGCGACGGCGCTCAGCAGCACGGCGGGGGCTGTGCCGGCCGTGGCCTCCAGCGAATCCGCCAGCGCGGACGGCAGGCCGGCGCCGATCCGGATGAGCCGGTCCGCGGTTCCCTGCGGCCGGTCCGCCAGTCCGGAGACGGGCTCCGCCTCTGCCACGTCCTGCTGCCAGAACTCCCGGTCGGCGGCGGCGTGCCGGGAGGCGGCGTAGTCCGACTCGTCCGCCAGCAGGTCGTCCAGGGACCGGAAGGGCGACGGCGACGGCGGGGCGTACGCCGGTGCCCCGCCGGCCCGGTCCTGTCCGGTGCTCCGGTCGCGGGCCAGCAGATCGTCATACAGCTCTGCCACCCGACGGAGCACCAGGACAGCGGAATAGCCGTCAAGCATCAGGTGGTGCACTCGCTGATAGAAGAAGTACCTGTCGTCGCTGATCCGGAACAGTTCGGTGCGCAGCAGACGGTCCCGTGCTACGTTCCGTGCCGTGCCGAGGTCGCGGTCCATCAGCTCCAGTGCCCGGGCCAGAGCGTGCTGGCCGGACTCGTCATCAGGGGTGCGAAGATCGGTCACGATTAGGCCTGCGCCCGGACCGGCGGCAGCCGGGGCCGTGAACTGGTAGGGACCGTCGCCGTCCTCCGCGAAGCGCACGTTGAGGGCGTCCGCCTCCTCGACCGCACCGAGGACCGCACGGCCAAGGACCTGCGGGTCCAGCCCGCCGCGGATGTCGACATACTGGGCGATCTGGTACATCGGGTTGTCCGGGGCGAGCTGCTGGGCGTACCAGATTCCGCGTTGTGCAGACGTCAGCTCCCGTCGTGCGGGAGTTTGCTGGGAAACGGCGGAGTCGGCGTGCTGAGGCATGGTCCTTCT
>JBIOFK010000131.1:0-6581 GCA_044447065.1 Actinomycetales bacterium | reverse complement strand
GATGTGTCTCCGCCCGCCTTCTCGTGCAGTTCCCAGGTGTCCGGACCAACCGGCAGCGTCCCGGTCTTCGGCGCGTCGCCGGTCCGTTCGGCCAGCCACGTCGGGTTGGCCTTGGCTGTCTGGGTCAACGAGATGAACTGCTGGTTTGCCGTCACGTATCCGACCTCCCAGTACGGCACACCGCCCCCGGTGGCGGAGGTCCAGCGCGCGTAGTTCACGCTCCAGCCGTCGGGCAGGGCCGGGGCGGCCGGGGTGAATCCGGCCGCGTCCTTGGCCTGCTGCGCGGTGGCGGCGACGTCGACCACCGGCCGGTAGGTGTCCGCGTTCCGGCTCGGATTGAGCGCGAGGACGGGAATGATGACGGCCAGGGACACCAGCAGGGCCAGCACCATGCCGATCACCGAGGCGTTCGCCCGCTTGGCGGCCGCTGCGGGTATGACGGGCTTGACGGCGGGTGCCGGATCGGCCTCGGGACTGCGTTGCACTTCACTCACCCCTCTATAGTCGCCTATCCGGAGCGTATTTTCATGATCCGGTCATGCGGGGGAGGGCTCCGTCACAAGCACGGGCCAAGGAAGCGTATCCCAACTATGATCGAACTAAGTCCCAGTCCGATGCTCAAAGATGAGGTTCGCCGTGTCCAAAGATTCCGCCGCACAATACTCCACGCTGTCCCGTTCCCTGGCCGTCGGCGACGACGAGCCGGACAGGAACCTTGCCCTTGAGCTGGTCCGGGTGACCGAGGCCGCTGCCATCGCCGGCGGCCATTGGGTGGGATTCGGCGACAAGAACAAGGCCGACGGCGCGGCCGTGGACGCCATGCGGTCGCTGTTGTCCACGGTGCACTTCAACGGCGTGGTCGTGATCGGCGAGGGCGAAAAGGACGAGGCCCCGATGCTGTACAACGGCGAGGTCGTCGGGGACGGATCCGGTCCCGAGTGCGATGTGGCCGTGGACCCGATCGACGGTACCCGCCTGACCGCGCTGGGCATCAACAACGCCCTGGCCGTGCTGGCCGTTGCCGAGCGCGGCACCATGTTCGATCCGTCAGCGGTGTTCTACATGGAAAAGCTCGTCACCGGCCCCGAGGCGGCGGACATGGTCGACCTGCGCCTGCCGGTCAAGCAGAACCTGCACCTGATTGCCAAGGCCAAGGGTGTGAAGGTCAACCAGCTCACCGTCATGGTCCTGGACCGCGACCGGCACCAACCGCTGATCGAGGAGATCCGCGCCGCCGGCGCCAGGACAAAGATCATCCTCGACGGGGACGTGGCCGGCGCCATCGCGGCCGCCCGCTCCGGCACCGGCGTCGACGCGCTGATGGGTATCGGCGGGACCCCCGAGGGCATCGTGGCCGCGTGCGCCATCAAGACCCTCGGCGGCGTCATTCAGGGCCGGCTCTGGCCCACCAATGACGACGAGAAGCAAAAGGCGCTCGACGCCGGCCACGACCTGGACCGGGTGCTGTCCACCAACGACCTGGTCTCCAGCGACAACTGCTACTTCGCCGCCACCGGCATCACCGACGGTGACCTGCTCAAGGGCGTGCGCTACGACCGCAGCAAGGTGCTGACCCAGTCCATCGTGATGCGGTCCAAGTCCGGCACCATCCGTTTCGTCGACGGCGAGCACCAGGCGCACAAATGGGAGACCTACGCCCGCCAGAGCTAGTCCGCGGCGCGGAGCTAGTCCGCTGCGGGGCGCGGGCCGCGGAAGCGTCGTCGCACCTGTCCGACGCCGGTGTTCACGATGGTGCAAAGCACGCCGGAGCGGTCCGTGGATGGGCATGCACGGTTTCCGGACCGGCGGCCGGGCATGCGGCTTCGCGGCGGATGGGCATGTCCGTTCGTCAGCGCCGCCGGCGTACATACTGCTGTTATGCCCGCCGGAGAGGCCCGTGGATGGGCATGTCCGTCCGGCTGCGCCCGCCGGAGCCCACCCGGGTTCCCGGCGGCCAGCCCGGTCCGGACCCGCCGGTAGGCTGGTGCCATGACGTTGAGCGTGGAACAGTGCACTGACCGGAACCGATGGGACCGCGAGGTCAACGCCGCCGGGGGACATCCGATGCAGCTGTGGGGCTGGGGGGAAACGAAGGGCGCGCACTCCTGGTCCGCGGAGCGGATCCTGCTCACCGAGGGCGGCGCCGTCGTCGGATCCGCGCAGATCCTGCTGCGCGCGCTGCCGTTCCCGTTCCGCTCGCTCGCCTACCTTGCCCGGGGCCCGCAGGCCGCCGAGGGCCGCACCGCCGAGGTGCTCGACGCCGTCGCCGGCCACGTGCGCCGGACGCACCGCTCCGTCGTGCTCAGCGCCGAGCCGGACTGGGAGGCGGACTCCCCGGAGGCCGCCGGTCTGGCCGCGGCCGGCTGGAAGCCCAGCCCGAACTCGATCCTGATTCCCCGCACCCTGATCCTTGACCTGCACCGCGGCGCGGACGAGCTGCTGGCCGCGATGACCAAGAAAACCCGCCAGTACATCCGCAAATCGGCGCGCGAGGAGCTCAGTTACCGCCTGGTGTCGGACGCGGAGATCCCTGCCTGCCTGGCCGTCTACCGGGAAACCGCGCTGCGCGCCGGTTTCGGCATCCACGAGGACGCCTACTATCTGGACATCCGCCGGAACCTGGGCGAGGATTCGCCCGTCTTCGGCGCCTTCCTGGGGGACCAGGTGGTGGCGTTCCTGTGGCTGGCCACCAGCGGCCGCACCGCCTTCGAACTCTACGGTGGCATGAACGAGGCCGGCAGCAGCCTGCGCGCCAACTTCTCGCTGAAGTGGACGGCCATCACCGCCATGAAGGAGCGCGGGATCGCGCGCTACGACTTTAACGGCCTGCTCAATGACGGCGTTTCCCAGTTCAAGTTCGGCTTCGCGGACCACGAGGACCTGCTGGCCGGCAGCTGGGACAAGCCGCTGAGCCCGCTGTACCCCGCGTACGCCTCGGCCCTGCCGCTGGTCCGCAGGGGAATCAGGACGCTCAGGGGCGTGCTCAAGCGCCGCTGACCGTGACGGCGAAGACGACGGCGTCGTCGGTGGCGCCGTTGGCCGGGTGCAGCATGGCCGGGCTCTCGGCCGCGGGCACGAAAACACTGTCGCCGCGGTGCAGCGCCGCGTCATCGCGGGGCGTGTCCAGCGTCGCGGAGCCGGCCACGGCAATCAGTACCAGCGGCCCGTTCTGCGCCAGCGGCACCGGGGATCCGCCCGGGGCAAGGCGCACGCGCTGCAGCTGGAATTCCCGGAACGGCGGCGCCCAGATCTCCTGCCCGAGCTCGGTGCGGGCGGCCTCGAGCAGCGGCAGCGGCAGCGGCCGGAAATCCACCGTGGCCAGCAGCTCGGGCACATCCACGTGCTTGCCGGTGAGTCCGCCGCGCAGCACATTGTCCGAGCTGGCCATCACCTCCACGCCCAGGCCGGAGAGGTAGGCATGGACGTTCCCCGCGGGCAGGTAGAGCGCCTCACCCGGCAGCAGGGACGCTCGGTTGAGCAGTAGCGAGATCAGCACCCCGGGGTCCCCGGGGTAGTCTGCGGCAAGGGCGGCGGCGGTGCCGAGTTCGGCGGCGTAGCCGGCCGGCGCGGCGCCGGATTCCAGCAGTCCGACGACGGCGCGCACCGCGGCGGCGGCGTCCTCGCCGCCGGTGATCAGGCGGCTGAAGGCGGCCCGCAGCGCGGCCTCCTCGGTCTCCACTACCGCCGACTTAGCCTCTAGCGGGCCCTTCTCAGCCTCAGCCGCGGCCAGATCAGCGATGACGCCGTCCAGCAGTGCCGGAACGGGCGAGCCGGACGCGCCGAAGGAGTCCCGCAGCAGGGTAAAGATCCGCCGGGACTCGGCGGCGGGGCGGAATCCGCACAGCGCCTCGAAGGGTGTCAGCGCGAGGATCATCTCGGGTTTGTGGTTGTCGTCCCGGTAGTTGCGCTGCGGGGCGTCGGAGGCCACCCCGGCGGCGTTCTCCGCGGCAAACCCGGCCCGGGCCTGCTCCATCGTGGGGTGCACCTGCAGCGAGAGCGGGCTGCCGGCGGCCAGGATCTTGGCCAGGAACGGCAGCCGGTCCCCGAAGAGCTCCCGGGCGCCGGGTCCCAGGGTCCCCTCCGGGTCGGCGGAGATCAGCGCATCCAGCGGATCGCGGGAGCCGTCGGAGCGG
This sequence comes from Actinomycetales bacterium, assembly GCA_044447065.1. GTDB lineage: Bacteria > Actinomycetota > Actinomycetes > Actinomycetales > Micrococcaceae > JBIOFK01. The sequence goes on along the minus strand of JBIOFK010000131.1, from coordinate 2,448 downwards.
ACGGCCAGCGAGGGGGACCCCGGGTGGGCCCCGATCCACAGTTCCGCCTCCGGGCCGCCGGACGGTGCCCGGCCCTGCAGCGCGGCGATCGCCGTCGTCGACCCCCAGGGATAGGGCCGCAGCACATTCTCCAGCCGGTACATGGTCTCTCCTTGTCCGCGCCCGGATCAGCCCGGAGTGCAGGTTCCGTTGTTGGCCAACAGTGTTTCCAGCGTGGCCGTGTCCCCGGCCACGGCCAGCTTCTGCAGGTAGTCCTTGGTGATCGGCGGGTCAGCGGGTGCCGGCGCGGCGGGCGCCGCCGGTGCTGCCGGCGCCGGTGCGGCGGGCTGCGCGGCCCCGCCGGAGCCGCCCTGATCAGCCGACGGCGCCGGGGCCGCGCTGCCGGAGACCGGGCTGTCCACCGTGCCGGCCAGCAGGTCCTGCACGCTCTTATGGATCAGCCCGTAGTCCGGATTGACCACGAAATCCTTGGAGAAATAGGGCGGACCGATGGTGTACTTCGTTACCGGCGCGGACTTGGTCTTCAGCGCCAGGGACAGGAAACTGCCGATCTGGGTGTTGGAAATATTCGACTCGATGACCTTCGCCCCGGTGGACGCGATCGCGTCGAACTTCGAGAGCACGGTCGCGGGGTCCATCTGCTTGACCATGGCGGCCATGATGCACTGCTGGCGGGCGCTGCGGTCGTAGTCGGTAACCCATTCGCGGGACCGGGAGTACCAGAGGGCCCGGTCCCCGTTAAGGGTCTGTTCGCCCGGGGCGATCCAGTCGGTCGGCGGTGCGTGCTGGTCGTTGCCGATGTCAGCGCCGCTGAGCGGAACCCAGCCGCCGGCATTGATCTTCACCCCGCCGAGGGCATCGATCAGCTGCGAGAAGCCGGCCATGTCCACCAGCACGTAGCCCTGGATTTCAATGCCCAGGATTCCGCTGGCGGCGTCCATCATGCCCTCCGCACCCGGGTCGGCGGCGCCGGGGAAGGCATCCGCGTGGTGGGTGGCGACGTCGGAGTAGAAGGCGTTGAGGATGCAGCCGTTGGTGGGGTCGTCGGGGCAGACGAAGCCGTTCGGATAGTACTGGTGCAGCGGCGAGCTGTCCGGCACGATCGCCGGCTGGAAGTTCCGCGGGATGCTGATGGTGGTGGCCTTGCCGGTTTTCGCATCGACGCTGACCGCCATGATCGAGTCCGGACGCCGCCCGGTGCGCCCGACCCCCGCGTCGCCGCCCATGATCAGGAAGTTGTAGCGCCCGTTCACGGGCTTCATGTCCGGTCCGGCCTGGAAAATGCTGCCGATCGCGTTGCGGCCGGAGTTGATCAGGTAGGCCCCGGCGCCCAGTGTGCCGGAGGTGCCCACCATCAGTACGGCCAGGGAGGCCGCCACGGCGGCGCGCATGCCCGGTGCCAGCAGCGCGGGGCGGATGATGCGCAGCGTGTCCAGGAACAGCACCGCCCACGCCGCGGCCAGCAGCACCAGGATGATGATCACAAAGATGGACAGGATCGGGTTGGTGAGCGCGGTCAGCAGCGCTTCCCGGTTCAGCACGGCCAGCACGATGGCCAGCACGACGGCGGCCCAGACTCCCAGCGTCACGGCCAGTGCGCGCCGGCCGAGCCTGCGGTTCCCGGCCGCAACCTGCGCGCTGCCGGGAACCAGCAGGGTCATCAGGAGCAGCAGGAACGCCCGTTTGGTCCGCACCGGGGCGGGGGCGTGCGCGGGGTAGCGCACCGGATCCGTCAGGACGGGCGGGCGCCGGGACGGCGAGGAAACGTTGGGGCTGCTGATCCGCACCGGGCGTTAGTCCTTTCCATCCGCGGAGTCCGCAAAGACCTGCCGGACCTTCGCGCGCAGCGAGGCACCCTTCGCCGTCGCGGTCGCATTGAGGACCCGGGCGAAGGCGGCGAGATCATCGCGCAGCCGCACGGCGAGCTCATCGGTGCCGGAGGCGAGCACCCGGACGGCGAGCAGCCCGGCATTGCGGGCACCGCCGATCGAGACGGCGGCCACCGGCACGCCCGCCGGCATCTGGACGATGGAGAGCAGCGAATCCATTCCGTCGAGGGTCTTCAGCGGAACGGGCACACCGATGACCGGCAGGATGGTGACGGCGGCGAGCATGCCGGGAAGGTGGGCGGCGCCGCCCGCACCGGCGATGATCACCCGGATGCCGCGCGCCGCGGCACCGCGGCCGTACTCGATCATTTCCGCCGGCATCCGGTGGGCGGACACGACGTCCGCCTCAAAGGGGATACCGAATTCCGCCAGGGCCTCCGCGGCGGCCTCCATGACGGGCCAGTCCGAATCGGAACCCATCACGATGCCCACCACCGGGCTGTCCGAAGAAGAAGTCATGCTCTGCCGTGCCGTTCTGTCTGGGGAAAAAGGCCAATGCTGGAAAACCTGGAAACCCTGTGAACCCGGCTGACACTGCCGGGGCGAGCGGGGTCAGGGG
>JBIOFK010000130.1:0-6706 GCA_044447065.1 Actinomycetales bacterium | reverse complement strand
GCGTCACCGCCGGGAAGGTGCAGCTCGGCGGGATGGCCTGGGCCCAGGAGCTCGGAGTCTCCAAGGTCCAGCTGAGGGTGGCCGACGGGCAGTGGCAGGACGCCATGCTGGCCCCGGGGATATCCAAGGACACTTGGTACCAGTGGGCCGCGGAACTGGATATTCCCCGCGGCAGCCCGAAGGTCGCGGTCCGCGCCTTTGACGGCAACGGGAAGGTCCAGATCGAACAGCAGACCGACGTCGCCCCGGACGGCGCCACCGGCTACCACACCATCACGGTCAACGCCGGCTGACCGTAGGGCAGGCACACGAGAGCGGGTAAGCGCACACCGCCGGGATCGGGCAGCCAAGCCAGATCATTGTCGGTAAGGTCACGACGATGCCACGGTCAGTGTGCGCGATCACCTCGGCCGTCCCGCCGATGCCGATCGTGTTCGGCACGATCGCGCACTTCTGGTTAACGTCTGCCCGACCGTAGGCCATATCCCGTCGGAGAGTAATGTTGGCTGGTGCTTGAATCACGCCAGCTTAGTGAAGACGTCAGCATGCGTGGGCTGCGGCTGAGCGACGCGCAAGAGCTTGCCTCCGCGTATGTGCGCAACCGTGAGTATCTTTCTCCCTGGGAACCGATACGACCCGAAGATTTCTACACGGAAGCGTGGCAGGCTGCCGACGTTGCAACCCGTCTGACGGAGAATGAAGCCGGAGACGGCTATCCCTTTGGCTTGTTCGCTGACGGTGCCATCGTCGGCCGGTTCACCTTGGCTCGAATCGTGCGCGGCCCGTTCCAGAGCGCAGGGCTAAGTTACTGGGTGGATCGACAATACGCAGGCCGCGGACTGGCATCAGCGGCGGTCCGGGTACTCCTCGAAACGGCCCGCGACGACCTCGGGCTGCACCGCATCGAGGCAAGCACGCTCCTACATAATGTCCGCTCGCAGCGGGTACTGCTGCAGGCCGGCTTCCAGCAGATTGGGATGGCCCCACGGTATCTGCAGATTGCCGGAAAATGGCAAGACCACAATCTTTACCAGGTTCTCCTGCACAGCTGAGGCGCCGGATTAGTCATCCCGGTGACGGGCCCAGATCCTGTTCATGGTGCGACTCCACTGACCGCATCGGACGCTCAGCCCAGGCTGGCGCCCCGGAGCCCGCACGCCGTGCGGACCCTTGAGTCACCTCGAAGACGCCGGCGCGGCCGTCGGAGTGATCGGGCAGGTCAGCAGGCCCCGTCACGACAACGGCGACTTTTTCGCCGTCCTGTTGGCGCTGGGGCGACCGGATTTTGTACTGTGGGGGAACGGTCTAAAGAAAGTACTGACCCGCAGCCGGCAGGCCCGCACATCAGCGGGTGTCTGCGGCGGCCGGAAGGCCCACGCCCGCCACGGGCACCGCACGGCATCACGTGCGCGGGTCGCCATCTGATTCAGAACTTTCAAGGAGAACCCCATGCCTGCTGGCACCGTCGCCCGCGCCAACGCGACCCTCGACCCGATTACCGATGCTGACATCTTTGCCGCCCACCAGGGCGGCAAACTCGCCGTGGAAAGCACGCTCCCCCTCGCCACCGCCCGCGATCTGTCCATCGCCTACACCCCGGGGGTCGCCCAGGTCTCCAGGGCCATTCACCGGGACCCCGCCCTGGCCGCTTCGCACACCTGGGCCGGTCGGTTGGTGGTGGTCGTCTCGGACGGCACCGCCGTACTGGGCCTGGGCGACATCGGCCCCGCGGCGTCGCTGCCCGTGATGGAGGGAAAGTCAGCGCTCTTCCGAACCTTCGGCGGTCTCAACTCGATTCCGCTGGTGCTGGACACGACGAACGTGGACGAAATCATCGAAACCCTGGTCCGGCTGCGGCCCAGCTACGGTGCCGTCAACCTGGAGGACATTTCGGCGCCGCGCTGCTTCGAACTGGAGGAGCGGCTGATCGAGGCCCTGGACTGCCCTGTCATGCACGACGACCAGCACGGGACCGCCGTCGTCTGCCTGGCCGCCCTGACCAACGCCGCCAAAGTCACGGGACGGACCTTCGCGCAGCTGCGGGTGGTGGTGAGCGGAGCCGGCGCGGCCGGCATCGCGATCACCGAAATCCTGCTCAACGCCGGCGCCGGGGATGTGGTGCTCGTTGACTCGAAGGGAATCGTGCACCGGGACCGGGACGACCTCAATGCCGTCAAGGCCCGGTACGCGGCCAAAACCAACACGGAGAACAGGCTCGGCGGCATCCGGGACGCCCTGGACGGTGCGGACGTGCTGATTGGTGTCTCCTCCGCCACCGTGTCCGAAGCCGACCTGGCCCTGATGAATGAGGACGCGATCATCTTCGCGCTCTCCAACCCGGATCCGGAGGTCATGCCCGAAGTGGCCGCGAAGTACGCCGCCGTGGTGGCGACCGGACGCTCCGACTACCCCAACCAGATCAACAACGTGCTGGCCTTCCCCGGCATTTTCCGCGGCGCGCTGGACGCCGGAGCACGGCGGATCACGCCGGCGATGAAAATTGCCGCCGCGGACGCCATTGCCGCCCTTGTCGGGGATGAACTCAGCGCCGGACACATCGTCCCGTCGGCACTGGACCCGCGGGTCGCCGGCGCCGTGGCAAAGGCCGTCGCGCAAGCCTCCCGGGTCTGAGGCGCTCCGCCGCGGTGGCCTATTTCCCCCGCAGCGGAGCCGACGCGAACTGCCGCATGCCGTCGTCGAACGTCCACCGCGGCTCCCAGCCGAGCTCCGCACGGATCAGCGCCGAGGAGGCGGTGATATGCCGGACGTCGCCGAGCCGGTAGGCGCCGGTGACCACGGGAGCCGGGCCGGCGCTGAACCGGCTCAGCGCCTCGGCCACCTGGCCCACGGTGTGCACCTCGTTGGCGCCGACGTTGTAGGCACGGAAGCCGGGCCGCGCTGCCTCCAGGGACAGCAGGTTGGCGCGGGCCACGTCCTGGACATGGACGAAGCTGCGGCGCTGGCCGCCGTCCTCGAACACCTGCGGGGCTTCGCCGCGGGCCAGGGCGGAACGGAACAGGCTGGCCACCCCGGCATACGGGGTGTTCCGCGGCATCCGGGGTCCGTACACGTTGTGGTAGCGCAGCGCGATGGCGCTCCCGCCGGTGGACCGGGCCCAGGCGGAGGCGAGGTTTTCCTGCGCGAGCTTGGAGGCGGCATAGACATTCCGCGGGTCGAGGGCGGCGTCCTCGCCGAGCAGCTGCGGCACCAGGGCCTCGCCGGTGTCGGGGTCCCGGGGATCGAAGAGTCCGGCGTCCAGGTCGGCGGGGGAGCGCGGGCCGGGGCGCACCGGCCCGCCGCCGTGCCCGGTGTAGGCACCCTCGCCGTAGACAACCATGGACGAGGCCAGGACCAGCCGGCCGATGCCCGCCGCCTCCATTTCCGCCAGCAGCACTGCGGTGGCCAGGTCGTTGTTGCGGATGTAGTCGGGTGCGTCGGCAAAGCTGACCCCCAGCCCCACCTTGGCGCTTTGATGCACGACGGCGTCCATCCCGGTTAGCGCGCGGCGCACCGTGGCGGCCTCGGCAACATCGCCGAGCTGGAGTTCCGCGCCGGCGATCTCCGCCGGCGGCTTCCTGTCCGTGTGCACCGCGGGATCCAGGGAGTCCAGGACCCGCACGCCGTGCCCGGCGGCCAGCAGTTCCTGCACCACATGGGAGCCGATGAAGCCTGCTCCGCCGGTGACCAGGACCCGCATCAGCGTCCCCCCGCCGGCTGCGCCGCGGGCTGCACGGCGGCGGCCAGCACGGTCTGCACCGCGGCGGCCGGCATGAGTGCTCGGGCGCGGTAGCCGCCGTCGAGCGTGGACACGAGCGCCTCCAGCACCGCCAGGATCCGCGGCTGCGCGGCCGCCAGCCGGCCCAGCACCAGCTCGGCGGTGACCGGTTCGGAGCCGTCATGTCCGGTGTCGGCATCGGTGATGTAGGCCAGCGTGGCGAAGCCCATGTTCAGTTCCGCCGCCAGCACCGGTTCCGGGTACTGCGTCATGCTGACCAGCCCGGCTCCCGCGGCCAGCAGCCAGGCGGACTCCGCCTTGGTGGAGAACCGGGGGCCGTTGATCACCGCGACCGTCCCGGACGGGTCGAAGGACTCGCCGCGGGCGGCCAGGGCACCGGCGAGGGCGGACCGCAGGGCCGGACAGAACGGTTCCGCCGCGGGCAGGTGCTGGACCCCGGCGGCCAGCGAGCCGTCGAAATAGGTGTCGGCGCGGCCCCAGGTCCTGTCGATGAACTGGTCCGGCACGGCGAAGGTGCCGGTGCCGTGCCGGGGAGACAGCGAACCGACGGCGGCCGAGGAGACGACTGCCTCCACGCCGAGGCTCTTGAGCGCCCAGAGATTGGCCCGGTAATTGATCTGCTGGGGGGCTGTCGAATGTGCGCGGCCGTGCCGGCTCAGGAAAACCACCGGGCGCCCGGCCACCCGGGCAATCGTGATCGGCCCCGACGGCGCGCCGAACGGCGTCGCAACCTCCGGGGTACCCAGCACCTCGGCGCCGGGAAGGGAGTACAGGCCGGTGCCGCCGATGATGGCGATCCGGGGCGCGGCAGAGTGTTCGTGCTGGGCAGTCATATCTGACATCATGCCAAGAGGACATGACCTGGTTCCACAGCAAGTCTTACGGAACCGGAACACCGGGCCGCATCACGGGCCACCGAGGCAGGAGAAGGAATGCGCCGCACGCTCCAGGACCACCGCGCCGCCGTGCGGGAACTGTTGGCCGGCCACCTCGCCGGGGACGGGGTGCGGCCGCTGGAACGGCTGCCGCTGGCCGAGGCGCTCGGACGGGTCGCCGCCGCGGACGTGGCGGCCCCTGCGCCGCTGCCCTCGTTCGACAATTCCCAGATGGACGGCTTCGCCGTCTCCACCGCGGACCTGGGTGCCGGCGGGCCGCTGCTGGTGGCGGCGCCGGTGCCGGCCGGCGCCGCCGCCGCGCCGTGGCAGCCCGGTACCGCCGTCCCGGTCATGACGGGCGCAATGATCCCGGCGGGCGCCGACGCCGTCGTGCCCGTGGAGGCGGCCGACCCTCCCCGGTTCCCCGATCCGCTTGACGGCGCCGCCCGCGTGGTGCTGCCGGTGGTCCCGGCGGGGCAGTTCATCCGGCGGTCCGGCAGCGACCTGGCCGCCGCGGCGGTGGCGGTCCGTGCCGGAACGCGCCTCACCCCGGCGCTACTGGGGCTGCTCTCCGCCACCGGGGCGGCCACCGTGGAGGTCCTGGCCGGGCTGCGGGTGCTGCTGCTCTCCACCGGGGACGAGGTGGTGGCGGCCGGGCGGCCGCTGGGCCCGGGGAAGATTTACGACGCGAATTCGGTGATGCTGGCGGCGCTGCTGCGCGAAGCCGGGGTCATGGTGCACACGGCGGAACTCATTCCCGACCGGCCGGCGCGGTTCCTGGAGCTGCTGGCCGGCGAACTGGCGGCCATGGCCGGGCGCGGCACGCCCGCGCACCTGGTGCTGAGCACCGGCGGCATCAGCGCGGGCGCCTATGAGGTGGTGAAACAGGCGCTCGCCGGGGAGGGCGTGGAATTCGTCTCGGTCGCGATGCAGCCCGGCGGTCCGCAGGCCATCGGGAGCGTGCAGGGAATCCCGTTCCTGGGCTTCCCCGGCAACCCGGTCAGCTGCGCGGTGTCCTACGAAATGTTCCTGCACCCGGTGCTCGCGGAGCTGGCCGGGGCCAGACCGCGGCTCCGCACGACGGCGGCGCTGGCCGCCGTCCTCACCTCACCTGCCGGCAAGGTCCAGCTCCGGCGCGGCCGCTACCGCTTCGGCGGCGGCGGCGACTACGACGACGGCGGCGGCGGCGGCGGCGGCGGTGACGACGACCGGGCGGGGCCGGGAACACCGGCGCCGGGAACTCCGGGGCGGGGGACGGTGGAGCCGGTGGGCGGCAGCTCCTCCCACCTGCTCTCCTCGCTGGCCGCCGCCAACGCCCTCATCGTGATTCCGGCAGAGGTCACGGAGGTGCCAGCGGGCGCCGACGTGGAAGTATGGCTGTTATGAACGAATCCGCCGTGAACGATGCCGGGGAACAGCCGGTCCTGACCCACCTGCGGCCGGACGGCACCGCCCAGATGGTAGATGTCTCGGGCAAGGCCGAAACCGTCAGGGAAGCCACCGCACAGGCCGTCGTGACGACCACCGCGGAGGTGATGGAACTGTTGGGCGCCGGGGCCCTGCCCAAGGGCGACGCCCTGGCCGTGGCCCGGGTGGCCGGAATCATGGCGGCCAAGCGGACGCCGGACCTGATTCCGTTGTGCCATCCGCTGCCGATCAGCCGCGCCACGGTGGACTTCGCCCTCTCGGCCACCGCCGTGACCATCGCGGCCACGGTCCGCACCCGCGGCGTCACCGGAGTCGAAATGGAGGCCCTGACCTCCGCGACCGTCGCGGCGCTGAGCGTCTACGACATGATCAAGGCCGTGGACAAGCACGCCGTCATCACCGATGTGAAGGTGCTCGCGAAATCCGGCGGCAAGAGCGGCAGCTGGACGCTGTGAGCAGGAAGGCCGGCATCGTCATCGCCTCCACCCGCGCCGCGGCGGGAGTGTACCCGGACACCAGCGCGCCGGTGATCTCCGCGTGGCTGGCCGCGCAGGGCTTCGACGTGCTTGACCCGCTCATCGTCCCGGACGGCGAGGACGTCCAGGAGGCGCTGGAGTACCTGCTGGCGCATGCGCCGGCGGTTATCCTGACCAGCGGCGGAACAGGG
>JBIOFK010000129.1:0-6791 GCA_044447065.1 Actinomycetales bacterium | reverse complement strand
GTGCTGACACTGGACTGCGCGGAGTCTCCCGGCATCGTGCACGCGATCTCGGGATTCCTGCTGGACCACGGCTGCGACATCATCGACAACAAACAGTACGGAGACCGCAGGGAAGGGCACTTCTTCATGCGCGTCCACTTCTCCTCGGACCACCGGCCCGGCATCACCGAGGAGCTGCGCCGCGACTTCACGCCGCTGGCGCAGAAGTGGACCATGAACTGGCAGCTGGAGCCGCACGGGCGCAAACGCCGCGTCCTCGTGATGGTCTCCAAAATGGGCCACTGCCTCAACGACCTGCTTTTCAGGGCGCGCACCGGTGACATCCCGGTGGAGATTGTCGCCGTCGTGTCCAACCACCGTGACCAGGAGGGCCTGGTGGTGTGGCACGGCATCCCGTTCTTCCACCTGCCGGTGGAGAAGGACAGCAAACCGGAAGCCGAGGCCCGGCTGGTGGCCATCGTCGACGAACTCGACGTCGAGCTCGTGGTCCTGGCCCGCTACATGCAGGTCCTCAGCGACGGACTCTCGGCCCGGCTGGCGGGACGGACCATCAATATCCACCACTCGTTCCTGCCCAGCTTCAAGGGCGCCAAGCCCTACCACCAGGCCTACGACCGCGGGGTGAAGACCGTCGGCGCCACCGCCCACTACGTCAACGCCGAACTGGACGAGGGGCCGATCATCTCGCAGCAGGTTATCGACGTGGACCACACGTACACCGCGGACGACCTGGTCGCGGTGGGCCGGGACGCCGAATGCGCCGCCCTGCGCAACGCTGTCCGCTGGCACTGCGAGGGCAGGATCCTCCTCCTTGGCAACCGGACAGTGATCCTGCGCTGAGCGGGCCCTGCGTGACGGAAACCGGTGGCCGCCTGGTGTTTGCGGCCCGGTGCTAGGCCAGTTTCCGTCCGCGGGGAGCCTCCAGCACCAGGGCGTCCAGGCTCGGGCCGCCGGTTCCGGTGATCCGCACCGCCGAGGATCCCTCGCCGTTGGCGATGACCTTTCCGCCCACCGCCAGCGATCCGACGGGGCCTTCCAGGTCCACGGTGGACAGTCCGTCTCCGTCGCTCGAGATGTCGGCGCCGACGACGACGGTTCCGATCTGTCCGCCGGCCTTCACGCTCAGCGCGATGGCCGCCAGCGGTACCAGGACGCCCTTGACGAGGCTTTCTCCGGTGCCGCCGGAGGTGGATAGGGTGCCCCTGATGGTCAGTGTGGGCAGTTCGCGGCTGACCTGCACGCCCACGGAACCGTCCCCCCGGGTGGTGATGGAGTCGAAGACGGCTTCGTTCAGGGATCCGTCGTACACATTGAATCCGCGGGCCCCCAGCCCGGTGGTCTCGATCGGTGCCTCAACCGTGAGCACGCCAATGTCGCCGAAGTTGACGAAGCCGATACCGCTGGGCCCGTGCGAGGTGACTTTTGCCTTGGCCGTCCAGCTCTGTACCACACCCCAGTTATCCAGCACCATGTCGTTCTGGCCGTAGGTGGTGGTGGTGCCCAGGTTCAGCACCTCCTCGGCATGGGCGCCGCTGATGATGAAAACCCCGCCGCTGATCAGGTCCGGAGTACCCGGGGCAATGCCGCCGTCGGAGAACACGTCCCCGGTGGACAGCAGCTCCAGCGTGACAGCGCCGCCGTCGGCCATGCCCGCGGTGTCACCGTGCCCGCCGACAAACACCCCGCCGCCGCGCACCGGCGTCCCGGAGCTGCCCGCGGAAATGTTCTCCAGCCGGGCGGTAAGCACCACGGCGGCGTCCGGCTGGCGGTTCCAGAGCGTAAACGCGCCCTGCAGCGCCTCAACCCCGAATCCGGTGGGCCGGTCCACGCGGCCCCGGGTGTCCGCCTCGGCGACATGAACGCCGTCGGCCTCGATCCGCCCGGACCGTACGCTGCCCTCCGCGCTGAGGTACACCTGCCCGTAGCTGGTGACGTCCACCAGGTGCAGGGTGCCCAGATCCGCCACGGTGTGGTCGTTGTAGATGGCGAGTTCATGCGCCGAGGTACGCACGGTGACGTTCTCGACCGTGTTGTCGCGGGTAAGCCGCAATCCCTTGGCCCCGAAGACCAGCTCGCCGCCGCGCAAAGCAACCCCGGGCGGCAGGGTCACCGAGGGCATCCCCTTCAGCGTGCCGGAGATTTCAATCTCCCTGGCACCTGACGCCAAGGCCTCCTTGAGTTGCGCAGCATCCGTTACCTCGGTCCAAGACATACCACCACCACCGTTCTGCAGGTCCGCGTTTGTCACCAGGCAGCCTGGACGGGCGCCGTCCCTCGCATGGTATCCCCGCAGCCGGGGAGCCGGACAGGGATTACCCGAACGCCAGCGTCGCTATGATGACAGGACAAACCATGGGCGGAGCGCCGACGTCCCCGCATTCCGGGGCGCGGCTGCCTACTGAGGCCACCGGGCATCTGCCGCATCGACGGTATTGCCCCGGCTCCGGATCGACTCATCTCTGTTGTCAGTATGTCAGTACAAACCTTTGACAGCACTTGAATTCTGGTGCAAGGTAGTGGTGGTGGCCGCGCGCCCGGAACAGGTCCATCCCGCCCCGGAGCTCCAGCGGGGCCGGCGATGAGTCCACGACAGAAGGGGTCCCCAGCACCGTGACCTACGAAGTGCTCACCATGGGCCGGATCAGCGTCGATATCTACCCCAACGAGATTGGGGTCGATCTGGAGGACGTGACCTCCTTCGGCAAATACCTTGGCGGATCCCCGTCCAACGTCGCCGTGGCGGCGGCCCGCCACGGGCGCCGGGCCGCCGTGATTACGCGCACCGGCGACGATCCGTTCGGTAACTATCTGCACCGCGAGCTGCGCAGGTTCAACGTGGACGACAGCTTCGTCACCGCGGTGCAGGGATGGCCGACGCCGGTGACGTTCTGCGCGATCAGGCCGCCGGATGACTTCCCGCTGTACTTCTACCGTTTCCCCACCGCTCCGGACCTGCAGATCACGGCGGAGGAGCTGGACCTGGACGCCATCAGGGAAGCGAAGATCTTCTGGTCCACGGTTACCGGCCTTTGTCAGGAACCCAGCCGCAGGGCGCACCACAAAGCCCAGGAAGCGAGGCCCCGGGACGGGCTCCGGGCCGGCCAGTTCACCGTGTTGGATCTGGACTACCGGCCGATGTTCTGGAAATCCGAAGCGGACGCGCGGCGCGAGGTTGCCGCGGTGATTCCGCAGGTCACCGTGGCGATCGGCAATGACAGGGAGTGTGCCGTGGCGGTGGGGGAGGGCACCCCGGATGAACAGGCCGATCGCCTGCTCGCCGCGGGAGTGGAGATCGCCGTCGTCAAACTCGGCGCCGGCGGGGTGCTGGCGAGGACACGCACCGAACGCGTTGTGTCCGCGGCGGTCCCCGTCCTGACGGTCAACGGGCTTGGCGCCGGCGACGCATTCGGCGGCGCCTTCTGTCACGGACTGCTCTCCGGCTGGCCGCTGGCCCGGGTCCTGGACTATGCCAACGCGGCCGGCGCCATCGTCGCCTCCCGCCTGTCCTGCGCTGATGCGATGCCGACGCCGGAGGAAGTCACCACGCTGCTCTCGGAGCACGGCCGGCTGGTCCCCGAGGAAGCTGCCCAGTGAATCTCCACCGGGCGAGCCCTCCTGCCGATCCGCGCCGCTACCAGCACCTGAGCGCCCTCCGGCTGGAGGACCCGGGCGCCGTTGCCCGGGCCGCCCGCGCCCGGAAGCGGCACCCGGGCCTGAAATACGGCAGGCAGAACCTCATCGTCGCGGCCGACCACCCGGCCCGCGGTGCGCTTGCCGTGGGCACGGACCCGCTGGCGATGGCCGACCGGCGGGACCTGCTGGACCGGCTGCGGATAGCCCTGGCCAATCCCGCCGTCGATGGCGTCCTGGCGTCCCCGGATGTCATGGACGATCTGCTGCTGCTCGGCGCGCTGGAGGGAAAGCTGGTCTTCGGGTCGATGAACCGCGGCGGCCTCGCCGGGCTGGTCAACGAATTCGATGACCGCTTCACCGGCCACACCGCCGCGGCGCTCGCGGAACTGGGGGCCGACGGCGGGAAGATGCTGACCCGGATCTGCCTGGACGACCCGGACACGGTCTCCATACTGGAGGCCACGGCGAAGGCCGTTGACTCGCTGGCCGGGCGCGCGCTGATTGCCATGGTGGAGCCGTTCCTCGCGGTGCGGGAGAACGGTACGGTCCGTAACGACCTGTCCACGGATGCCGTGATCAGGTCCGTTGCCATTGCCCAGGGACTGGGCTCAACGAGCGCGTACACGTGGCTGAAGCTGCCCGTGGTGGCGGAGATGGAACGGGTGATGGCTGCGACCACACTGCCCACCGTCCTGCTGGGCGGAGATCCGGACAGTTCCCGCGATGAGGTCCTGGCCAGCTGGCAGGCGGCCCTGGCGCTGCCCGGTGTGCAGGGCCTGACCGTGGGCCGCACGCTGTTGTACCCGCACGACGGCGACGTGGCCGGCGCCGTTGCCGGCGCCGCCGCGCTGCTGGCGCATACCGCCGTCGAGGGATCGGAGCAGCAATGACGACGCGCAGAATGACGGTCGCCCAGGCCCTGGTCGGGTTCCTGGGCCGGCAGTACACCGTTGACCGGATCGGCAACGAGGAGTACCGGGAACGGCTGATCCCGGGGATGTTCGGTATTTTCGGGCACGGCAATGTTGCCGGCGTGGGCCAGGCCCTGAAGCAGTACCAGGTCAGCGACCCCGGCATGATGCCCTACTACCAGGGCCGCAACGAGCAGGCCCAGGTGCACCAGTGCGTGGGCTATGCCCGCCACACCCGGCGTCGGGCCACCTTCGCGGTGAGCACCTCGATCGGGCCCGGCTCCACCAATCTGGTGACCGGCGCCGCGCTGGCCACCACCAACCGGCTGCCGGTGCTGCTGCTGCCCAGCGACACCTTCGCCACCCGCGCCGCGGACCCGGTGCTGCAGCAGCTTGAACGCCCGGACGCCTATGACGTCACCGTCAACGACGCGCTCCGTCCGGTGTCGCGCTTCTTTGACCGGGTGTCCCGGCCGGAGCAGCTGTTCTCCGCCCTGTACGGCGGCCTGCGGGTGCTGACCGATCCGGCCGAGACGGGTGCCGTCACCATTTCGCTGCCGCAGGACGTCCAGGCCGAGGCGTTCGACGTCCCGGAGGAATTCCTGGCCGAGCGCGAATGGCGGATCCGCCGTCCGGAACCGGAGGATGCTGATATCCGCCGTGCTGCCGCGGCCATCCGGGCGGCCAAGCGTCCGCTGATCGTCGCCGGCGGCGGCGTGCTCTACGCCTTCGCCAACGGGGAACTGGCCCGCCTCGCCGAGCTGACCGGCATTCCGGTCTGTACCACCCAGGCAGGCGTCGGCGCGCTGCCCTGGGACCACCCCTTCTCGGTGGGGGCGATCGGCTCCACCGGCACGACGGCGGCCAACGCCATCGCCGCCGGGGCGGACCTCGTCATCGGCATCGGAACCAGGTACGGGGACTTCACGACGGCGTCCCGGACCGCGTTCGCAAACCCGGACGTGACGTTCATCAACATCAATGTGGCAGCGCTGGATGCGTACAAGCACGGCACCGCGCTGCCGATCGTGGCCGATGCCCGCAAGGCTCTGGTCAAACTGAACCAGGCCCTGGACGGCTACCGGATCGGCGCGGACCTGCAGCGCAGCATCGACGCGGAAAAGCTGCGCTGGAACGGCACCGTGGATGAGGCCTTTGATACCCGCTCCGGTCCGCTCCCGTCGCAGAATGAGATCATCGGCGCGACTAACCGGGCCATGGAACCCCTGGATGTGGTGGTCTGCGCCGCGGGTTCGCTGCCCGGAGACCTGCACAAGATGTGGCGGGTCCGCGACGCCTTCGGCTACCACGTCGAGTACGCCTACTCCTGCATGGGCTACGAGATCCCCGGCGGGCTGGGCGTCAAACGGGCCGTGCTGGACGAGGTGGCGCGCGGCGGACCCGGCCGCGACGTCGTCGTCATGGTGGGGGACGGCTCCTACCTGATGATGCACACCGAGCTGGTCACCGCCGTGGCGGAGCGGATCAAACTGATAGTGGTGCTCATCCAGAACCACGGGTATGCCTCGATCGGCGCGCTCTCCGAGTCGCTCGGATCCCAGCGCTTCGGCACCAAATTCCGCACGCTGGACAGGGAGCAGCATACCTTCGACGACGGGGCGAGGCTGCCTGTCGATCTTGGCGCCAACGCGGAAAGCCTCGGCGTCAGGGTCATCCGGATTGAGCCCGGCGGGACGGTGATCGCCGACCTTGAGGCCGCGATCAGGGCCGCAAAGGCCTCACCGGAGGAGGGCGGTCCAATCCTGATCCACGTCGAATCCGATCCCCTGCTCGACGCGCCCGGCTCGGAGTCCTGGTGGGACGTGCCCGTCGCGCAGGTCTCCGAACTTGAATCCACCCGGCAGGCCTTCACCGCCTACACCGACCACAAGAACCGCCAGCGCCCCCTGCTCGGCTGAACGAAAGAAGCCCACCGCATGACACAGATGATCAACCATTTCATCAACGGCGCCGAGACGTCCGGTTCGGGCGGGCGGACCCAGCCCGTCTACAACCCCGCCACCGGCGCGGTCACCGGCGAGCTGCGGCTGGCCAATCGCGCTGACCTGGAAGCCGCCGTCGCCGCCGCCCGGAAAGCCGCGGACAGCTGGGGCGATGCGTCGCTGTCCAGGCGCACCACCGTGCTCTTCGCCTTCCGCGGGCTGGTGGCCGCCCACGCGGACGAACTCGCGGCGCTGATCACCGCCGAGCACGGCAAGGTCCTCTCCGACGCCAAGGGCGAGATCG
>JBIOFK010000128.1:0-6943 GCA_044447065.1 Actinomycetales bacterium | reverse complement strand
TGGCCAGCGTCTACAACGCCGGCGGCTTGGTGGGCGCGGTCTGCCACGGCCCGGCCGGTCTGCTGAACGTGGAATTGGAGAACGGATTCCGCCTCGTCGAGGGTCGGAATGTGGCTGCCTTCACCAACGACGAGGAGGTTGCCGCAGGGAAGGACAAGGTCATCCCGTTCTTTTTGGCAGACCGACTTGAGGAGCTCGGTGCAACCCACCTTTCCGCTGATGTCTTTGAGGAAAAGGTAGTGGTTGACGAGCGGCTGGTGACCGGCCAGAACCCGGCGTCAGCCGCCGGCGTGGCAAAGGAGATGGAGAAGCTCTTCGCAGAGGTCATCCACCAGGAAAAGGCCGAGGAACAGCACGAGACGGAGGCTCTGCGCGCCGAGAAGGACGCCGAGAAGAATGCCAAGAAGGCTGCTGCGGAAGGCGCCGAGCACTAACGCCCGCAGCGAGCTGTTTACGCGTGCACACAGAATGAAGAAAACCCCCGGAATCCTTGGATTCCGGGGGTTTTCTCTTCGTGTGCGCGGAGGGGGACTTGAACCCCCACCCCCTTTCGAGGACTAGCACCTCAAGCTAGCGCGTCTGCCATTCCGCCACCCGCGCAGGTGATAAAACGAGACCGAATTGCCCCCGAAAGGGCTACCAAATACTCGTGAAAGCAGCGAGAAAAACTCTAACACGTCGGGTGCGGGAACCTTCAATCGGACTCCGGAGACGCTCCACGGTAGGCTGAATCCATCGCCCGAAACCAAAGGAGACACCTTCGATGAACGCTGTGCGACCGGAAGATGAAGTGGTGCGGATCTGCCAGGAACTGATCCGCATCGACACCACCAACTTCGGCGATAACGAAGGCCCGGGGGAGCGTAAGGCCGCCGAGTACACCGCCGGCCTGATCGAGGAGGCCGGCCTGGAAACGACCGTGTTCGAATCAGCCCCCGGCCGGACCAGCGTCGTCGCCCGGCTGGAGGGTACCGGCTCGGACGAGGGTGCCCTGGTGGTGCACGGCCATCTGGACGTGGTGCCGGCCCGCAGGGACGACTGGAGCGTCGATCCGTTCGGCGGCGAAGAACGCGACGGGCTGATCTGGGGCCGCGGCGCGGTCGACATGAAGGACATGGATGCCATGATCCTGTCCGTCATGCGAAGCATGGCCAGGGAGGGGCGCCGGCCGAAGCGTGACCTGATTTTCGCGTTCTTCGCGGACGAGGAGGCCGGCGGAAACTACGGAGCGTCCTGGGCCGTGGACCATAAGCCAGAACTTTTCGACGGGGCCACCGAGGCCATTTCCGAGGTCGGCGGTTTCTCGGCCGAGATCGGCGGCAAGCGCGCGTATCTGCTGCAGACGGCCGAGAAGGGGCTTTCCTGGCTTCGGCTGGTGGCCCATGGCCGCGCGGGGCACGGGTCACAGATCAACACCGACAACGCTGTCACCCGGCTGGCCGCCGCCGTCGCCCGGGTCGGCAGCTACGAATGGCCGATCGAATACACCGACACCACGCGCGCGTTCCTGGAGGGTGTCAGTGAACTGACGGGCGTCGAGTTCGACGAGGCGGACCCGCAGCGGCTCCTGGCCGAACTGGGCAATGTCGCCCGATTCGTCGGCGCGACCCTGCAGAACACCGCCAACCCGTCGCTGCTCAAGGCCGGCTACAAGCACAACGTCATTCCGGGAACGGCCGAGGCCCTGATCGACGTCCGCACGCTCCCGGGCCAGCAGGACGCCGTGTTCGAACGGATCAAGGAGCTCGCAGGCTCAGGGGTGGAGGTCACCTACGAGCACCGGGATGTGTCCCTGGAGGTGCCGTTCGCCGGCAACCTTGTTGACCGGATGGTCGATGCCCTGCATGCCGAGGATCCGGACGCCGCCGTCCTGCCGTACACGCTCTCCGGCGGTACTGACAACAAGTCGCTGAGCCGGCTGGGCATCACCGGGTACGGGTTCGCCCCGCTCCGGCTGCCCGCCGAGCTGGATTTCACCGGCATGTTCCACGGGGTCGACGAGCGTGTCCCCACCGAGTCCCTGAAGTTCGGCGCACGGGTGCTGGACCGGTTGCTGAGCGGCAGCTAGGCCAAATGAACCCGGACGCCGTCGAGGATCTCCTGCCGGACCGGCTGCTGGAGCGGATCCGCTCCCGGGCCGCCGGCTACGACGAACGCAACGAGTTCTGCGCCGAAGACCTGGCCGACCTGGCCGAAGCCGGATACCTGCGCCTCTTCGTTCCCGAGTCCGACGGCGGTTCCGGGTTCTCGCTGCAGCAGGCGGCGGCAGCGCAGCAACGGCTCGCCGCCGCCGCCCCGGCCACCGCACTGGCGGTCAACATGCACCTGGTGTGGACCGGCGTCGCCCGCGTTCTCGCCGCCCGCGGTGACGATTCGCTGGATTTCGTCCTCGCGGACGCCGCCGCGGGGGAGATCTTCGCCTTCGGCAATTCGGAGGCCGGCAATGACTCGGTCCTGTTCGACTCCGCCACCACCGCCGAACCCCGTCCGGACGGGTCCTACGCCTTTACCGGGCGGAAAATCTTCACCTCGCTGTCCCCGGCGTGGACCAGGCTCGGAATCTTCGGCAAGGACAGCACCGGGGCGGAACCGGAACTGGTGCACGCCTTTATCACCCGGGACTCCACTGGCTACCGGATCCTTGACGACTGGAACACCCTGGGCATGCGGGCCAGCCGGTCCAACACGACGGTGCTGGAAGGCGTCGTTGCCCCGGCGGACCGGGTGTTCCGCAGGCTCCCCGTCGGCCCCAGCACCGACCCGCTCATCTTTGCAATCTTCGCGTGCTTCGAAACATTGCTGGCGGCCGTCTACACCGGCATTGCCCGGCGCGCGCTGGATCTGGGGGTGGCGGCCGCCCACCGGCGCACCTCCGCGAAGAACGGGGGCCGCAGCTATGCCCGGGATCCCGACATCCGGCGGCGGCTCGCGGAGGCTGCGATCGCCCTGGACGGCGTGGGCCGGCAGCTGGATTCCGTGGCCGCCGATGTGGACGCGCTGGTTGATCACGGCCGGTTCTGGTTCGCGGCGCTGGTGGGGTTGAAGGTCCGCGCCACCGGGACGGCACGGGACGTGGTGGATGCGGCGATCCGGGTTTCCGGCGGCGGCAGCTACTTTGAGGGCAGCGAACTGGGCAGGCTGTACCGCGACGTTCTGGCCGGCCTGTTCCATCCCTCGGATGACGAATCGGCCCAAGCGACGGTGGCCAACGCCTGGCTGGGCCCGTTGGAGGACGGGTCCTAGAAGGTCCGTTCCACCCGCATGACCCTGCGCCGCAACCGGTATTGGCGCCCGCCGCCGGCGTAGAGCCGGCTCCGTTCCAGCTCCCACTTTCCATATTCGGCGTGCTCGCTGATTTTGCGCCGCGCCTCGGGCAGGGACTCAGCGGGGGACACCGTCAGTACCAGGTATTCGTACTGGCGTGCGTGGTCCCGCAGGCGGGTTTCCGAAGTGCTGATTTGTTCCCTCATCGCTCACCATTCTTGCACTTACAAGTTCAGCTGTGCGCTGGTAGCTTCTAAACATGACCATTGATCCGCGTGTCGCGCTCCAGTCCCTGACAGCCGCCCTGGAAGAGCACCTGGCCGCTTCAGCCTCCCGGCGTGGTGATGAGGACCCCGCGGTGGAAGCCGCGTATCTGGCCATCATGGACGCCTTCGAAGTCTATGAAGAGGTGCTCTTCGATTCCTACAGCGAGGTCACCCCGCTTGTCCTTTTCGAAGACGACGAGGACGACGATGATGACGACGGCGGGGACGAGCTGCGCGACGAGGACCTCGATCCGATCGAAAGCTAGCCCGGCGGCCCAGCCGTGCCCGGTGAATCGGCGCGGTCCGGCGGAAACGGGATCACTCAGGGAGCCGAGATGTCATCGAGCGCGCTCGTGATCTCCGCCGGCAGGGGCTCCAGCGTGGCCTTGAGGATCTGCTGCAGCTGGGCAGTGGTCCGGGCCCCGACGACGGCGCTTGCCACCGCTGTCCGGGCCAGCAGCCAGCTCAGCGACACGTCAAGGGCCTGGCGCTCAAGTCCCCTCGCCGCTGTCACCACGGCCTCGGTGATGCGGGCAGGCTTCCCGGCCAGGTAGGGCTCGACATAGCCGGCCAGCGTGTCGCCCCCGGCCCGTGAGTCCGCCGGGATCTGGCCGCGGTATTTTCCGCTCAGCACGCCACGGCCCAGCGGGGCCCAAGCCAGAATTCCGGCTCCGTGGTGTTCGGCCGCCTCGGTCAGTTCACCCTCGGCGGCGCGGTTGAGTAGGGAGAATTCGACCTGGTCAGCCACCAGGGATGCGCCCGCGGTGGCCGCGGCAGTGGCGAACTGCCAGCCGGAGTAGTTCGAGACCCCCGCGTAGCGGACCCGGCCGGTGGTGACGGCGTGGTCCAGGGCGCTGAGCGTTTCGTCCAGCGGCACGTCACCGTCCCAGCGCTGTGCCAGCCACAGATCCAGATGGTCCGTACCCAGGCGGGCAAGCGAGGCATCCAGCGATCCGAGCATGGCTCGCCGGGAGGCGTCCACCATGCGGCGGCCGTTGCGGACGCTGATCCCGGCCTTGGAGACCAGGACTATGTCGCTGCGGGCCACCACGTCCCCGAGCAGGGAGCCGAGAATCGCCTCGGCCCGTCCCTCGCCGTAGCTCCCGGCCGTATCGACGGTTGTACCGCCGGCGGCCAGGTAGGCACCCAACTGGGCCTTGGCGCCGTCGTCGTCGCTCTCCGTGCCCCACCCCATGGTGCCCAGGGCCAGTGCGGAGACCCGGAGGCCGCTGGATCCCAAGAATCTCTGCTGCATTCAGCCAGCATACGCAGCGGGTACGGCCAGCGATGAATCCGCCGATTCGCGTGCGCCTGTGCCGCGTCCTTAGCGGCCGGCGGCGGGTTTAGCGCATAGTGTTTTCCCGTGACGTGGATAGAAGCCGCCATCCTGGGCCTTGTTCAGGGTTTGACCGAATTCCTGCCTGTTTCCTCCAGCGCCCACCTGTTCATCGTGGGGAAGTTCCTGCCCGGCGCCTCGGACCCCGGCGCGGCCTTCACCGCGGTGATCCAGCTGGGCACCGAGGCCGCCGTGCTGCTCTATTTCTGGCGCGACATTGTGCGGATCGTCAGGGCCTGGTTCGGGTCCCTGCTGCGCAGGACCCCGCCCGGGGACCCCGACGCGCGGATGGCGTGGCTCGTGATTCTGGGCAGCATCCCCATCGTGGTGCTGGGGCTGCTGTTCCAGAACAGCATCGAGTCAACGTTCCGGAACCTGTGGCTCGTAGCCACGACCCTGATTGTCTTTGCCCTGGTGCTGGCGGTGGCCGACGCCCTGGACACCGAGCAGCTTGAGCTCAAGGACCTGACCGTCGGCCGCGGCATCATCTACGGCCTGGCCCAGTCGCTGGCGCTCATTCCCGGCGTGTCCCGCTCTGGCGGAACCATCGCCGCCGGACTGTTCATGGGCTTCACACGGGAGGCGGCGGCCCGTTATTCGTTCCTGCTGGCCATTCCGGCGGTGTTCGGCAGCGGACTGTACGAGCTCTACAAGGTGTTCATCAAGCATGAGGGCGTGCAGGGACCCTTCGGCGCCGGCGAAACAGCGCTGGCCACCGTGATCGCCTTCGCCGTCGGCTACGTCATCATCGGCTGGTTCCTGAAGTACATCTCCACCCGCAGCTTCCGGATCTTCGTCTGGTACCGGATAGCGCTCGGCCTGGTGCTGTACCTGCTGCTGGGTTTCGGAGTCATCACGGCCGGCCAGTAGGGTAATGGGCGTGAAGTCTTGGAAATCCCGCCCCGTTCCCCAGCTCCCCGGCGCAGCATCGGCCATTACCCTCACGGACTCCAGGACGGGACGGGCGGTGCCGCTGCCGGTCACCGCAACCGCGGGAATGTACGTCTGCGGCATCACCCCTTACGACGCCACCCACATGGGCCACGCCGCCACCTACGTCGCCTTCGATTTGCTCAACCGGATCTGGCGCGATGCCGGCGTGCAGGTCACGTACGTGCAGAATGTGACGGATATCGACGACCCGCTGCTGGAGCGCGCGGCGCGCGACGGCGTGGACTGGCGGACCCTGGCGGCGGACCAGACCGCGCTGCTGCACCGGGACATGGAAGCCCTCAACGTCGTCGGCCCGGAACACTACATCGGTGCGGTGGAGTCCATCGGGTGGATCGTGCCCGAGGTGGAGAAGCTCGTCGCCGACGGCCTCGCCTACCCGGTGCCAGGGCTGGACGGGGGGCCGGACGGGGATGTGTACTTCGACGCCGCGGCCGCCTCGGCAGCGCCCGGGGCGCCGGACGGCCCATGGTGGCTGGGACAGATCAGCGGACTGGACGCCGGCGGGATGCTGCCGCTCTTCGCCGAGCGCGGCGGCGATCCGGACCGCCCCGGAAAGCGCCATCCGCTGGATCCGCTGCTCTGGCGGGTGGAGCGCGACGGCGAGCCCAGCTGGCCGGGCGGATCCCTCGGCGCGGGCCGCCCGGGATGGCACATCGAATGCACTGTCATTGCCCAACGGTTCCTGCCGGCACCCTTCACCGTCCAGGGCGGCGGCTCGGACCTGATCTTCCCGCACCACGAAATGGGTGCCGGGCACGCGTATGCCCTTTCCGGCAAGGAACTTGCCACCCACTATGCGCACACCGGCATGGTCGGCCTGGACGGGGAAAAGATGAGCAAGTCCAAGGGCAACCTGGTGCTCGTTTCCCGGCTGCGCCAGTCAGGAGTGGAGCCCGCCGCCATCCGGCTGGCTATCCTCGCCAACCACTACCGGTCCGACTGGTTCTGGACCGAGGACCTGCTGGCCGACGGGGAGCGCAGGCTGGCGGCGTGGCGCTCCGCCCTGGTGAAAGCTCCGGCGGGAACGGCGGCTCCGCTGGTGGACGCGCTCCGGACTGCGCTGGCCGACGATCTGGACGCACCGCGCGCATTGGCGGCCGTGGATGCCTGGGCCGCCGATTCC
>JBIOFK010000127.1:0-6989 GCA_044447065.1 Actinomycetales bacterium | reverse complement strand
TGGTTGTACGCGGTGCCCTGGTTGGAGCGGTTGTACTTGGCGATCGGGTAGTTCGTTTCCGTGCCGTCGTCGTTGAGCACAACGACCAGGTCGGCGGAGACCTCGGAGACGACGCCGGCCTTCTTGGCGATGACCACGTCACCGGCGTCGACGGCGGCCGCGCGCTCCATGCCGGTACCCACGAACGGGGCCTCGGAACGGACCAGCGGCACGGCCTGGCGCTGCATGTTCGCACCCATCAGGGCGCGGTTGGCGTCGTCGTGCTCCAGGAACGGAATCAGGGCGGTGGCCACCGACACCATCTGGCGCGGGGAGACGTCCATGTACTCGACCTCGTTGGCCGGGATCAGGACGGGCTCGCCGCCGCCGCCGCGCTGGCGGACCAGGACGGTGTCCTCCGAGAAGGTGCTGTCCTCGTTCAGCGGCGCGTTGGCCTGGGCGATGACCACCTCCACCTCGTCATCAGCGGTGAGGTAGTCGACGTCGTCGCTGACCTTGCCGTTGTGGACCTTGCGGTACGGGGTTTCGATGAAGCCGAACGGGTTGATCCGGCCGTAGGATGCCAGCGAACCGATCAGGCCGATGTTCGGGCCTTCGGGGGTTTCGATGGGGCACATGCGGCCGTAGTGCGACGGGTGGACGTCACGGACCTCCATGCCGGCACGGTCACGGGAGAGACCGCCCGGGCCCAGCGCGGACAGGCGGCGCTTGTGCGTCAGTCCGGCGAGCGGGTTGTTCTGGTCCATGAACTGGGACAGCTGGGAGGTTCCGAAGAATTCCTTGATCGCTGCCACGACGGGACGGATGTTGATCAGTGTCTGCGGCGTGATGGCCTCGACATCCTGGGTGGTCATCCGTTCGCGGACCACGCGCTCCATCCGGGACAGGCCGGTGCGGACCTGGTTTTCGATCAGTTCGCCGACGGCGCGGATGCGGCGGTTGCCGAAGTGGTCGATGTCATCGATCTCCACGCGCAGTTCGTGCTCGGCTCCGTCGCGGATGCCGGCCAGTGTCTTGCCGCCGGCGTGCAGGGTGACGAGGAACTTGATCATCGCGACGATGTCGTCGATGTTCAATACCGACGCGTCGGGATCGCCCAGCGGCTTATCGATGCCCAGCTTGCGGTTGATCTTGTAGCGGCCGACCTTGGCCAGATCGTAGCGCTTCGGGTTGAAGTACAGGTTGTGGAGGAGCGCCTCGGCAGCCTCGACGGTCGGCGGCTCGCCCGGTCGCAGCTTGCGGTAGATGTCCAGCAGCGCGTCTTCGCGGGTGTCCGTGGTGTCCTTTTCGAGGGTGGCACGGATCGAGTCGAATTCGCCGAATTCCTCGAGGATCTTGCCTTCGGTCCAGCCGAGCGCCTTCAGCAGCACGGTGACGGACTGCTTGCGCTTGCGGTCAAGGCGGACGCCGACCTGGTCGCGCTTGTCGATTTCGAGTTCGAACCAGGCGCCGCGGGACGGAATGATCTTCGCCGTGAAGATGTCCTTGTCGCTGGTCTTGTCAGCGGTGCGCTCGAAGTACGCGCCCGGGGAACGGACCAGCTGGGATACGACGACACGCTCGGTGCCGTTAATGACGAACGTGCCCTTGTTGGTCATCAGCGGGAAGTCACCCATGAACACGGTCTGCTGCTTGATTTCGCCCGTGTGGTTGTTCATGAACTCGGCCTTGACATACAGCGGAGCCGCGAACGTGGCGTCCCTGTCCTTGCACTCGGCCATGGTGTACTTCGGATCGGCGAACTCCGGCTCCGAGAAACTCAGGGACATGGTGCCCTGGAAGTCTTCAATCGGGGAGATCTCTTCGAAGATGTCGGCCAGGCCGGACGTCGTGGCGACGCTCTGGTCCCCGGACTCGACGGCCGTGTGCATCCGGGACTGCCAGCGTTCGTTTCCGACGAGCCAGTCAAAGCTCTCGGTCTGAAGGGCCAGCAGATTCGGAACATCAAGGGGTTCGTGAATCTTTGCGAATGAGATGCGACGCGTGGCACCATCGGTGCTGTTGGCGTTGCTGTTAGCGGTTTGATTATTAGAGGTGCTCGAGGCGACCAAGAGGGATCCTTCCACAGACCTTCAGGCTTGTCCTGCGCATCCCCGATCTTGGCCGGTTCCCACCTGGTGGGGGATCCGGGCGCCATGATTACATGGCAAAGCCCACCGCTATATGAGGGCTGAAGAGTTAACAGGGGAGACGCAAACTTCTACGTTACACCAAATACTGACATCCGTCCAATGGCTGTGGTATGGGCGCGCCTGTCGTCCCGGCGCGGCCATGGACCGGCGGGAGTGCGGCGGCGCGGCCGTGGACCGGTGGGAGTGCGGCGGAAGACCGGCCGGCGGTGCCTCGGCAGACCGCCGACGGGGAGTTTGTGCAGGGCGGGGCCGGGCGGCGCGCAGGAAAACGGTCTCATGCTTGCTTATGTCCGGACAAACTGTTAGGCATACCGTGTGAGCGCAGTCACAGCGCTCCAGAAGGTTCGACGCCGAACCGCCTGCGGCTGACGGCCGGCATAAGACGAAGGTCGTGAAGGTGCCAAACGAACCAACCGCACAGGAACCGTCCAAGCCGGCCATGAGCGTCACCGGCCCCAAGACCTGGGCCGCCGGCGTTCCCGGTGTCACCCATTCGATGGGACCGGCGTTCAAGGACATGGGCATCACACGCAGCGTGAAGCTGCTGGCATCGATGAACCAAAAGGACGGCTTTGACTGCATGAGCTGCGCCTGGCCCGATCCCTCGCACCGCAAACTCGCGGAGTTCTGCGAAAACGGCGCCAAGGCCGTGACCTGGGAGGCGACGCCGCTCACCATTCCGTCGGACTTCTGGGCCGAACACTCCGTGACCGACCTGCTGACCCGCTCCGAATACTGGCTCGGCATGCAGGGCCGTCTGGTGGAGCCGGTCTACAAGCCAGCGGGCGAGGACCGCTACCGGCCGATCAGCTGGGAGGACGCGTTCGCGGTGATAGCCCGGAAGCTCAATGCCCTTGCCTCCCCCGACGAGGCGGCGTTCTACACCAGCGGACGCACGGCCAACGAGACGGCCTTCATCTATCAGTTGTTTGTCCGCGCCTTCGGCACCAACAACCTGCCCGACTGTTCCAACATGTGCCACGAGTCCACGGGACTGGCCATGAGCCAGACCATTGGCATCGGCAAGTCGACCATCGCCTACGAGGATTTTGCCAAGGCGGACCTGGTCATTGTCATGGGCCAGAACCCCGGAACCAATCATCCGCGGATGCTGACGGCCCTGGAGGACGCCAAGCGTGCCGGAGCCGCGATTGTGGCGGTCAACCCGCTGCCGGGGGCGGGGCTTATGCGGTACAAGAATCCGCAGCGGGTCAACGGTGTTCTCGGCAAGGGAACGGAGCTGGCGGACCAGTTCCTGCAGATCCGCCTCGGCGGCGACATGGCCCTGATGCAGGCCGTCTCCAAGCGGGTGCTCGACGCCGAGGCCGCCCACCCGGGCACCGTGCTGGACCACGACTTCCTGGACAGGCATTGCCAGGGCCTGGCCGAACTGAAGGCCCACCTCGCCGGGCTTGACGAGCGGGCGGTCCTGGAGGCCACCGGCCTGACCACCGCCGCGATTGACGAGCTGGCCGCAAGGTACCTGAAAGCGGACAGGGTCATCATCACCTGGGCCATGGGACTGACCCAGCATAAGAAGGCCGTTCCGGCCATCCGGGAAATCATCAATCTGCTGCTCCTGCGGGGCAATATCGGCAAGCCCGGGGCAGGTGCGTCCCCCATCCGGGGACACAGCAATGTCCAGGGCGACCGGACGATGGGGATCTGGGAGAAAATGCCCCCGGCGTTCCTGGATGCCCTGGGCCGGGAGTTCGACTTCGAACCGCCCCGGGACCACGGCGTGGACAGCGTCCAGGCCATCCGCGGCATGCGCGACGGGAAGATCAAGGTCTGGTTTGCGCTGGGGGGCAACATGGTCGCCGCGATCTCCGACACCGCGGCGGCGGAAGCCGCGGTGCAAAGGACCGAACTGACGGTCCAGGTGTCCACGAAACTGAACCGTTCGCACGCCGTCATCGGCGCCGAGGCCCTGATCCTGCCCACCATGGGCCGGACCGAAATCGACATCCAGGCCGCCGGGCCGCAGTTCGTTTCGGTCGAGGACTCAGTTTGTGCCGTGCATGCCTCGCGTGGCCGGGTCCGGCCCGTCGCGCCGACCCTGCTCTCGGAAGTGGCGATCATCGCCAGGCTGGCCCGCGCCGTGCTGGGGGAGAAAATCCAGGCGGACTGGGCGGGTTTCGAGCGGAACTACGACACCATCCGGGACCACATCTCCCGCGTGGTGAAGGGCTGCGAGGACTACAACGCCAAGGTGCGCCTCGACGGCGGTTTCATCCTGCCGCACGGACCGCGCGATTCGCGGACCTTCCCGACAGCGACGGGTAAGGCGATGCTGACCGTCAACGAGCTGGAGCACCTTGACTGCCCGCCGGGGCGGTTGCTGTTGCAGACCATGCGCTCACACGACCAGTTCAACACAACGATCTACAGTCTCAACGACCGCTACCGGGGCATCCGGAACGGCCGGCGCGTCGTCTTCATCCATCCCGACGACCTCGCCGAGCTCGGCCTCACCGACGGCCAGTCCGTTGACGTGTTCAGCGAATATCCCGGCGAGCCGGACCGGGTGCTGCGTGCCTTCCGCGCCGTTTCCTACCCCACCACCAAGGGCTGCGCCGCGGCCTATTTCCCCGAGGCCAACGCCCTCGTGCCGCTGGAAAGCACCGCGGAGGGGAGCAACACCCCGGCCTCGAAGTCGGTGCTGGTCAGGGTGGTTCCGGCCGAAGCGCCCGCACCCGTCGGAGCCGGCGAGCTACCGGCCCGCAGCACCGCCTAACGCACCGCCTAACGTCACCTATCGCACCATCCTTGCACCGACGCCGCCCGCCCCACAAAGGCACCGGGCGCCAACAGAGAGGTACTACGATGTCCAAACAATCCGGAGCCGGGGCCACATCCGCGATGGGCCGCGGCGGTGGCGGTACGCTATCCACCCGCGGCAGATGGTGGATAGTGGTCGCGGCGCTGCTGCTGCAGTTCTCCATCGGGGCCGTTTATGCCTGGAGCGTGTTCAGCACGGCGCTCAAGAAGCCCACCTCCATGGGCCTCACGAACCCCGAGGCGTCGTTGCCGTTCACCGTCACGATCGGCATGATCTTCATCGGCAGCTACCTGGGTGGCCGGCTCCAGGACAAGGTGGGCCCGCGCCCCGTTGCGCTGGTGGGCGGGATCATTTACGGCGTCGGCTGCATGATCGCCTCCTTTGCCCACTCGCACGATCAGCTATGGCTGCTGGTCCTCGGCTACGGGGTGATCAGCGGCTTCGGCCTGGGCTTCGCGTATATCGTGCCCATCGCCATGCTGCAGAAGTGGTTTCCGGACAAGCGCGGGCTGATCACCGGTCTGGCGGTTGCGGGATTCGGTTTCGGAGCGGTGCTGACGGCCCCGGTGGCGCAGTGGCTTATTGCCATGCACCCCACCACCCCGGGGTGGGCATTCCTGCCGCTGGGCATCGGCTATCTGGCGCTGTCCCTGATCGGCGCGTCGTTTTTCCGTAACCCGCCGGCCGGCTACACGGTACCCGGCTGGGTCCCGGCCGCCACCGGACGGGTGCGGGACAGCTACAAGGACTACACCGAGAAGGAGGCGCTGCGCACGCCGCAGTGGTACCTCCTCACCGGGGTGCTCACACTCAACGTCACGGTCGGGATCGCCCTGATCGGGCAGGCCAACTCCAGCGCCATCGACATCGCCGGCTACAGCGTCGCCGGGGCGGCGGCACTGGTGGGCGTGCTGGCCCTGTTCAACGGCGGCGGGCGCATCTTCTGGGCCTGGGTGTCCAACCGGACAGGGCGGATGACGGCGTTCGCCCTGATGCTCGGGCTACAGGGCGTGTGCCTGCTGATCCTCCCGCACGCACACAATGTGGCGCTCTTCTTCATCCTCGCCGCCATCATCTACCTGTGCTACGGCGGAGGCTTCGGCACCATGCCGGCCACGGCCGGCGACTTCTTCGGGGTCAAGCACGCCGGTGCCATCTACGGTCTGATGATCCTGGGCTGGAGCCTCGGCGGGCTGATCGGGCCGCCGATCATCGCGGCCCTGATCGGACCGAACAAGTCCTACACGCTGGGTTACACGGTGATCGGCATTATCGCCCTGGTGTCGCTGATCGTGCCTGCGGTGACCAGGATGCCGCGCCCTGCGGCCGGTTCCGGTAATCCTCCGGCCGCGGCCGCCATCGGCGAGGCCGAAGGCATGGAAGGCGTTTCGTCCCGCTGATTCAGCGCCCTGCTCCAACTGCACCGTGGCCCGCAGCCAACACACTGCGGGCCACGGTGCTGTCCGGGACGGAAATACAACAGCGCACCGAGCTGTTAGGTTTTAATGCGGTGACGCGTCAACGAGGATCTGCGCCGCCTGTGAGGAAAGAGAAGCACACCGATGAGCACACAACCCGCCGCCCCATCCACCGCACGCCCGGCCGGAGCGCCCAACGACGTCGTCATCCTGGCCGGCGCCCGGACTCCGCAGGGCCGGCTGAACGGCCAGCTGGCCCCTTTCACCGCCGTCGAGCTCGGTGCCAAGGCCATCGCCGCAGCCATCGACCGTTCGGGCGTGGCCGGCGCGGCCGTGGACCATGTGATCATGGGCCAGGTCCTGCAGGCCGGGGCCGGGCAGAATCCCGCCCGCCAGAGCTCGATCGCCGCCGGGCTCGGCTGGGACATCCCTGCCGTGACCATTAACAAGGTCTGCCTTTCGGGGCTGACCGCGGTGATCGATGCCGCCAGGATGATCCGCGCCGGGGATGCCGCCGTCGTCGTCGCCGGTGGCCAGGAATCCATGACCCGCGCTCCGCACGTGCTGCCCGGCTCCCGCCAGGGCTGGACCTACGGCGCCGTCACCGCCCTCGACGTCGCCGCGCACGACGGCCTGACCGACGCCTTCGACGGGGAC
>JBIOFK010000126.1:0-7079 GCA_044447065.1 Actinomycetales bacterium | reverse complement strand
CAGCGGCCTGAGCGCCACCACCGTCGACCGCCGCGAACCCGGCGCCGGCGACGTGGAGATCGATATCCAGTTCTGCGGCCTCTGCCATTCCGATGTGCACGCCACCCGCGGCGAATGGGGCGGAGACACCTACCCGCTGACGCCCGGGCACGAAATCGTCGGCACGGTCACCCGGCTGGGCTCCGACGCCACCAAGTTCGCCGTCGGCGACCTCGTGGGCGTCGGCTGCATGGTCGACTCCTGCCGCGACTGCGAGGCCTGCGATGACGGCCTGGAGCAGTACTGCCTGAACGGCAACGTCGGAACCTACGGTGTGAAGGACCGCCGCAACGGCGATGTGATCACCCAGGGCGGCTACGCCACGAACATCGTGGTCGACGAGAACTACGTCCTGCGGGTGCCGAAGAACCTGGATCCCGCCGCCGTCGCGCCGCTGCTGTGCGCGGGGATCACCACCTACTCGCCGCTGCGCCACTTCGAGGTCGAGGAGGGGGACGTCGTCGGCGTCGTCGGACTCGGCGGGCTGGGGCACATGGCGGTCAAGATCGCCAAGGCCATGGGCGCCGAGGTGAAGGTCTTCACCACCTCCGAATCCAAGGTCGAGGCAGCCAAGGCGCTGGGCGCGGACGAGGTGATCCTTTCGAGGGACCCCGAGGCGATGGCCGCCGCGAACGCCAGCGTCGACGTCATCCTTGACACCGTGGCCGCCCCGCACGACCTGGACCCGTTCCTGCGCACGCTGCGCCTGGACGGTGCCCTGTTCCAGCTGGGCCTGCCGTCCTCCGCCATGCCGCCGGTTAACCCGGGGACCCTGATCCGCCGTCGGCTGGCCTATGCCGGATCCCTGATCGGCGGCATCGAAGAGACCCAGGAGATGCTGGACTTCTGCGCCGAGCACAACGTCGTTTCCGACATCGAAATGGTGACCGGGGCCCAGCTCAACGAGGCCTACGACCGCATGGTGGCCGGCGACGTGAAGTACCGTTTCGTGCTGGATAACTCGACCATCTAGGAGCGCCCGTGCCCACTCTCTTCAGCCGTATCATCAGCGGGGACCTGCCAGGACGCTTCGTTTGGGCGGATGCCGACGCCGTGGCGTTCCTGAGCATCGGCCCGCTCACCGGCGGGCACGCGCTGGTGGTGCCCCGGATGGAGGTGGACCACTGGACGGACGCGTCGCCGGAGCTGCTGGCGAAGCTGACGGTGGTGGCGCAAACGATCGGCCGTGCGCAGGTGGCGGCCTTCGGGTCCGCCCGCGCCGGGCTGACCATCGTCGGTTTCGACGTAGAGCACCTGCACCTGCATGTGTGGCCGGTCAATTCGATCGCGGACTACGATTTCTCCCGGGTGGATAACAGCCCTGACCCGGCGGTGCTGGACGCCAACGCCGAACGGCTGCGGGCAGCCCTGCGCGGCGCCGGCCACGGGGAGTTCGTCCCCGACGCGTAAGCGGCCCACGGCGTCCCCCGGGGCGCCGTGGGCCGGCCCGTCAGGCCGGGGCCAGCGCCTGGTTCAGCGCGGTCCGGATCCGCTTCTCGGAGACGGAGTAGGCGGTGCCGAGTTCGACGGCGAAGAGACTGACGCGCAGTTCCTCGAGCATCCAGCGCACATGGTCGAGCTCCGCCGGAGCCCTGCCGCCGGGCCTGGCCGCCGCACGGGCCGCGACCGCGTCGTCGTAGTCGTCCTCGAGGCGCTGCACCGCCGCCATGTTCAGCCCGTCCCGCTGGACGTTACCGGGCAGCTTCTCCAGCCGGCGTTCGACGGCGGTGAGGTAGCGGGGCAGCTGCGCTAGCTGCCCGTAGCCCGTGCGGGCGACGAAACCGGGGTAGACCAGGCCGTCGAGCTGGGCCCTGATGTCATTGCCGGCGGAGATCAGCGCCAGGCTGGTGATGCTCTTGAGCGCCTTGTTGATGCGCCGGGTGCTGGCCAGGATTTTTTCGACGACGGCGGTAACCGTGAAGACCGTGTCGATCAGTTCGGCGCGGACGGCATCGAAGAGCGCATCGAAGGCCGCGTGTGTCCACGGGAGCTCCGCGGGCGTCAGCTTGTCCACCGCGGCCAGGGCGCAGTCGGCGATCAGGGATGAGACGCTGCCGTGCGGATTCTGGCTGAACGTGAGCTTCTCATGGTTGTTCAGGTGCTCGAGGACATAGCGGTCGGGGGAGGGAACCCGCAGCGCCAGCAGCCGGATCACCCCTGCCCGCATGGACGCATCGGCGTCCGAGGCGTTCTGGAAGACGCGCAGCCCCGCCGTGGAGCCTTCGTCCGTGAGAGCGGGGTAGCCGGTGACCGTGTGGCCGGCCACCGTCCCGCTCACCTCGCGCGGGATCTGCGGCTGCGGCCACGAATCCAGGCCGGTGAGCTCCCGGATCCCGGTCGCGTCCTCCGGTCCGTGCCCCTCCGGCCCGTGCCCCTGCTGCCCCCGTCCCGCTGACGGCACCCTGCCGTCCGGACCGGCGAGTCCCGGGCGCTGTGAACCGGTCCCGGCACCACCGGTGCCGGGCATGACGGTGCGCGGGGTCGCGCCCAGGCTCTCCGCCACCGCGCGGCGGTTGGCGCCGGCGAGCTGCTCCTGCAGCCGCGGCAGGTCCTTGCCCTCGTCCAGGATCCTTCCGGCGGAATCCACCACCGAAAAGCTCATCCGCAGGTGCACCGGCACCGCGTCCCAGTTCCAGGATCCCGGCGGAACCACGAAGCCCTTCAGCCGGCGCAGCGCCAGTTCCAGGGCCGGTTCCAGCGCGTCCACCGCGGGGTCGAAGTCAGCCGCGAGGGCCGCCGTCGCGCTTCGTGCCACGTCGGGGGCGGGCACAAAATTCTTCCGCACCGGCTTGGGCAGGGACTTGATCAGGGCCGTCACCAGGTCCGTCCGCAGGCCGGGGATCTGCCAGCGGAAGGGCGCCTCGTCCAGCTGGTTGAGGAACAGCACCGGCACCTGCACCGTCACACCGTCCGAGGGGTTCGGGGCGGATCCGGGCGCCGTCGGGTGGAATTCGTAGCTCAGCGGCAGGTCGAAGCCGCCCTGTGTCCAGATCTTCGGGAAGTCGGCCTCATCCAGCCCCGCCGCGTCCTCGGCCATGACCTGCCCCGGGTCAAAATCAAGCAGCGCCGGATCCTGCGCCCTGGCCCGCTTCCACCAGGAGTCGAAGTGCCGCTCCGATACCACCTCGGTACCGACCCGGGCGTCGTAGAACTCGAACAGCGATTCGTCGTCGACGCGCAGGTCCCGGCGGCGCATCCGCGTTTCCAGCTCCTCCACCTCGGCCAGCAGGGCCTGGTTACGGTGGAAGAACTTGTGCTGGGTGTGCCAGTCTCCCTCGACCAGGGCATGGCGGATGAACAGGTCGCGCGAGAGGACCGGATCGATCCGGCCGTAGTTGATCCGCCGGTCCGGCACGATCGGCACCCCGTAGAGGGTGACCTTTTCGTGTGCCATCACCGAGCCCATCTTCTTGGACCAGTGCGGCTCGCTGTAGCTGCGTTTAACCAGGTCCGGCGCCACTTGCTCGGCCCACAGGGGGTCGAACCGCGCCGCAACCCTGGCCCAGAGCCGGGACGTTTCCACCAGCTCCGCGGCCATCACCCAATCCGGTGACTTCTTGAACAGCGCGGACCCCGGGAACACCGCAAAGCGGGTCCCGCGGGCGCCGGCATATTCGCGTTTGCGCGCATCGAACAGCCCGATATGGCTCAGCAGCCCGGCGAGCAGGCTGATGTGGATGTCGGTGCTGTTGGCCACCGGGTCTACCTCGCCGCCGGCCAGCGTGATGCCCAGCGGTTTGGCCAGCTGGCGCAGCTGCGCGAACAGGTCCTGCCACTCGCGGACCCTCAGATAATTGATGAACTCGGCCTTGCACAAGCGGCGGAAGGCCGTGCCGGAAAGTTCCTGCTGTTTGGCCTGCAGGTAGCGCCACAGGTTCAGGAACCCGGTGAAGTCCGAATGCTCGTCCGCGAACCTCTTGTGCTTTTCCGCCGCCTGCGCCTGCTTGCCGCTTTCGGCCTGCGGTCGTTCGCGCGGATCCTGGATGGTCAGCGCCGCCGCCAGCACCATGACTTCCTTGGCGCAGCCGCGCCGTCCGGCCTCCACGATCATGCGGCCCAGCCGCGGGTCCACCGGAAGCTGGGCGAGTTGGCGGCCGACGGCGGAGATGGCACCTTCGGCGTTGAGCGCGCCGAGCTCGCGGAGCAGCGTGACGCCGTCGGCGATGGCGCGGGATTCAGGAGGTTCGACGAACGGGAAGTCCGCCACGTCCTTGGGCCCGCGCGCCACGCCCATCGCCGTCATCTGCAGGATCACCGCCGCCAGGTTAGTGCGCAGGATTTCCGGGTCGGTGAACTCGCGCCGGGATTCGTAGTCCTCCTGGGAGTACAGCCGGATGCAGATGCCGTCCGAGACGCGCCCGCAGCGGCCGGAACGCTGGTTGGCCGAGGCCTGGGAGATCCGCTCGATGGGCAGCCGTTGGACCTTGGTGCGATGCGAATACCGGGAAATACGCGCTGTTCCGGTGTCGATGACATATTTGATGCCGGGAACCGTCAGGGACGTTTCGGCCACGTTGGTGGCCAGCACGATCCGGCGCCGGGAGCCCTGGGTAAAGACGGCGTGCTGTTCGGCCAGGGACAGCCGGGCGAACAGCGGCAGGATTTCGGTGTCCCGCAGCCGCGGGTTGGTCGCGGCGCGGGCGCGCAGTGCATCCGCCGCATCGCGGATCTCACGTTCCCCGGAAAAGAAGATCAGCACATCCCCGGGCGCCTCGCGGGACAGCTCGTCCACAGCGTCGCAGACCGCATCCAGCGGGTCCCGGTCCTCCTCCGGAACGTCGGTGCCGCCGTCGTCGTCCGCTTCCGGCTCCGCAGCCAGCGGACGGTACCGGACATCGACGGGGTAGGTGCGCCCGGACACCTCCACGATCGGTGCCGGACCGGCGGGGGAGGCGAAATGCTCCGCGAAGCGCTCCGGGTCGATGGTGGCCGAGGTGATGATGATCTTCAGATCCGGCCGCTTGGGCAGGATCTGGCGGAGGTAGCCGAGGATGAAGTCGATGTTCAGGCTGCGCTCATGCGCCTCGTCGATGATGATCACCGAATACCTCTTCAGCAGCCTGTCCCGCTGGATCTCCGCCAGCAGGATGCCGTCCGTCATCAGCTTGACCTTGGTCGCCGGACCCACGTGCCCGGTGAAGCGGACCTGGTACCCGACCTCCTGCCCGAGTTCGACGTCGAGTTCGCTGGCGATGCGCTCGGCCACGGTGCGGGCGGCCAGGCGGCGCGGCTGGGTGTGCCCGATCAGTCCCCGGTCCGCCAGGCCCAGTTCAAGGCACATCTTGGGGATCTGCGTGGTCTTCCCGGAACCGGTTTCGCCGGCGATGATGGTGACCTGGTTGGCGGCGATGGTGGCGAGCAATTCCACACGGCGGGCGGAAACCGGCAGCTCGGGCGGGTAGGAGATAGTCAGAGTCATGGCTGTTCCCAGTCTATCCGCGCCGCGTTTGGCCGGGCGGCACCGGACAGCCGCCGTGCCATGGCCTCGGCCTGCCCGCGCAGCTCGGCCGGTCCGCGGATCTCGAACGGCAGCCCCATGGCGGCCAGGTGGGCCAGCGGGGTGTTGAGCGAATCCCAGCCCATGCGCAGCAGCGTGCCTGTCCCGTCCGCCTCCAGGGTGGCGGTGGCGGTGTCCCAGAATTCCGCGACCACCGTGGGCGACGCTTCGATGCGCACCACCAGGTCGAACCGGTACGGGGAGCGGGTGATGGAGTCATGGACGTAGGCCACCAGGTCCTTTCCCGGCAATGGGCGGGTGCTAAAGCGCTGGCGTTCCGTGGGCGTGCTGGTGATCCTGTCCACCCGGAAGGTGCGCCAGTCTTCGCGCTGCAGGTCCCACGCTGCCAGGTACCAGCGCCGGCCCGAGTCCACCAGGCGGTACGGCTCCACCAGGCGGCGGGTCGGTCCGCCCTGCTGGCCGGCATAACTGAAGGACAGGACGCGGCGCTCGCCGATGGCGGCGGAGACCACCGTCAGCAGTGCGGGGTCGACGGCGGCCGCGGCGCGGGGGATGGTGGACACCGCCGCCTTCAGGGCGTTGAATTTCGGCCGGAGCCTGGGCGGAAGCACCTGGACCAGCTTTCCGAGTGCCCGTACCGAGGCTTCGCCGACACCCGACACCGGGCTGGTCGCCAGGGCCGTCAGCCCCAGCGCGACGGCCAGCGCCTCGTCGTCGTCGAGCAGCAGCGGCGGGAGCTGGGCCCCGGCCCCCAGCTGGTAGCCGCCGGCCACGCCGGGGGAGGCGTTGATCGGGTAACCGAGGGTGCGCAGTTTGCCCACATCCCGGCGCACGGTCCGTTCCGTCACGTTCATCCGCTCGGCCAGGGCCGAGCCGGTCCATTCGCGGTGCAGCTGCAGGAGGGAGAGCAGCTGCAGCAACCGGGCGGACGTTTCCAACATGGGTACCAATCTACCCGCTAATAGCGGACCGTTCCTGTCCGCGTTAGTTCTTACACTGGAGGCATGAAGTACATCAACAGCTACTTTCCCTCCATGACGGACACGTGCCCCTCGGAGCAGGCCTCGCCATGCGGGATGGACTGGCCGGCGCGGACTGCAGGGTACGACCGCAGGGCGGATCCGGGCGGGTGGAATGGGCCGGACCTCGACGGCGGTCAGCTGGAATCCCGGGCCAGCTGAACCCGGCTGTGGCCGGGCTTTCATCCGGCGGCGCCGGGCGGCGCGGTGCGGCTCGGGCGGTGGGTCCCGGGCGCGGTGCGGCTCGGGCAAGCGTCCGGGCGGCGGATGAGCAACAGGCCAGCGGCGAGGTGCAATGCACAGCCGGGCGGTGCATGGTCGCAAACTATAGCGCATAGATTCGTATAAACCCTAGTAATCGGATATCAATTCGAATATACTTTTCCTATGGGCATCGGCGAAGAGCACGGCAGCGCAGGGCACGGGGTCCCCCCCGGCGGGGCCCGCGGCGGGCCAGGCGCCCGGGGGCCCCGCCCCCGGGCCCCCGGGCCCGGGCAGCGCGGGCGAAAGCCCGAGTGCAAATGGAAAAGTTAATTAGAATTTTGATATTTTTTTTTTGTTTT
>JBIOFK010000125.1:0-7242 GCA_044447065.1 Actinomycetales bacterium | reverse complement strand
GCACCACCGTCAGGCTGGTCCACGAGGGCCTCACGGACGACCAGGCCGCGGGCCACGCCGAAGGGTGGGTCCACTACCTGGGCCGGCTCGTGGCGCTGGCCACCACGGGCGACGCCGGGCCGGACGACTGGGCCGCCGCCCCGGAGCCCCTGAACGAACTCGTCAGCGCGGAGGCCACCCTGGCCATCGCCCAGCGCGCCCTCGCCGCCCTCACGGCGTCGGACCTGGGCCGGCAGACCCCGTGCGAAGATTTCACCGTCGCCGCCCTCGTGGAGCACCTGGTGGGATCCATTTCGGGGATCGGGAAGGCGCTGGGCGCCGAGATAACCGACGACGCCGGCGCGGCGCCCGAAGCCCGTGTGGCCAACGCCGCCGCACCCACGCTGGAGGCCTTCAACGCCCGCGGCCTGGACGGCACCGTGGACCTGGGATTCGCCGTCCTGCCCGCCGCGACCGTGGCCAATATCCTGAACCTGGAATTCCTGGTCCACGCCTGGGACTTCGCCACCGCCACGGGACGGGTGCTGGAGGTCTCCCCTGTCCTCTCCGGCTACGTCCTGGGGCTCGCCCGGAACACCATCCAGCCGGGCATGCGCGGCAGGAGCTTCGCCGCGGAGACGCTCGTCGAAGAATCCGCCGAAAGCCTGGACCGACTCGTTGCGTTCACCGGCCGCCAAGCCGCCAACGCCTGAGCCGGGGGATCACCATGGTCACGGTCCGGAGCGAAACCCATCCGCGCATCCCGCGGACGCCGGACTGGACCTGTGACCTCCCCGGATTGGTGCCGCCAAAGAAACCCGCCGCGCGCACCACTACCGA
This sequence comes from Actinomycetales bacterium, assembly GCA_044447065.1. Taxonomy (GTDB): domain Bacteria; phylum Actinomycetota; class Actinomycetes; order Actinomycetales; family Micrococcaceae; genus JBIOFK01. The sequence continues at coordinate 6,423 of JBIOFK010000125.1, read as the reverse complement.
CCCGTTCCCGATGCAGACCACGTACACGTGGTCCGATGCGGGCGACGGGACGCGAATGACCCTGCGCGGCAACGGCGGATCCCGGGGATTCGCCGTTGCTGCCGGGGTCCTCATGGCCCCCATGACGCGCAGGGCCATGCGCAGGGATTGGCCAATCTCAAGTCAATCCTTGAATCCGGGCAGCCCCCAACGCAGTAGGGGAACCCACCATCCGGGCGCGCCGCCGGAAAATGGAAAATAAGGTCAAATAAGCTCCCGGCCGCATTGCCGCGCACCGGAAGCACTGAAGGAAACCATCATGAGCAAGTTCATCTATATCTACAACGGCCCGGCCACGCCCATGGACCAGTTCACCGAGGAGCAGTCAGCCAAGGAAACGGCCGCCTGGGGCGCCTGGATGGCTAAGGTCGGCACGGCCCTGCTCGACGGCGGAGCCCCGTTTGGCGCCCGCGCCGCGGTTGCCGACGACGGTTCGGGCGCGGACCCGAGTGATCTGCAGGGGTACAGCATCGTCGAGGCCGAGGGCCTCGACGCTGCCAAGGCCCTCGCCGAGGGCCACCCGTTCCTCGCGGAAGGCAAGGGCCGATTCCGCCTGGAAATCTTCGAACTCGTCGACATGGCCATGTAGCACCCCCGCCACCGGTGTCCATGAGGGCATTCGCTTCCGCCCGCTACACTCGGACCATGAGATTCGCCAACGCAGGAACCCTCGGAGCGGTCCCGGGCAAGCGTGACGAGCTGGTCGCCCACCTCACCCGCCGCAGCGACGTTCTAAGTGGAATCGGCTGCATGGCCTACGAGGTCGGAGTGGACGACGAGCACCCGGATACGGTGTTCGTGGTCGAGTTGTGGAACGACGAGGAAGCACACCAGGCTTCGCTCTCCCTGCCCGAGGTCCAGGCGTCCATCGCCGCAGCGCGGCCGCTGCTGTCCGGCGAGTTCGGCGGCGTCCGGTTCACCGTGGTGGGCTCGCCCCTCCGCGACTGACCAGTGCCGGCAGCGCTGGTTCACGGCTTTCGCGGCCCGGCCGGTTGAGCCGTGGCTAACCGTTGTCCCGCGGCTCCGGTGTATCAGCGTCTTCGGCGCCGTTCCCGTCCCGGGATGAGCCCGCCTGGGCCCTGGTATCAGCAGCCTCATCGGGTTCCGACGACGGGTTCCACAGCAGGTCCGCTTCCGGGTCGTTGAACATGCCTTGCCCGCTGCTGGGTGAGGCCTGGTCCGGGTCAACATGGGCCAGCGGATTGTCCGACTCGGCGTCTTCGCCGGCGGGTGCGTCCGGCACCGGCGCCTGTCCGTCGGTTTCCTTGTCGCCGGGATTCTCTCCAGCACTGACCATCGGCTTCACTGCCCTTCGTTCTCGTTCCGGCTGATCCATGGGGCTAATCTATGGGCCTAACGTATCAGCGCCCGGGCCCGGAGGGAACGGCGCGCGAAGCGGCGAGGGGCAGCCGGATGCAGAAGCTCGCGCCGTCGTCGCCCGGGCCGGCCGGCTCCACGGTGAGCCGCGCCCCGAGGCGTTCGGCCAGCCGTGCCGCAATGGACAGCCCCAGCCCGCTGCCCACCGGCCGTCGTCCGGCGTAGCGGCGGAAAAGGACACCGCGTTCAAAGGCGACCGCGGCATCCTCGGCGGTGAGGCCGGGACCGCTGTCCCGCACATCAACGGCGACGATGCCAGGCTCGCCCGGCTGCCACGGGCCCGACGGCGGGAAGCCGGGGGCCGCCGTCGGCGATTCCAGCCGGACCTGCAGCAGCAGCGGCTTTCCGGGCGGGGTGACCCGCAGCGCGTTGCCCACCAGCCCGTCGATGATCTGGCGCAGCCGCTGGCCGTCGGTATGGACCGTCAGCGGCCCTGCGCCGTCGGGCACCGGCTCGAGCCGCAGCTCCAGCGGCACGCCGGCCTGCGCCGCGCCGCCGCGCCAGGCCGCCTCCACCTGCCCCAACAGCGCGGCCACGCCGACGGGCTGCAGCTCCAGGGCGAAATCGTCAGCCTCCAGCCGGGCCAGTTCCAGTAGGTCCCGGACGAAACCGTCGAGGCGGTCCGTCTCGGCCGCCAGCGTCCGCCCGACCTGGGCCAGCTCCGACGGCGGGACCAGCCCGTCCACCATCGCCTCCGCATAGCCGCGCAGCGCCGTCAGGGGCGTGCGGATCTCGTGCGAAATGGACAGCAGGAACTCCCGCTGCCGGCCCTCGCTGGCCAGCAGCGCATGGTCAAGGGTGGTGACCGCCTCGCCCACATCTCGCACCTCCGTGACTCCTGCCGGTGCCAACCGCACGCCGCGCTCCCCCGCCGCCATTCGGCGCGCGGCCGCCGCGGTCCTCACCAGCGGGCTGGAGAGCCGGCGGGCCAGCAGGGTTCCGGCCAGCACAGCGATCAGCAGGCCGGCGACGAGCGCGAGGAGGGTGCGCTGCAGCACCCCCGCGGAGGCCGCATTCACGTCCGCCAGCGAGCGGGTCAGCACAATCCCGCCGCCGCGTTTGAGCACCCGCGCCTCCACCAGCAGCTGGGCGCCGCCGGCGTCGACGGTCTTCGAAATCTTCTGCCCGGCCAGCACCCGCTGCACCTCCGCCGCGCCCAGGAGCTGCCCCGCGGTGCCGTTGACGGTGCCGTTCGCGGTGATGGTGGACAGTTCGTAGTTGTCCGGTCCCAGCAGGTGCCGCTCGCGCAGGTCCAGCGCCTGCGAGGCCACCGGGGTCGCGGCGAAGGCGTCCGCCTGCCGGGCGAGCTGCTGCTCGGCCTGCTCGACGGCGGCGCCGCGGATCAGCGGAAAGGCCACCAGCCCTGTGACCAGCACGGCCAGAACCGCGACGGCGGCCGTCACCAGGGTGATCCCGCCCGCCAGCGAGCGCAGCCAGGCCCTCACGGGCGGTCGGCACTGGCGGTATAGCCCACGCCGCGCAGCGTCCGGATCGGGCTGGCGTCCCCCAGCTTGGAACGCAGCTGGGCGATATGCACGTCGACGGTGCGCCCGGCGGTGTAGCTGGCCTGCCCCCAGACCGAGGAGAGCAGCTGCTCGCGGCTGAAGACCCTGCCCGGGGTGGCCAGCAGATACGCCAGCACGTCGAATTCCTTGGCTGTCAGCTCCACTGCAGAGCCGTCCACGCTGACGGTGCGGTTGTCCGGATCCAGCGTTACGGCGCCAACGCGCAGGACTTCGCTCCGCGGCAGCCCGGCGGTCCGGCGGAGCACCGCCTTGAGCCGGGTGACCAGTTCGCGCGGGGAAAACGGCTTGGTCAGGTAATCATCGGCGCCCAGTTCCAGCCCCAGGAGCTTATCCACCTCTTCGTCCCGGGCGGTGACGAAGATGATCGGCGTCCAGTCGTCCTGGGCGCGCAGCCGGCGGCAGACCTCGATCCCGTCGATGCCGGGCAGACCGACGTCGAGCACTATCGCCACCGGCCGCAGGTTCCGGATCCGTTCCAGCCCGGCTTCGCCGGTGGACTCGACGTGCACGCCGAAGCCCGCGCGGCTGAGGTAGAGCCGCTGCACATCGGCGATCGCGCGCTCGTCCTCCACGATCAGCACCAGCCCTCGGGCCGGCAGCGCGCCGTGCGCCGTCGGTTGCTCCATGTCTCTATTGAACGCCCTGCCGGCGCCGGCCGGGCGCACGCCGCCCACACTTTACCTTGCCCTTACATTCACCGAACCCGCAGCGCATCCCGCTGCGCCATAGTGAAAGCGTCACTTTCACGCAGAGCCGGACGCCATTCGGCAATCCGTCCGACAGTCCGTCGGGATCGACAGTCCACGGGGATCACTAAGGAGAAATCATGAACACCATGCCAACAGGCCCCACCGCCGCCGGCGAATCCCGGCCCCGGAGGCGCTGGCGCACCCGCGCTGCCGCTACCGCGACCGGCGCCGTGCTCCTTGGCGCGGCGGTCTTCGGTGCGACGGCGGCGTCCGCAGCTGGTCCGAGCCCCTCGCCTGCGGCCGCTGCGTCCCCAACGGGGGCGTCGTCGTCGGGCGCCCCGGCAACGACCGGAGCCACATCGCCGTCCAGCGCATCACCCAGTTCCGGAGCCGCCACCGCCCAAGGGCATGCCAAGCATCCGTTTGTCCGCGCCCTGCGGCGGGAGCTGCGGATCGACATCCAGGGCAAGTCCGGATTCGGTGATCAAGCCCAGGCAGTCGCGTTTCGTCTGATCAACCACACCGCTGCCTTCGGCAAACTGCCGGCGAACCTGCAGTCGGACCTGTCGGCCCTCGAGGCGGCCGCGGCCTCCGACCGGGACGGCGCCGCGACGAAGATCAAGGACACGGCGCTCAGCGGCGGTTACGGCGACAAGATCCAGAAGGAATCCAAGGCCATCCAGACCCGACTGGCACAGGCGCCGGCAACAGCCAAACCGTAGCGGTATCCCCGGCCGGATCCGCATTGGAGTTGGCTCCCGCAGGCGGATCAGTGGCGGGAACCCAACGCAGGCGGAACAGGTGCGGGAGCCGACCGCCGAAGCGGTCAGCGGCGCCCGCGCTTCGGCGCGCGGGTCCTGCCGGGCTGGTTTCGCGTCCCCGCGCCCTTGGAGCCGACACTCTTCCCAACGGCGCCCTTGGCGGCGGCTCCCTTGCTTCCGCTGCCCTTGGCACCGGCGGTCCTCTCCCCCCGGACCTTCTTGGGTGCGGCGTCCTGCTTGGCCTGGACCGACGGTTGCCGCGAGCTCTGGGCGGACCGGCCCCGGACGACGCCGATGAACTCCTCGATCACCGGGTCGGTCGTCTCCGTCAGCCATGCCAGCCCGACCTGCGATTGGGCGACGCCGGTCACGGGACGGTATCGCAGGGCCTTCCGGTTGAAGTGCCGGGCCACCGACATCGGCAGGATCAGGATTCCAATCCCGGCTTCCACCAGGTCCAGGGCTTCCTCAATGCTGTTGATTTCCGGCAGCGGCTTCCGCGTGCCGTTGCGGATTTCGTCGGAAATATCCCGCCATTCCGGGAAGCGCTCCGGATCCTGCAAAAGGTACTCCGCCGCCAGCTCCACGACGGGAACCTCGTCGAAGACCGCGATTTCGTGGTCCCGGGGCGCCACCACCACGGGGATCTCCTCATACAGGGGAATGATGCTCAGCCGGTCCTTGTCCACGGGCAACCGCACCAGGGCCATATCCGCCCGACCCTCAAGAAGCACCTGGACCTGTTCGGCCTCGGAAACGGGAAACGAGCGCAGCGGGACCTCCGGCATGCGCTCCTCCCAGCGGCGGATCCATTTGCCCGGGGTCGTCCCGGGCACAAAGCCGACTCTCAGGACACGGGTTTCAGGCACGTGCCCACAGTAACGCACGCCGCCCGGGCGGTCGCGTTCCAGCCGTTACGCTTGAACCATGAGTTCCGAACCGTCGCCCCAGTCCATGAAGTCCGAAACCGCCGCCAAGAAGCTGGGCATCTACCTGCCGGCCGCGCCCGCGGAGTTCCAGGAAAGCGCGATCTCCCGCGAGGACTTCAAGGCGTTGCAGGAGGACCCGCCCCAGTGGCTGGTGGAGTTGCGCCGCAGCGGGCCGCACCCGCGTCCGATCGTTGCGCAGAAACTGAACGTCTCCATCGGTGGCCTGACCCGGGCCGGGATCAAGGAAGCGCTGACGACGGCGGAGATCACCGCGCTGCTGCAGGCCCCCCCGGCGTGGCTGGTCACCGAGCGCTCGGTCCATGCCAAGGCCCGCGAGGAAGCCAAGCTGGCCAAGGAACGGGAGTCCACCCGCCGGCCCAAGAGCTAGCCGGGTTAATAGCCCGAACTAAAACGTGTATGCAATGCAGGCAGTTATGGCGCTGCCCGCATCGCATGCACGTTTCGTTTTTTCAATATGCCGGCCGCCAGCCGAAAATACCGGCAACCTGGCCAACGACGGGGACAGCAGTCGCCGCGGCGGGTCCGCGGTTATTCCGAGTCGGCCGCGAGGATCTTGGCTGCCGTGTACTGACCCATCCGGACCGCGCCGTCGACGTGCTGGTAGCCCTCGGCGGCCAGGTCGGAGGAGGACCAGTAGATGGGACCGACCGGCTTGCGCTGATCCGCGCCATAGCGGTGAAGGCCGCCCAGGTCATAGCTGGAGGCGTAGGCGCCGCGGGTCCACTCCTCGGAGCCCCAATCCGATTCGTAGTACACGACCGGGTTCAGCGCCTCGTCGCCCAGGAAGGCGGCCAGCGACTGCAGCGTTTCCTTCCGGCGATCCTCGGCATTGAGTGAGAACGCGTAGTCCGCCTTCTCGTCCGAGATGAAGCCGACCAGGGTGCCACGGGAATCGCCGTGGTTCGTGTTGTCATAGACCTCCTGGACCAGGGAGGAGGCGCTGAATCCCGTGCCGGAGAGCCCGTCCGCTCGCCAGAACGGCGTCTCATAGACAGCGTGCACCTTGATGACCAGACCCAGCGACTGGTGCTGGTGCATCTGGTGCTGGCGGCGGGGCAGCGGCGGGTCGAAGGACACGCGG
>JBIOFK010000124.1:0-7310 GCA_044447065.1 Actinomycetales bacterium | reverse complement strand
TGGCCTGTCGCGGGAGGAGCGGTTGGCCGATGAGCGGTCGCGGGCCCAGGTGCTCCTGGATACCCTGGTCAGTGCCTGCGCCGCGGCCCTGGCCGTGAAATCCCTGCCGGTGGCCGGCGGCGCGCACCCGCAGCTGATCGTCACCATCACCGCCGCCGAACTCACCGCCGCCACCACCGCAGCGGCCGACACCGACGCGGGCGGGTTCGGGTTCACGCACCGGTCCGCGGATGCGGGCTCGTCCGGGTGGATGCAGTTCACCGGTCCCGCCGCGGCCTCTACCATTACCCCGCTGCTGTGCACCGGAGCGGGGGTGACCCTACTGGCCGACAGTGCCGGGAACGTCCTGGACCTGGGCCGGAGCCAGCGGACGTTCAGCCACCGGCAGCGCACCGCCCTCACCGCCCGGGACAGGGGCTGCACGTTCCCGGGATGCACGATCCCGGCGTCCTGGTGCGAGGCCCACCATGTCACCTGGTGGAAACACGGCGGACCGACCAACATCGGCAACGGCACCCTCGCGTGTTCGTTCCATCACCACCTGATCCACCGGGGCCACTGGCGGATCACCATGACCGGCGGGATTCCCTGGTACACCCCGCCGCCCTGGATCGACCCCGCCCAGACCCCGATCCGCAACACTTACCACCACACCTGACCCATGGAGACCGTGGCGGAAGATTCGTGGAGAGCGCAGCTCCGGTGTGGCCGGGGCGCTGGAGCGGTGTGGCCGGGGTGTGCGGGGACCAGAATGGCCGATAGGTGCTGTCGGGACTCATCAGCAACATCTACCTATCCCTCAGGCAGCACCGGCAAGGCAGGCTAGGCCAGCCTGCCGGCCCATCTGGTTTATCTCCGTGTGAAGAAACAATCTCCACCGGTTGATTTCTATGAATCAACTGCATATGGTTTAGGTATGTTCGTCCTGACCATCGATCAACGCGGCAGCCGGCGGGGTCTCGACCGGGTCCCTGAGCTGCTGCGCTCGCTGCGGGGGGTCCCCGCCGAACTCGGTTTCGAACGCTCCGTGGGCGATGAACTCCAGGGCGCACTCTCGGACCCAAGAGCCGTCGTCGAGGCCGCACTCCTTGCCCTCCGCTCCGGACACTGGTACGTGGGGGTTGGCGTCGGGGCCGTGGACCTTCCGTTGCCCGGCACGGCGCGGGAGGCCAGCGGACCGGCGTTTGTAGCGGCTCGCCAGGCGGTTGAGCGGGCCAAGAAGGCGGGGGAGCGGGTTCCGCTGGCCGTTACCGCCGGGAGCCGGGCGGCCGACGGCGCGGCTTCCGCGGCAGAGGCGGTACTGTGCCTGATCGGCAGGCTGGTCATGGACCGCAGCACGGCCGAGTGGCGGGTGCTGGACCTGCTCCAGCCCGGCGTCCGCGGACAGCAGGCTGCGGTCGCGGGGGTGCTGGGCATCAGTCCGCAGGCGGTCAGTAAGGCCGTGCTGCGCTCGGGCTGGCAGGAAGAACATGCCGGCCGTGCCGCCAGCGAACTGCTCCTGGAGTTTGCCGCGGGCGGTTCGCTGCCCTGATTCCATCGGTGTCGGTGCTCTTCGCTAGGCTGGGCACACGCCGGCACCGGAGGTCGGAGAACAGAATCGGAGGAGGGGAACCATGGCCGTTGTATGGATCGTCCTGACTCTCGCGGCCGCCGGATTCCTCGGCTGGCCGGTGACGGCCGGGGTCCTGCGCCTGGCCCGTGAATCCGATGTCCGCGCCGCTAAGCGGTCCAAGTCGGACCGGAGACCGCCGGCCCCCGCCGCCGACCGGGAGCTCGATCCTGCGGCCGCGGACCCCGCGGCGGACCAGGAGTTCGACCCTGCCGGCACGGAGAGCGCCGTCGGGTCCGGCACGATGACCGACGACGGCACCGAGATCATGCGCGGCGGCCGGATGATCGGAGTGCTGGAGCGGCTGGCCGTGGCCTTGGCCATCCTGGGCGGCCAGCCGGTGGCCATCGCCTACATCGTCGCCGTCAAGGGGCTGGGGCGGTACGCGGAGCTGAAAAAGACGCCGGCGGCCAGCGAGCGGTTCATCATCGGAACCCTGGCGTCCATGCTGTGGGCCGCCGCAGTGGCCGCCGCAGCCAAATGGCTGCTCCCGCTATGACGCAGGTAGGGTGGGGCCATGAGCATTTTTGCCGTTGAATATGTGTACACCCCGGATACCGCGCCGCAGCGCGATGAGCACCGCCCCAGCCACCGTTCCTGGCTTGCGGGCAAGGTCGAATCCGGCGAGTTGCTCGCCTCCGGACCGTTCGAGGACGGCAGCGGCGCACTCCTGCTGTTCAAGGCCGCCGGCGAAGATGAACTGAACGCGCTGCTAAAACAGGACCCCTTTGCCGAAGCGGGTGCCATCGCCGGGCTGAAGATCAGCGGCTGGACCCCGGGCACCGGTGTCCTCGCCCAATACCTCTGAGTCCTCTACAGTGCCTACACTGGTACTGCATGCACGGGTGTCCGGAACGGACCCCCGAAAAGTCACCGCGTTAGCTATTGAGGAGCAGCATTGACCTCGGTCAGTCTTGGAATGCCCGAAGCACCCCCGCCCGTACTGGCCCCGCGGCGCAAGACGCGGCAAATCAAGGTCGGGTCCGTCGGCGTGGGATCGGATTCGCCGGTCAGCGTCCAGTCCATGACGACGACTCCCACCACCGATATCAACGCGACCTTGCAGCAGATCGCCGAGCTGACGGCGTCGGGTTGCGACATCGTCCGCGTCGCCTGCCCGTCCGCCGATGATGCCGAGGCGCTGCCGATCATCGCGCGCAAATCGCAGATCCCCGTGATCGCCGATATCCACTTCCAGCCCAAGTACGTCTTTGCGGCGATCGAGGCGGGCTGCGCCGGGGTCCGCGTCAACCCGGGCAACATCCGCAAGTTCGATGACCAAATCAAGGAAATCGCGCAGGCCGCCAAGGACCACGGGACCTCCATCCGGATCGGCGTCAACGCCGGCTCGCTCGAACCGTCGATCATGAAAAAGTACGGCAAGGCCACCCCCGAGGCCCTGGTGGAGTCCGCGGTGTGGGAGGCCTCGTTGTTCGAGGAACACGACTTCCACGACTTCAAGATCTCTGTCAAGCACAACGATCCCGTGATCATGGTCCGCGCCTACGAGCTGCTGGCCTCCAAGGGCGACTGGCCGCTGCACCTGGGCGTGACCGAGGCCGGACCGGCGTTCCAGGGCACCATTAAATCCGCCACGGCGTTCGGCGCCCTGCTCGCGCAGGGCATCGGCGACACCATCCGGGTCTCGCTCTCGGCTCCTCCGGTGGAGGAGATCAAGGTGGGCAACCAGATTCTTCAGTCGCTGAACCTGCGTCCCCGCAAGCTGGAAATCGTCTCCTGTCCGTCCTGCGGGCGGGCCCAGGTGGATGTCTATACCCTGGCCGAGCAGGTCACCGCCGGTCTGGAAGGCATGGAGATCCCGCTTCGCGTCGCGGTCATGGGTTGCGTCGTCAACGGGCCCGGCGAGGCCCGCGAGGCCGACCTCGGTGTGGCGTCGGGCAACGGTAAGGGCCAGATCTTCGTGCGGGGCCAGGTCATCAAGACCGTCCCCGAGGACCAGATCGTGGAAACGCTGATCGAAGAGGCCCTCCGGATCGCCGAAGAAATGGGGGAGTCCGATGGCGAAGATGCTGTCAAAGGTAGCCCCGTGGTTAGCGTCTCGTAGCGACACCGGGGGATTCACCTTCCGGAACCTGGTCCACGAGGACACCGCTGCGCTACGGGACCTGACGGCACTGGACCCGGTCGCCAATGTCTTCGTCGCCTCCCAGCTGGAGGGCAGCGGCACCGCCGTCCCGCCCGTCACGGGCGCCATTGTGCTGGGTTGCTTCACCGCCGACGGCGCCCTGGCCAGCGCCTGCTGGATCGGCGCGAACGTCGTGCCCGTCGGGGTGACGGCGGATCAGGCCGTCCACTTCGGCCAGTGGATCGTGTCCTCCCAGCGCCGGATCGCGTCCATCTTCGGGCCTGCCGACGCCGTGCTGGGCATCTACCGGGCCATGGCCGACCTGGGTGCGGCATGCCTGGAGGTCCGGGCCAACCAGCCGCTGCTGGAGGCCAGGAACCGGCCGGCCCTGCCGGGACACCCGGGCCTGCGGCCAAGCCACAGTGACGACTACGCCGAGATCCTGCCGGCCGCCGCAGCCATGTTCGAAGAAGAGGTCGGCTACTCTCCCTTCCTCGGCGGCGACGAGAGCTACCGCCGCCGCGTTGCTGCACTGATCCGGCAGGGCCATTCGTTCAGCCATCTCGATCCGCTCGGGCGGGTCATCTTCAAGGCCGATCTGGGCGCCGTCTCCCGCCAGGTGAGCCAGATCCAGGGGGTCTGGCTGGCGCCCGAATACCGGGGGCAGGGCCTCAGCGCGGCCTATATGGCCGCCGTCGTCCAGCTGGCGCTGGATGTTGCGCCGGTAACGAGCCTGTACGTCAACGACTACAACGCCCGCGCCCGCGCAACCTACAGCAGGGTCGGCTTCAGCCAGGTCGGCACGTTCGCCACCGTCTTGTTCTAGCCGATCCCCCGATCGCCGTGGTCCGGCGCCTCCCGGTCATCCAACGGACCGGTCAGATAGCGCTGGATGACCGGCCCCACAAGGTGGGCGACGTCGTCGTGCGTGGCCTTGGCCAGCGGTTCAAGACGCAGCACGTACCGGCCCACCATGAGCCCCATGATCTGGCTGGCCACGAGCGATCCGCGCAGGGACCGCTCCGAGGCCGTCCCCTCCAGGTCCGCCACGGCCACCCCGACGATCCTCCGGTTCAGCACCTCCCGCAGCAGTGCAGCCTGGGTCCGGGAGGTCAGGGCCCCCCGGACCAGTGCCAGCAGCGCCGTGCGGGCCGGTGAATCCCAGAGGTCCAGCAGACGGCGGACCATGGCCTCCCCGCGCTGCGCGGGCGGCACGGCGACGACGTCCGCCAACACCACGGCGGGGTCGGCGGGCAGCTGCACGCAGTCCGAAAAGAGGGCGTCCTTGCCGGCGAAGAAGTGGTGGATCATGGCGGCATCGACGCCCGCCTCCCGGGCCACCTGGCGCAGGGACGTCGCGTCGTAGCCCTGCTCGGCGAAGAGCCTGCGGGCCGCCGAGAGGATGGTGTCCCGGCTGCTCGCCGCTCCGCTGCGCCGTCCGCGCTTGGGCAGCGGGGGATTCACGCGCTGCGCCGGCGCAGGGTGAGGGAGGCCAGGATCAGTCCGCCGACGACGAAGCAGGCCACCACGACCAGGTCCCCCCACATCGTGGAGGTGGCATCGGCGTGGCCGGCGATCTGCTGGAGTCCCTCGACCGCATAGCTCAGCGGAAGGACATTGGCGATCGCGTGCAGGACGCCGTTCATGGCGTCCCGGGCGACGAACAGACCGCACAGCAGGATCTGCGGGACCACGATGACCGGCATGAACTGGACCGCCTGGAATTCCGTTCGGGCAAAGGCCGAGGCGAGCAGGCCCAGGGCCACCCCCAGCACGGAATTCAGCACCGCGATCAGGATCACCAGCCAGGGACTGCCGACGATATTGAGCCCGAACACCCAATAGGCGACGGCGGTGGACACGAGCGCCTGCAGCGCCGCCATCAGCGAGAAGGCCAGCGCGTAGCCGAACAGCAGGTCGGCCTTGTGGATGGGGGTGGTCAGCAGCCGCTCCAGCGTCCCGGACGTGCGTTCCCTGAGCATGGTGATGGAGGTGACAAGGAACATCACGACGAACGGGAAGATGGCCAGCATGATCAGCCCCGCCCGATCGAACGTCCGCGGGACCCCCGGCGGCAGGACCTCGTTGTCGAAGAGGTAGTAGAAGAAGGCCAGCAGCACGGCCGGCACCACCAGGATCAGGCCGATGCTGCGCGGATCCCGGCGCAGCTGGGCCAGGACGCGCAGCGCCGTCGCCAGCATCATCCTGACGTTCATGACCGTACCTCCCCGGCCAGTTTCTCCGCGTCCTGGATCAGGTGCAGGAATGCCAGCTCTAGGTCGGGGGAGTTGCCGCGCTCGCGCAGCTGGGCAGGCGTCAGCTGGGCCAGCAGCCGGCCGGCGCGCAGGAGCAGGAGGGTGTCGCAGTGGCTCGCTTCCTCCATCACGTGGGAGGAGACAATCAGGGTGGTCCCGTCCCCGGCCAGCCGGGCGAACTGCTCCCAGAGGTCCGCCCGGAGTACCGGGTCCAGCCCCACCGTGGGCTCGTCCAGGATCAGCAGCCTGGGTGAGGAGACGAGCGCGCAGGCCAGCGATACCCGGCTGAACTGGCCGCCGGAGAGATCGAGGGTCTTGCGCTTGGCTATGTCCGCGAGGCCGACGGCGGCCACCGCCGCGCGCGCCTCGGCGCGGGTGCGGCCGTGCATGGCACCGAAATAGCGGACGTTGTCCTCCACGCTGAGGTCCTTGTACACGCTGGGCGCCTGTGTCACGTATCCCACCTCCCGGCGCAGTTCGGGGGATCCGGCGGGATGGCCCAGCACGGTGACCGTGCCCGCCGTGACGTTCTGGACCCCGACGATGGCGCGCATCAGCGTCGTCTTGCCGCTGCCCGAGGGCCCCAGCAGCCCGGTGATGCGGCCGGTGGGAATGCCGAAGCTGATGCCGTCGAGCACGGTGGTCTTCGCCCGCCGGATGACCAGGTCGGAGACGTCGACGGCGGCGTGGACCGGTCCCGGCGGCGCCTGCCGGTCCGGTGGCGCGGCGGAGCGGTCCGCCGCGCGGCGGGATGGTGCCTGGGACGAACCCGCGATGTGGGACATGGGAGCCTCCTGCCGGTCTGCCGGCCAACAATTCACCGGTTGATGAATTTAAGATAGACCACGGGAGCCGCGCAGTCCATAGGCCGGAGCGGGATGCCGGTAGATTGGTATCTGACTCAAGACAGCCTCTGATCGAGAAACGGATACTCCGCGTGGTCCTTCGCCTTTCCACCCTGTTCCTGCGCACCCTGCGCGAAGACCCCGCGGATGCGGAAGTGGCCAGCCACAGGCTGCTGCTCAGGGCCGGCTATATCCGCCGTGCCGCCCCGGGAATCTACACCTGGCTGCCGCTGGGGCTGCGCGTGCTGCGCAAGGTCGAAGCGATCGTGCGCGAGGAGATGGATGCCATCGGCGCCCAGGAAGTGCATTTCCCGGCACTGCTGCCGAAGGAACCATACGAGGCGACGAACCGCTGGACCGAGTACGGTGACGGGATCTTCAGGCTGCAGGACCGCAAGGGGGCCGACTATCTGCTTGCCCCCACCCACGAGGAAATGTTCACCCTGCTGGTGAAGGATCTCTACAGTTCCTACAAGGACCTGCCGCTGAGCATCTACCAGATCCAGAACAAGTAC
>JBIOFK010000123.1:0-7330 GCA_044447065.1 Actinomycetales bacterium | reverse complement strand
CTCTATCGTCTAGGCCGCTTCTCCTACCGCCGGCACTGGCTGGTGATCTCCGCCTGGGCCCTGATCGTGCTCCTGGTCGGCGGATCCGCGGCCCTGTTCCACGGCCAGATGTCCAATAATTTCCAGATCCCCGGTACCGAAACCCAGCTCATGCTGGACAAGCTGCAGAAGGACCTGCCGAAGTCCGCCGGCGGCTCGGGCAGCATCGTCTTCACCGGGGCGGACGGAGCCGCGATCACGGCGGCGCAGCAGACGGCCATTTCCTCATCCCTCACCGCATTGAAGGACGTCCCCGACGTTCAGTCCACCGTGGATCCGTTCAGCACCCAGCAGAGCCTGGACGACGCCGGCGCCAAACTGGCCGCGGGCCAGTCCCAGCTGGACGCCGCCAAGGCCCAACTGGACGCGTCCAAACCGCAGCTGGACGCAGCGGCGGCCCGGCTGGCCGCCGCAGCGGCCGGCGGCGCTTCCCCGGACCAGCTCGCGGCCGGCCAGAGCGCGTACTCACAGAACAAGGCAAAGTACGACGACGGCGTGGCGCAGCTTGCGGCCAAACAGACGCAGCTGGACCTCGGCAAACGCCAGAGCGAGGCCTCGAAGGGACTGCGTTTCGTCTCGGCCGATGGTCATGCCGCCATCGCCCAGGTTCAGTTCAGCACCCCCATCAGCGCGATCAGCCCGGCCGTCCGCCAGCAGGTGCAGGACGTGGTGAACAGATCCACGGCCTCGGGCGTTTCGGTGTACTTCAGCAAGGACATCACCCAGGACGTCTCCGAGATCTTCGGTACCGCCGAAATCATCGGCGTGGCGGTCGCCGCGGCCGTGCTGATCCTCATGCTGGGGACCCTGATCGCCGCGGGACTTCCCCTGCTGATGGCCATTCTCGGTGTCGCGGTCGGCGTGGGCGGCACCTTCGCACTGACCGGCGTCATTGACATGTCCTCCATCTCGCCGATGCTGGCCCTGATGCTCGGCCTCGCCGTCGGGATCGACTATTCCCTGTTCATCGTCAACCGGCACCGGCACCAGGTGCTGGCGGGGATGGACCTCGAAGAATCGGTGGCGCGTGCCACCGGCACCTCGGGCAACGCCGTGCTCTTCGCCGGCCTGACCGTCGTCATCGCCCTGGCGGCCCTCGTCGTTCCCGGCCTGCCGTTCCTGGCGGTCCTGGGCCTGGCAGCGGCGGCCACCGTCGCCGTCGCCGTCGTGATTGCCCTGACGCTCACGCCCGCCGTCCTCGCCGTCGTCGGCCGCCGGCTGATCTCCCGCCGCGCCTGGGCGAAGGCTGCGGCGCACCGCGCCGGCGCCAGCGCAGCCGAGGACGCTGCCGCCGATATCCAGCGCGGCAACCGCGGCTGGGGCGCCCTGGTCACCCGGCACCCGGTCCTGGCGCTGGCCGCCTCCGTGGCCGCCCTCGTGGTGGTCGCCCTTCCCGCCGCGGGCCTGCGCCTGGCCCTGCCCGACGGCGGCGCCGAGCCCGTCGGCTCCAGTGCCTACCAGGCTTACCGGATCACCGGGGACAACTTCGGCGCGGGAATGACAGGACCGATCATTGTGGTGGGCTCGCTGCCGGCCGGGCTGAGCGCCACCGACGCCGCCGTGAAGGATCTGGACATCGCCGATGCGCTACGCTCGGTGCCGAATGTGTCGGCGGCCGTGCCCGTGGCGCTCAGCGCGAACCGCCAGACGGCGGTCTTCCAGGTGGTTCCGAAGGAGGGGCCGGCGAGCGCGAGCACCGTGCAGGTGGTGGCGGACATCCGCGCCAAGGGTGCCGCGATCAAGGACTCCACCGGAGCGGTCATCGGCCTGACCGGGCAGACAGCCGCCAACATTGACGTCTCCACCAAACTCGGGGCGGCCCTGCTGCCCTACCTGATCATCGTCGTCGGGCTCTCCCTGGTCCTGCTCCTGCTGGTCTTCCGCTCCCTGCTGGTGCCGCTGCTGGCCACGGGCGGCTTCCTGCTGTCCCTGGCCGCGGCGTTCGGCGGCGTGGTGGCCGTTTACCAGTGGGGCTGGCTGGGAACCGTCTTCGACGTGCCCAATCCCGGCGCCGTGCTCAGCTTCCTGCCCATCATCCTGATCGGCGTGCTGTTCGGACTGGCCATGGACTACCAGGTGTTTATCGCCTCCGGCATGCGGGAGGCCTACGTGCACGGGCAGAGCCCCCGCCAGGCCGTCCGCACCGGCTTCAGCCACGCCGCCAGAGTGGTGGCGGCCGCCGCGATCATCATGACCAGCGTGTTCTCCGGCTTCATCTTCAGCCACCTCACCATGGTCCGGCCGCTGGGCTTCGCCATGGCCTTCGGTGTGCTGGTGGATGCCTTCGTGGTGCGGATGACCATCATCCCGGCCGCCATGCACCTGCTGGGCCGCAGCGCCTGGTGGCTGCCGCGGTGGCTGGACCGGATCCTTCCCGACGTGGACGTCGAGGGTGCCAGGCTGACCGGCAGGGACCGGTCCGGGACCCCGCGGACGGACCCGGAGCTGGTCGACGCCTAGGAGTCGCCCGGCACCGCGTCGTTACCGTGCTCGGTTGGGCTCGGTGCGGTTCGGTTCGGCCGGACCCCGGCTCGGTGCGGTTCGGTTCGGCCGGACCCCGCGCCGGGCCAAGCTGCACACCATTGAGCCGGAAAACCGGGTGGCGCACCCCGACACGCCGGAGAAAACCGGTCGGGCGCGGCGAAAGCCGTGCAGGTTGGCACCGTGACTACGCGGGCCGACGTTTTTCCCGGCCGCTACCCGCCCTTCAGCCGACGAATTCCGCCGGGGCAGCGGCGGCCATGCGTTCGGCGGCCGCAACGGTGTTCGCGATCAGCACCGCGACTGTCATCGGGCCGACCCCGCCGGGCACAGGGGTGAGCATCGAAGCCTTCCGTGCGACGTCGTCGAAAACGACGTCGCCGGTGATTGACCCGTTGTCGAGACGGTTGATACCGACGTCGATCACGACGGCGCCCTCCCGGACCATGGGCCCGGTAATCAGGTTCGCCTGTCCCGCGGCCACAATCAGGATGTCGGCGAGGACCGTGAACTCGCTCAGGTCGCGGGTCTTGGCATGGCAGACGGTCACGGTCGCCTCGCGCTGCAGCGCCATGAGCGCCATCGGCTTACCGACAACGTTCGACGCCCCGACGATGACGACGTTTTTCCCGGCCAGGCTGATGCCCTCATGGTCGAGCAGGCGCATCACGCCGTCCGGCGTGCAGGGCGGAAACACCGTCTGGCCTGTCACCAGGCTGCCGACGTTGTACAGGTGGAACCCGTCGGCGTCCTTGTCAACCGAGATCCGCTCAATGACCCGGCGGGTGTCAATTCCCGCCGGCAGCGGCAGCTGCACGATGATGCCATGAATGGCGGGGTCGTCGTTGAGCCGGTCCACCTCCGCGATGACGTCCTGCGTGCGGGCTTCCGCGGGGAGGTTCACCAGGGTGGAGCGCACCCCCGCTGTCCCGCAGGCCCGCTGCTTGTTCCGGACATAGATCGACGACGCCGGATCGTCCCCGACGAGCACGACTGCCAGTCCCGGAATCACGCCGGTGCGCTCCAACAGGTGCTGTGCCTTTGCGGCGCTCTCCGCCAGTACCGCGGCGCCGACGGCTTTACCGTCGATCAGTTTAGCCGTCACGCTTTGCCACCCGGTGAATAATCATGCCGACCATACTACCGACGCGCGTGCGGGCGGCGCGCGAACGGGCGGCTCTGCGCGGGCCGACCCCCGAGCGGGCGCGGTCCCGACCGACATCCGGTTTCCGCTGTCCCGCTCTCGGCACCTAGGTCCCTGTCAGTTCCGGCCGCTAAGCTGTTCGTGTGACCCAGCGCACGCCGGCTCTTTCGTCCCCGCAGCTCCAGCGCCTTGCCTTCCGCGCGCATGAGCAGCTGGACGGACTGGAGGCCGGATCCCTGCAGGCGGTGACCGGGCAGCTGCGCCCTCTGGTGCGCCAGTCCTGGCAGCGGTCGCTGGATCACCTGCGCAACCCCGACGCCGTCGAGCCCGCCGTATGGGACGACGATCAGCTGGACGAATACCGCCGCGGCCACCCGCTGGCGGCCATCATGCCGGTGATCAACCAGCTGCTGGTCCGCCCCGGCGCACAGAGCGGACTGCTGGTGGCCGTGGGTGACGAGCACGGCCGGCTGCTCTGGGTCGACGGCGACGCCGCCCTGCGCCGCCGGGCCGCAGGCATCGGGTTCGCCGCCGGCGCCGACTGGTCCGAGTCAGCCGTCGGCACCAGCGCGCCGGGTACCGCCCTGGCCGTGGGCCGCAGCGTCCAGATCGCCGGGGCGGAGCACTTCGCCCGCGTCGTGCATCCCTGGAGCTGCACCGCTGTACCGCTGCACGACCCCGATTCCGGTACGGTGCTGGGGGTGGTGGACATTACCGGCAACGGCCGGGCCGTGGGCGGGCATACCCTCTCCCTGGTGGAGGCGGCGGTGGCCGCGGCCGAGGCGCAGCTGAGCGTGCAGCGGCTGCGCGAACGGGCCGCCGCCCCGAAGCGCGCCGCGCGGCGGGGTCCTGCCAGCCCGCTGTACAAGGACAGCCTGCAGGTCCTGGGCCGGGACACCGCCGTCCTGAACCTCTCCGGCCGGACGCTGAACCTCAGCGAACGGCACAGCGAAATCCTGACCGTGCTGGCCCTGTACCCGGACGGGCTCAGCGCCGAGGAGCTGGCCGCGCAGGTCTACGGCCCGGACGCGTCGGTGACGAGCATCCGCGCCGAACTGCTGCGGCTGCGCCGGCTGCTGGCCAAGTACGACGGAACCCTGGTGCCCGCATCCCGGCCCTATCGGCTGCCGCGCGGGCTGGTGCTGGACGCGACCCAGGTGCTGCATTGCCTGCACCGCGGCGCGCACCGCCTGGCCCTGGACATCTACCGCGGACCGGTGCTGCCGCGCTCCGGCTCCCCCGCCGTCGCCGGTTTGCGCCGGGAGGTCGCCGCGCTGCTGCGGGAAGCCATCCTGAACGACGCGAGCGCGGAGGTGCTGCTGCAGTACCTCCAGCTTCCGGAAGCGGGCGACGACGTCGACGCCTGGCGCACCGCGCTGGTGCTGTTGCCGGCGCGCTCACCCCGGCGGGCCGCCGTCGTCGACCATCTGGAGCGGCTGGAGACGGACCTGCGCTAGCAGCGAGGCACCCGTGCCGGCCCGGCGCAACCGGCCGCGCGGCATGCAACGTTGCTGCAACGTTGCCGCGCGTACGCTCGCGGTACGGGACGAGGACGTCCCCGCACCGCACGTACGAGGAGCGCAGCAATGACCGTTTACGCCCAGCCCGGAACGCCCGATTCCAAGGTCACGTTCAAGGACCGTTACGAGAACTGGATCGGCGGTGAATGGGTGGCCCCGGTGAAGGGCCAGTACTTTGAGAACATTTCCCCCGTCACCGGCAAGGCGTTCTGCGAGGTGGCCCGCGGCACGGCCGAGGACATTGAACTGGCCCTGGATGCCGCGCACAAGGTGGCGCCGTCCTGGGGCAAGCTTCCGGTGGCCGAGCGCGCCGCCGTGCTGAACAGGATCGCGGACAGGATCGACGAGAACCTGGAGCTGCTCGCCGTGGCCGAAACCTGGGACAACGGCAAGCCGGTCCGCGAGGCACTGGCCGCGGACATCCCGCTGGCCGCGGACCATTTCCGCTACTTCGCCTCCGCCGTCCGCGCCCAGGAGGGCAGGCTGTCCCAGCTCGACGACGACACGACCGCCTACCATTTCCACGAACCCCTCGGCGTGGTAGGGCAGATCATCCCGTGGAACTTCCCGATCCTGATGGCCGTCTGGAAGCTGGCGCCCGCGCTGGCGGCGGGCAACGCCGTCGTGCTCAAACCCGCGGAGCAGACGCCCACCTCGATCCTGGTGCTGATGGAGCTGATCGCGGACATCCTGCCCCCCGGTGTCATCAACGTGGTCAACGGCTTCGGCGTCGAGGCCGGCAAGCCGCTCGCCTCCAGCCCGCGGATCCGCAAGATCGCGTTCACCGGCGAGACCACCACCGGCCGGCTGATCAGCCAGTACGCCAGCCAGAATCTGATTCCCGTCACCCTGGAGCTGGGCGGCAAGAGCCCGAACATCTTCTTCGCCGACGTGGCCGACGCCAACGATGCCTTCTATGACAAGGCCCAGGAGGGCTTCACGCTCTTTGCCTTCAACCAGGGCGAGGTCTGCACCTGTCCGTCGCGGGCGCTGGTGCAGGGCTCGATGTATGACTCCTTCATGGCCGACGCGGTCGCCCGGACCCAAAAAATCATCCAGGGCAACCCGCTGGACACGGAAACCCAGCTGGGCGCGCAGGCATCCAACGATCAGCTGGAGAAGATTCTCTCCTACATGGACATCGGCAGGCAGGAGGGCGCGAAGGTGCTCACCGGCGGCGCGCGGGCGGACATGGGCGGGGACCTGGCCGAGGGCTACTACGTCCAGCCCACCATCTTCGAAGGCACGAACAACATGCGCGTGTTCCAGGAGGAGATCTTCGGACCCGTGGTGGCGGTGACCCGTTTCAACGACTACGCCGATGCCATGCACATCGCCAACGACACGCTGTACGGGCTCGGCGCCGGCGTCTGGTCCCGCAACGGCAACGTGGCCTACCGGGCCGGGCGCGAGATCCAGGCGGGCCGGGTCTGGGTGAACAACTACCATGCCTACCCCGCCGGCGCGGCATTCGGCGGCTACAAGTCCTCCGGCATCGGGCGCGAAAACCACGCCATGATGCTGGACCACTACCAGCAGACGAAGAACCTGCTGGTGAGCTACTCGGAGAACAAGCTGGGGTTCTTCTAAGCCATGGACATCCTGGATTCGTCCATCACCATTGAGGGCGAAACCGCGTCACGGGTGGCGCTGACCGGTCCCGCGGCGGAGCTTCTGCTCCGGCTGTGGGACCGGCACGGCCCGCTGATGTTCCACCAGTCCGGCGGCTGCTGCGACGGCTCCTCCCCGATGTGCTTCCCCGCCGGCGAATTCATCACCGGGGATTCGGACGTGCTGCTGGGCCGTTTCGACCTCACGGGTGGTGCAGGCGCGGGCGCGGGTCCGAGCGCGGGCGCGGGTCCGGGCGCGGGTGCGGGCGCCGGTCCGAAGCCGCTGGAGTTCTGGATGTCGAAGGAGCAGTTCAATTACTGGTCCCACACCCATCTGACGGTCGACGTCGTCAAGGGCCGGGGGAGCGGATTCTCGGTCGAGGCACCCGAGGGGGTGCGGTTCCTGATCCGTTCCCGGCTGGTGGACGGATTCCTCCCCGCCTGACCCAACTGGGTCGCAGCAAAAGCACATATGGACGCCGCAAGAGTGCATTAGCTGCGACCCAGTTGGGTGCGGGGGGCGGACGAGTAGGCTT
>JBIOFK010000122.1:0-7400 GCA_044447065.1 Actinomycetales bacterium | reverse complement strand
CGTGTTCAGCATGGGGGCCGCCATGGAGAATCTCTGGCTGACGACGGTGGAGCTGGGCATGGGGATCCAGTTCGTCTCGTTTCCGATGGAGGCACCGGAGAACTGGGCCCGCGTCCGGGACCTGCTGGAGGTGCCCGCCGAACTGGAGCTGATGGCCGTCTACCGCCTAGGCTACGTCCCCGCGACGGCGCGCCGGCCGACCATTGACTGGTCCAGCCGCGAGCGCAAGCGCCCCTCCCAGTACGTGTTCCGCGAATCCTGTGCCACTCCCCAGCCGGGCTGGGACGACGACGGGGCGCCGGCGCCGGTATAGGCTTGGCGCACTGCCCCCCACCGGGGGATGGCAGGGCACCGAGGCGTGGAGGTCCAGTGAGCGACGACGACCGGCGGCGGGAGCTGGGCAGCAACGACGCTCCGGTCGAGGACGAGCTCGAGGCGTCCTTCAACCGCATCGTGGAGGAAGGCGCCCAGCGGCTGCACCGGACCTGGCGGACGGTCCTGATCACGGGTTTGTTCGGGGGCATTGAGGTCGGCCTCGGGGTGATGGCCTATTTGGCGGTCGAACACGAGACCGGAAGCCGGCTGCTGGCCGGACTGGCCTTCAGCATCGGATTCGTGGCCCTGCTGCTGGCCAAAAGTGAGCTGTTCACCGAGGGCTTCCTGGTTCCCATCACGGCGGTCGCCGCCAAAGAGGCGCGATTCGGCCAGCTGATGAAGCTCTGGTTCGGTACCCTGGCGGCAAACGTGGTCGGCGGCTGGGGATTCATGTGGCTGGTCATGAAAGCCTTCCCGGAGTGGTCCCACACGGTGATCGAATCCGCCAGCAGATTCGTTGACACTCCCATGAACCTGCAGACGATCTGCCTGGCCGTGCTGGGGGGCAGCACCATCACGCTAATGACCCGGATGCAGCACGGGACCGAGTCGGTGCCGGCACGGATCGTTGCCGCCATCGGCGGGGGCTTCCTGCTGGCCGGATTGCCGCTGTTCCACTCGGTGCTCGATTCGCTGCTGATCTTCGGGGCCATTCACGCCGGGGCGCCGTTCGGCTACCTTCAATGGCTCGGCTTCTTCGGCTACACGGTGGTCTTTAACATCCTCGGCGGGGTGTTGCTGGTCACGGTCCTGAGGCTGCTGCGCAGCAAGGAACTCCTGGAGGACCGCCGCGGGGACGGCGGCGCGGAGACGGCCGGACCCTGACCGCAACCCTTGTCCGCTGCGGCAAAGGATGACAGGCTTCAGGAACCCGGTTCATCAGCAGGGTTAGCATTGGCCGTCAGAGAGGATCACCCGATGAGGACACTGGCACCGTTTTCCCTGGCCAGAAAACTCGAGCAGGCCCGTTCCCTGGACCCCGCCGCGGGACTCGTCCGCGATGTGGTCCGCAAGGTGCTGCCGCCGGGACCCGTCCGGGACACGCTGCACGGCGTGTGGATGGGACACCCGGTCCACCCCCTGGCCGTACAGGTGCCGCTCGGTGCGTGGCTGTCGGCGAGCGTGCTCGACGTCCTCCCCGGCAGCGAAACGGCCGCGGCTGTCCTCATCGGAGTCGGTGTCCTCGCCAGTGGCACCGCGGCCCTGTCGGGGGTCACCGACTTTTCCGAACTGCACGAACAGCAGCAGCGCGTGGGTCTGGTCCACGCCGTCACCATGGACGCCGCCACCGCGCTCTACGCCCTCTCGCTATTCCGCCGGCTGACCGGCCGCGGCAACGGCAGGGCCACCGCACTGGCCGGCCTGGCGACGGCGGTGGCCGGCGGGTGGCTCGGAGGGCACATGTCCTTCACCCAGGCCGCGGCCGCGAACCATGCCGAAGACGTGCCGCACCGGATCGAACCGGGCTGGCACCGGATCGCCGCGCTCGCCGAGCTGGTCCCGGGCGTCCCGCAGCGCCGCCTGCTCAACGATGTGCCGCTGCTGCTGGTGCGCAGCTCCACGGGAGAGCAGGTGCGGGTGCTCTCCGGTCTGTGCAGCCACCTTTCCGGGCCGTTGGCCGAGGGCACTGTCGAGCGCGTTGCCGGGGCGGAGTGCATCGTCTGCCCCTGGCATGGCAGCACCTTTGACCTGGATTCGGGTGAGCCGGTTCGCGGGCCGGCCACCGCTCCGCAGTCGAAGTTCGAGACCCGGGTGATCGACGGGACGCTGGAGGTCATGCTTCCCGGCGCCGGCTGAAGGCTTGGTGCCCGGCGCCGGCTGAGGGCTTGGTGCCCGATACGGGCGTTATCGCCCGACGGCGGGCACCCGCGTGGGTGCCCGCCGTCGTCGTCCGCTATTCGCTGTCTACTCGTCGCGGGACCGGGCCCCGCCGCGGAGCCTGCCGTGTTCGACGGCGAGGTAATGCGCCGCGGCCTCCTGGCGGACTCGTTCCTTGGCCAGGTTGCCGGCCAGCGCCGTCAGCTCGGCGGCGGTCGCAGCCTGCTGCGCGGCGGTGGACGCGATCGCGGTACTGTGGTCGGCCAGCGCCGACAGCGCAGCGGTCAGGTTGAGCTGTTGTTCCGCCAGCAACCGCTGGGTCAGCTGGACCTGGGATGCCAGGGCCAGATTGCCGCTGTCCTGCGGCTCGGTTGCGGCAGCCTGTTCCAGCGCGCCGGCGCTGGAGCGGCGGGCCATTCCCGGCCTTCCCGCACCGGACCCGGCACTCTGCAGCACGGCCTCAAACTCCCGGTCCAGATCCATCTCCCCCACGGGCACTGACCGGCCGGGCATCCCCGACGTCTGCGCACGTACAGCGGACGCCGCAGCATGGTCCGGTGCGGCGTCCGGTGCGGCGTCCCGCGCGACGGCGGGAACCGCAGCCGGACCCTCCGCAGTGCCGTCACCCGGGACGGTCGCGACCAGGTCAATAGTCCGGCGCAGCTCGACTTCCCTGATAAACAGCACGGCGATCAAGGCGAGCACGGCGGCTGCGGCGGCGATCGTGAAGATCAGGGCGGTGCCGTCACCGTATGCGGCCCGGACGACGGCGGCGACGGGGCCGGGCAGATCCTTCACATCCAGGGACGCGGAGCCGGAACCTCCGGAGGCGGGCACTCCGAGATTGCGGAGGCCGCTGTTCACCAGGTCGGTCACATGAGTGCCCAGGACGGCACCAAGCACGGAGACGCCGGCGGCCCCGCCGACCGTGCGGAAGAACGCAACGGAACCGCTGGCCGCGCCGATATCCCTGGCCGCCACGGTATTCTGCACGGCAAGGACCAAGTTCTGCAGCATCATGCCCAGGCCGAGGCCGAAAATGAATGTGTAGCCGCCAACGAAGAACAAGTCCGTGCCGTGGTTGATGGTGCCGGCCAGGCCGAGGCCCACGATCAGCAGGATCGCACCGCCCACCAGGTAGCGCTTCCACTTGCCGAACCGGCTCACGAGCTGGCCGGCCACGATGGAGCCCAGGAGGTTGCCGACAATCATCGGCAGGGTCAGCAGGCCCGCCTCGGTGGGTGTGGCCCCGCGGGCCACCTGATAGTACTGGCCAAGGTAGCTGGAGGAGGCGAACATTGCGATTCCGACGGCGATCGAGGCAATGATGGCCAGCGCCGGGGTCCGCTGGGTGATGATCTTCAACGGAATGATCGGCTGGGAGACCTTCGATTCAACGAGCACCAGCAGGGCCAGCATGACGACGCTGCCGCCGACCATCAGCCCGCTCTGCCAGGAGATCCAGCCGTAGTAACCGGCCTTTCCGGCAAACGAGACCCAGATCAGCATCAGGCTCACGCCGGCCGTGAGCAGAATGGAGCCCATCCAGTCGATGGAGGCCTTGCGCTTAATGTGCTGGAGTTTGAGCGTCTTCTGCAGCAGGACCAGGGCGATGATGGCCAGGGGCACGCAGACGTAGAACGTCCAGCGCCAGCCCAGCGGGCTGTCCACGATGAAGCCGCCCAACAGCGGGCCGCCGGCGGTGGCGACGGCCATGACCGCACCCATGTAGCCGGAGTATCGTCCGCGCTCGCGCGGCGGGATGATGGTGCCGATAATGGACTGGGCCAGGGCCGTCAGTCCGCCCATGGCCACACCCTGGATGACTCGGGCGGTCAGCAGGAGCGGGATGGTGTCGGAGAGTCCGGCCATGACCGAACCGGCGACAAAAATGACGATGCTCAGCTGCACCAGCAGCTTCTTGTCGAACAGGTCCGAGAGCTTGCCCCAGATCGGCGTCGTGGCCGCGTTGGCCAGCAGCGAAGCGGTGATCACCCAGGCGAAGTCCGTCTGTGTTCCGTGCAGTTCCGACATGATTGTCGGGAGCGCGTTGGCGACGATCGTGCTGCTCAGGATCGCGGTGAACAGCGCGGCAAGGAGTCCCGTGAGCGCCTCGAGGATCTGCTTGTGGCTCATCGCCGCGTCGTGGCCGCCGCGGGCAGCGGATGCGCTCGCAGACGGACTGGTTGTTGCGTGGCTTGCCATGAATATATCCTCTAAGTAGTTGCCTGCAACAACTATAGAGATGTTAGGTGCCTAGGTCAACTAATGTGCCGCTCCCGGGCGGCCGATGCGGATCCACCGCGTTGTGCCTAGGCTGGGGGTGACAGCACCGTGCCCACCAATCGCCAGGAGACGCCCATGACCACCGTTACGAATATCACCCTAAACAACGGGGTCAGCATCCCGCAGCTCGGCTTCGGAGTCTTCCAGGTTCCGGCGGAGGAAACCCAGCGGGTCGTGGAGGACGCCCTTGAGGCCGGATACCGTCACATCGATACCGCCGCCGCCTACCGCAACGAAGCCGGTGTCGGTGCTGCCATCGCCGCGTCCGGGCTGGACCGCGACGACATCTTCGTCACCACCAAGCTGCGAAACGGCGAGCAGGGCATGGCCACCGAGGCCTTCAACAACAGCCGCCGCGCGCTGGGCCTGGACACCATCGACCTGTACCTGATCCACTGGCCGGTTCCGTCCCAGGGGCTGTTCCTGGATGCCTGGCGGGCGATGGAAAAGATCTATGCCACCGGCGGCGCCCGGGCCATCGGAGTCTCGAACTTCCTATCTGAGCACCTCGACTCACTGCTGGGCGCCACCACGACGGTGCCGGCCGTGAACCAGTTCGAACGCCACCCCACGCTGCAGCAGCGTTCGCTGGCGCAGAAATGCCGCGATCATGACATCGCCGTCGAGGCCTACAGCCCGCTGGGACAGGGCGCGGACCTGGACGCCGAGGTGGTAGCGTCCCTGGCCGATAAGCTTGGCGCCACCCGCGCCCAGATCGTGCTCGCCTGGCACCTGGCCCAGGGTACGATCGTCATCCCGAAGTCCGCTGATTCGGCCCGCATGCGCGAAAACCTTGCGGCGGCCGGCGTCACTCTGGCGCCCGCCGACGTCGAAGCCATTTCGGCGGTGGAATCTGGCAACCGGATCGGGGCGGATCCCGCGGAGGCGGCGTTCAGCCAGATGTAGCCGGGCAGGTTCCTGGACGGCGGCAAGGTTACCGCACACGTGGCCGGTCCGCCCTGCTGCCGGATCATGTCGGGCGCGGCCGTCCGGGGCCTAAAATGAACCAATGACTGCAACTCTCGTGGCCAAGGACCTTGCCGGCGGCTACGCCCACCGGACCCTCTTCGAAAACCTGAACCTGACGGTGGCACCGGGAGACGTCATCGGAGTCGTGGGGGCCAACGGGGCCGGCAAGACCACCCTCCTTCGGCTATTGGCCGGGGTGGATGAACCGCTCGCCGGATCTGTCTTGGCAGCGCCCAAGGACGCCTTCGTAGGCTGGCTGCCGCAGGAACACGACCGCACGCCCGGGGAGACCGTTGGCGCGTACATCGGCCGCCGCACCGGCTGCGATGCCGCCACGGCGGCGATGGAGTCGGCAGCCGAGGCGCTGGGCGCCGGCAGCACGGGCGCGGAGGAGAGCTATGCCGTGGCCCTGGACCATTGGCTGGCGTCGGGAGCGGCAGACCTGGATGACCGGATGCCCGAGGTGCTCGCCGACGTCGCACCCGGGATCACCGACGTGGCCGAGGTCTCTGGACTCTCCGGCGGCCAGCTGGCCCGCGTGGCGTTGGCTGCACTGCTGCTGAGCCGGTTCGACGTGGTGCTCCTTGACGAACCCACGAATGACCTCGACCTGGACGGGCTGGCCCGGCTCGAATCGTTCATGCGGAGTCTACGCGGGGGTGCGGTGCTGGTCTCGCACGACCGCGAATTCCTGGCACGGTGCGTCAGCACCGTCGTCGAGCTTGATCTGGCGCAGAACAAGGTGGCCGTGTACGCCGGCGGCTACGACGCGTTCCTGGCCGAGCGCGCTGTGGCGAAGCGGCACGCCCGGGAGGCCTACGAAGCATTCGCGGACAAGAAATCGGATCTCGTATCGCGGGCGCGGACACAGCGCGAATGGAGCTCCCAGGGGGTCCGCAATGCCATCAAGAAAAGCCCCGATAACGACAAGATCCGCCGCAAGGCCAGCATGGAATCGTCGGAAAAGCAGGCACAGAAAGTGCGGCAAATGGAATCGCGAATTGCGCGGCTGGACGAGGTGGAAGAGCCGCGGAAGGAGTGGGCTCTGCAGTTCAGCATCGGCAGCGCCCCCCGGTCCAGCTCCGTCGTCGCCACCCTGAACGGGGCAGTCGCGCGGCAGGGCGGCTTTACGCTCGGGCCGGTGTCGGTGCAGGTCAACGCCGGCGAACGGGTCGGCATCACGGGCCCGAACGGGGCAGGGAAATCGACGCTGCTCAGACTGCTGCTGGGACACCGCACGCCCGACGACGGCGCTGCAGCCTTGGGTGCGAATGTCGCCATCGGTGAGATCGACCAGGCCCGCCGCCAGCTCTCGGGAAGGCTGAAACTCGCCGACGCGTTTGAGGCCGCCGTTCCCGAATTGAGCCAGGCTGAAGTGCGGACACTGCTGGCCAAGTTCGCCCTGAAGGCTGACCAGGTCTCCGCACCCGTGGCCAGCCTCTCCCCCGGTGAACGCACCCGTGCCGGGTTGGCCCTGCTGCAGGCACGCGGGGTGAATCTGCTGGTGCTGGACGAGCCCACCAACCATCTGGATCTGCCGGCCATTGAACAGTTAGAGGAGGCTCTGGAGGAGTACAGCGGAGCCCTGCTGCTCGTCACCCACGACAGGCGGCTGCTGCAGAACGTCCGCCTTGATGCGCGCTGGGACCTTGAGGACGGACGCCTGACTATCCGCTGAGGCCGCCGCCACGCCGGCCGAAACCACCGGGATCCGGGGGCGGAACTGGCCTTCCTTTGCCGCAGGTCTTCGCTTGGCGGCAGGGCTGGCGGCTCCCGCCCGCAAACGGCTTCGTCGGCGCGTCGCTCCTGGCGGCCGTACTCGCCCCGAACGCCCTGCCCTGTCCGGCGCTGAGGTCCGGTTGGCCCTTCCGGCCTTGCTGGTAGCGGCGCGCAGCTGACCTTCCGCCCCGATCTGCATGGGTCAGGTGTGGTGGTAGGTGTTGCGGATGGGG